>NZ_AZUQ01000001.1:2571213-2892615 GCF_000527155.1 Haloglycomyces albus DSM 45210 | reverse complement strand
GGCCGCCGCCCTGACGGCGGTGGTCATCACCGGTAGCTCGATCGCATATGCCAGCACCGGTTCCGACAACGCTCAGGAACAGGCGTCGATTCCCGGCGATGCGGCCCACCACACCTACAAGCCGCAGGACGACACCGACCCCACTCCTCCGAACGACGAAGCGGAGGACGAGGAAGAAAAAGAAGACGACAAGGACGACGAAAAGTCGAAGTCCGACGACGAGAAGTCCAAGGACTCCTCGGAAGGCGACGACTCCGCCGAGAAAAAGCCCGAGCCGAGCCCAGAACCCGAGGTCAACGAACCCGACTGGCAACTCCCCTCATCCGCTCGCATCAGTTCCCAATTCGGACAACGGTGGGGAACCATGCACAACGGTGCGGACTTCGCCGCCAACATGGGATCGGACGTTTCCGCCATCGGCGACGGCACCGTCACCTTCACCGGCTGGAATGGCGGGTTCGGGCAGCTGGTGATCATCGACCACGGTAACGGCGTCACCAGTTACTACGGCCACAACTCACAACTCAACGTCTCCGAAGGGCAATCGGTTTCCAAGGGAGAGACCATTGCCGCCGTCGGTTCCACCGGTGACTCCACCGGACCTCACATTCACCTGGAGATCCGTATCAACGGCGAACCCACCGATCCGCTCGCGTGGCTCCGGGAACGCGATGTGGACGTCTAGAACCGACTGAAACGTCAGACGATGACCGTGTTTGACCGTTCCGAACAAGCGGGTGAGATGGCCTCGAGCATGGCCGATCTCACCCGCTTTCCACGTTTCTCACCCGCTCGGCTCGGGTTTGTCGCCGAGTCCCGACACGACGGGGAGAAGCCTACTAAACTGAAGAATGGACGCGGACGATCGTGAACGAACCGTGTTCTGTCACAGGTTTTGGAGGAACTGACATATGGCATCGATCAGCACGGCGCTGACCGCCGAGAACCGCGATACCACGGCGAGTGCGCTGCAGCAGTCGCTCTCTGAACTCATCGATCTGGCATTGCTCGGCAAGCAGGCGCATTGGAACATCTACGGGAAAAACTTCCGCGCCCTGCATTTGCAGCTCGACGAAGTCGTCGACTTTACTCGGCAATCGGTCGATACCGTGGCCGAACGAATTATCGCCATTGGCGCTCACGCCGACGGACGTGCCGCCACCGTCGCGCAGAATTCCGACCTACCCAAACTGGAATCGGGTCCCCTACTCGACTCCGACGTCGTTACCTTCATGGTCGAGGCGTACACCACCTGCATCGCCAACATGCGCGAGCGCATCGAGATCTTGGATTCCACCGACCTCGTGAGCCAGGACATCCTCATCGGCATCACCGCGGAACTGGAAAAGCAGTCCTGGATGTTCCAGGCCGAAACAAGTTAAACCAGCGAGCGTTCCATAACGAAACGGGGCGCGTCACCGATCCATACGGCGGTGACGCGCCCCGTTTCACGGTATTCGTACCGTGTGGACGGTGTACTCGGATTAGTCGCGCAAATACGGCGGTCGACGCCGAATCCGCCACATATACGCCGGATTGTTACGGAAGTAGCGGCGCCACAGGCGTTTGGGTTCTTTCGCGAGCCGATAGGCCCACTCCAGCCCGCGCTGTTGCATCCAGGGCGGCGCCTGTGGGACGAGACCGGCATGGAAGTCGAACGCCGCTCCCACTCCGAACAGCGCTGGGGCGGTCAACTTCTCGCGGTGCGAGGCCATCCAGCGTTCCTGTTTGGGAGTCGAGAGTCCCACCCATACCAGGTCGGCTCCCGAATCGTTGATGCGAGCGCAGATGTCGTCGTCTTCAGATTCGGAGAGCTGCCGAAACGGCGGTGAATACCATCCGGCCACTTTCAATCCTGGGATCCGTTCGGTCAGGCGCGACGCCAGGAGTTCGGGTACTCCGTCCTTACCCCCGTAGAAATAGGACGACCAGCCGCGTTCAGCGGCACGGTGCAGTACGTTCAGCATCAAGTCGGGGCCGTATACGCGGTCCATCCACGGAGCACCGGCTTTATGCCCGGCCCACACCATCGGCATGCCGTCGGGTGTGGTCAGACCGGAGTCGTTGTGAATCTCCCGCAGTCGTCGATCACGCTGCGATTCCATGACGCCGTGCACTCCCGTGACACACACGTATTGTCGCTCGCCGGTGTTGATCCAGCGAGTGACTTCGGAGAGCGCCATGTCTTGGTTGACTGTGGACACACCGACGCCCAAGACGTCGACGCGCCGTATCCGTGGTTCGTTCATACCGACCGAAACCCTAGAGGTTGTAGCTTTGTTTAGCCTGGTCATAGATCCAGGCATAGGTCTTTTCAATGCCTTCGCGCAGGCTGATGGACGGCTCCCAGCCGTAAACCTTCTGGATCAGGGTGTTGTCGGAATTGCGTCCCCGTACTCCGAGGGGCCCGTCGATGTGGTTGATCTTGATCTCGGTGCCCGCGATTTCGGCGACCAGTTCAAACAGTTGGTTGATCGAGACCATCTCCGACGATCCGAGGTTGATCGGCTCGGCGAAGTCGCCACGGGCGATCATCTTGGTGCCCTTGACGCAATCGTCGATGTAGGTGAACGAGCGAGTCTGTTCCCCGTCGCCCCACATTTCAATCTCGTTGTCGCCCGTCAACGCGGCGAGCGCCACCTTACGACAGGCGGCGGCGGGAGCCTTCTCACGTCCACCGTCCCAGGTGCCTTCGGGGCCGTAGATGTTGTGATAGCGGGCGACTCGGGTCTGCAAGGAGAAGTCCTCGCGGAAGTGGCGGCAGAGACGCTCGGTGAACAGCTTCTCCCAGCCGTAGCCGTCCTCGGCGTCGGCCGGGTAGGCGTCGTCCTCTTTGAGGGCGGTCACGTTCGGGTCGGTCTGTTTGTATCCGGCGTACACACAGGCCGATGAGGAGTAGAAGAACCGTTCGGCTCCCGCGTCCCGTGCGGCCATCAGGGTGTGTGTGGACGGAAGCACCGACAGCATGCAGGCGGCTTTGTGGTTCTCGATGAAACCCATGCCTCCCATGTTGCAGGCCAGGTTGTAATATTCGGTCACGCCGCCGGCGACCGATTCTTGGGCGGCCTCCAGGCTGGACAGGTCGCGATGTAGGTTGTCCGCCGGTTCGTGGACCTGATACCACTGGTCGAACGGCTTGGAATCAACCGCACGCACGGTTTTTCCCTCATCGAGAAGGCTGCGTACCAAGTGGCCTCCGATGAATCCACCCGCGCCTGCTACTACCGCGTCAACGCCTGTCGCCATTGTCACTCCTTGACTACTACACATTTAAGGTGTTATGGGAGTCCCCAGCTTACCTTCCCGACGGCTCCACGATCCAGGCAGGAACACGAGGGGAGGTCGTTGCTCTCACCGCCCGACTCGTTCGTGACCTGTACTTTCCTCCGAATGAGGTGGCACGTGGGACATGATGGACGGCAGAGGTACGTCTGTAACCGTGGTCTCAGTGCGCGGTGGCACACTGTGAAAGCGATACCGCGTCCCTGAATACCCCACCTGGCGGCTGATATAGGCGAGACGGTCCGCCTGCCCCGTCCGGAGAGGAAGCCGCCAACGGCCCGTTCCCATCGCGGCGACCTCACCGTCGTCGGAGACCGTCACGATGTCGAGAGCAAGGAGCTTCTGACGGCGAGCGTCGGGGTACACCAAACGCGCGGGCCGACTGTCGGGGTGTTGTCGCAGCAACCACTGCCGCGCGAGTGTGTAAAAATGCGGACGGAAAACGGTACTGTGCAGGCGATGACGATAGCGCAACCACAGTGTGTCGGTGATTCGACCGCGGCGCCACTTGTCGTAATGTTCCCCTAGGAATCCGTAACGGAAACGTACCAGCGGATCGATCAAGAGCCACGAATCGCGCCCCTCCCATGCCGGATTCGGTATCCAGGCGACGATGTCGGCCCATGCCAAGCGATTGAGCATCGCTTGCGTCCGATTCGCATCAAATCCGGTGATACGCTGCAATTCGACTGTGAGACGGGGACGCGACGCCAGTGCTCGCAGTACCCGTTCCTCCGCTTCACCAAGTTCGCGTTCGAGGAGACCGGTAGCACGTTGGTCGCAGGCGTCGAGGTAGTCTCGCTTCGGATCCAGCAGAGCTGAGACGGCCCACTCTCTGATCAAACGGAAAGGCAGATCGGAGGCGGGGGCTTCGACGGTAACGTCGCCGCGTCGATCGCGGCAGGCGTCGTAGGCCAGCGCCGTCATGGGATCGTGTATATCAGTCATGAACCGTCCACCACATGTCGTCGGGAAGTTCCCAGGAAACGAGATTGCGGACGACGGCCGCCAACCAACGGTCCGGCGTCGCCCGTACCAAGGACGGCAATAGCCGCTTTTTACCCGAGCCGAGTTTGAGATGGCGACGGCTGAAGCGGTGAACCGCCCGGATACGCCCGATGCGCTGTTCGTGATACTGACGCAGAGCGGCGTTCAAATCGTCAGGATAATGATGGAGGGCCCACCCCAGGGTCGCGGCGTCCTCCAGCGCGACGGTCGCCCCCAGGGGAAACGACGGGATGACGCCGGAGGCACTGTCGCCCATCAACAACGCCCCTCCCTTCTCCCCCACTTCGAAGTCAAGGCGAGACGGTAGAGGGTCGATGGTGCGAATCAACCCTTGCACCAGCTCTTCCGGTCGGGTGGCGTCCAGGTATTCTCCCACCGGCTCAGGCCAATCGTCGAACCATCGGTTGAGCAGTTCGTGCTGAATTTGGCGTGATTCCGGACGCAGTCCACCCGGAATCACCGCCATCCAAGCCGCACCGTCGTGCCCCAACGACGCGTAACAGAATCGCTTCCCATTGGGGCCGTAAATTTCCGAAGAGTCACCTTCACGCCGTGGAGCACGGTGCGGTGGAATGAGCGCCTGAAAGGTCACCGCCCCGGCTTCCTGCAACTGAGAACGTCGCTCCAGCAGAGGACGGATCGTCGACCGCGTACCGTCGGCGGCGACGAGGAAATCGGCGTCCCAGCGCCGAGTCTCATCACCGGCCGCCAAATGCATGAGATCGACCCGGCTCACGGCAGTGGAATTATGCAGTTCCACGTCGGGGCCCAGTTTGGCCAACAGGGCGTCGAACAGGCGGTCCTGTCGAATATAGATCGGGCGATGTTCCTGCTCGGCGTCCCCGGTCAAGGACACATGACCGACCTGAGCTCCCGAATGGTCGCGCATGTACAGGTCGTCAGGTTCGACACCGCCCAAGTCCAACTTGGCGTCGATGCCCAACTGCCGAAGCGCCTTGACACCGGATTCCCACAACAGCATCACTACCGACTGTTCGGGAAAGCGGGGCCGTTGCTCCAGCAAGGCCACCCGCCAACCGCTTCGGGACAACGCCAGCGCGCTCGCGAGTCCAGCTATTCCGGCTCCTACAATGACAGCACGTCGTTGGCGCACTTCAAATACACCTGCCCAGGGGTAAGGCTAATCCTCATTCTTGTCTGATTTAACCGAATCATTCGGTTTCTCCCCATTATCCTTCATGCTGTCAACCTCGGGTTCATCGGGTTCAGTGGCCCGCTTCGGTTCCGAGCCGTCGTCGTCCACGTCGTCGTCATCGGCCTCGGCCGTCGTGTCGGCGTTCGTCGCCTCCACGGAACGCGGCAGACGTCCGTTTACGTAACCGGCGTGTTCGGCACGCTCAGAGTCCCAGGTCACCATTTCCACGCGATCTCCGACGGGGATCAGGACGCTACGTTGCTTATTCCAAGTGATCAGAAGGTAAACGATGGCTCCCAGCACGATCACGATGCTCATCCACTGGTTGAGCCGGAGATCCAACCAGGTGGCGGCATCATCGATGCGTAGGCCCTCCACCCAGAAACGTCCAACGCCGTACAGCCCGACGTACAGTGCGAAGGCCCGACCGGCTCCGAATTTGAAGCGCCGGTCCGCCGCCCAGATCAACACGGCGACGCCGAGGTTCCACAGCGCTTCATACAGAAACGTGGGGTGGAACGTGGCGTACTGATAGTAACCGGGTTCCCGGTTGCCGGGGTCGATGGACAACGCCCACCACACTTCGGTGGGCTTTCCGTACAGTTCCTGATTGAACCAGTTACCGAGACGGCCGATCGCCTGTGCGACCGGCAGGCCGGGGGCCAACGCGTCGGCAAGCATGGGCATTGGCAGTCCGATTTGACGGCATCCGATCCAGGCACCGACACCCCCCAGAGCGATACCTCCCGGAACACCCAGGCCGCCTTCCCAGATCATGAGGATTTGGACCGGGTCGCCGTCCGCACCGAAATACGCTTGCGGCGAGGTGAAGACGTGGTACAGCCGGGCTCCGATGATCCCGAACGGAACCGCCCAGACGGCGACGTCCAAGGTGGCCCACTTGGGCGCCCCGCGCGATCGCAAACGTGCCTCGGTAATCCACACCGCCGCCACGATTCCGGCGATGATGCTCAGCGCGTAGGCACGTAGAGTCAGCGGTCCGAACTGCCATTCGGATACCGATGGGCTGGGTATAAACGATAGGTCCACGGTCACGGACTTCCTATAGATGAGTACGGGCGCAATGCTGAGGTCATGTTAACGCTTTATCTCCGCTGTTCACGAAGTGGTCGAACGGCCGCCCAAGGGATCACCGCCGAGAGGTCGTGTCAACCGCGACCACGCACGCCCGCGGCCAATTCCTCGGTCAGCTTACCGAGGGTACGCAATCCGTCGGCGTGAGTGGGAGCCTCCAACAGGCTGTTGACCATGGCGGATCCGACGATGACGGCGTCGGCGTATCGTGCGATCGCCGCCGCCTGTTCCCCGGTTCGTACCCCCAGTCCAACCCCGATGGGCAGATCGCTGAATCGCCGCGTCCTTTCCACCAACTCCGGGGCCACTTGGGAGACCGCATCGCGAGCGCCCGTCACCCCCATGACCGATTGAGCGTATACGAAGCCACGGCACGCGTCGACGGTGGACTTTATACGGTCGTCGGTCGATGAGGGCGCCACCAGGAAGGTGCGATCCAGGTTCGCGGCGTCGGAGACGGTCATCCACTCTTCGGCCTCATCGGGGATCAGGTCGGGGGTGATCAGCCCGGACCCTCCCGCCTGGGCGAGTCGGGTCCCGAAGGCCTCGACTCCATAGTGTTCGACCAGGTTCCAGTAGGTCATGACCATGACCGGTACCTGGTTTGACACCGACGAGACGAGGTCGAACACGTCGTTGACCCGAAATCCCTCATGGAGAGCCAGATTGGCGGCCTGTTGAATCGCGGGCCCGTCCATCACCGGATCGGAGTACGGCAGACCGACTTCGATGACGTCGACGCCGGAATCCACCAGCGTACGGAGGGCGTCGCGCGATTTTTCGACGGTGGGGAACCCGGCGGGCAGGTATCCGACCAGGGCCGCACGGTTGTCCTTCCGCGCGGCGGTGAATGCTGGTGTGACGCTCATGCTTTCTCCTGACGTTGCTTAAGTGGTCGGGTCACACGGGACGGACGGCGCGGGAACGTTCGGGGTCGGGTCCCACCGTCGCGCTAAGCGAGCCCGAAGTACGAGGCGGCCGTTTCCATGTCCTTGTCTCCACGCCCCGACAGGTTGACGAGAATGCGACTCTCCGGCCGTCTGCGGGCGTGGCGCAAAGCCCCGGCGACGGCGTGGGCCGATTCGATGGCGCAGATGATTCCTTCGGTGCGGGCGAGCCGGCGTAGGGCCCGCATGGCTTCGTCGTCGGTGACGGGTTCGTAGACGGCTCGTCCGATGTCGGCGAGGTGTGCGTGTTCGGGGCCGACGCCGGGGTAATCGAGTCCGGCGGAGATGGAGTGTGATTCGATGGTTTGGCCGTCCGGATCCTGCAGCACGTAGGTGCGGGCACCGTGCAGGACGCCCCGGTCTCCGGCCGTAATCGTGGCCGCGTGCCGACCGGTGTCGAAACCGTCGCCACCGGCTTCGAATCCGTAGAGTTCGACCTCGTCGTCGAGAAAGGCGGTGAACATGCCCATCGCGTTCGATCCTCCCCCGACACAGGCGGCAACGGCGTCCGGCAGGGTACCGACGGTGTCGAGAAATTGCCGTCGTGCTTCGTCACCGATGCCGCGACAGTAGTCTCGTACCAGTTTGGGGAACGGATGGGGCCCGCCGACCGATCCGATGAGGTAGTGGGTGTTGTGAACCGAAGCCACCCATTCCCGCAACGCTTCGTTCATGGCGTCCTTGAGCGTCTGGGATCCCGTGTCGACCGGGACGACCTTCGCACCGAGCATTTCCATCCGGGCGACGTTGAGCGCTTGACGGCGGGTGTCTTCGGCACCCATGTAAACCACGCAGTCCAGTCCGAGGTAGGTCGCGGCGGTGGCGGTGGCAACGCCGTGCTGTCCGGCGCCGGTTTCGGCGATGACCCGTTCTTTCCCCATCCGTTTGGCCAAGAGCGCCTGTCCGAGAACGTTGCGGACCTTGTGCGCTCCGGTGTGGTTGAGGTCCTCGCGTTTCAACCAGATGTCGGCGCCGACGTCACGCGACAGGCGCTCCGCGTGGTAAAGAGGCGAGGGCAGATTGGCGTATTCGCTGTTGAGGCGGGACAGCTCGGCTTGGAATCCCGGGTCGGCCATGGCTTTGGAGTGAGCGGCTTCGAGCTCGTCCAGAGCGGCGATGAGCGCTTCGGGAACGAAACGTCCCCCGAAGTTCCCCCAGTGTCCTCGTTGATCCGGTTCAGTCATGATCTCCTCGGCATTCGGCTGTGTCACGACCGTGGGGTCGCTGGGTGTGATCCGGCTGTCACCAGCGCGGCGACGGCACTGCGTGGGTTTCCTTGGGCAACGACGCTTTCGCCCACGAGAACGGCGTTCGCACCCGCGGAGGCATACCGGATGAGGTCGCGTGCGGAGCGCACCCCGGACTCGGCGACCTTGATGACGTCGCCGGGCAGGCCGGGAGCGATCCGTTCGAAGGTTGAGCGATCCACTTCCAGGGTGGTGAGATCGCGAGCGTTGACGCCGATAACGCGCGCTCCGGCTCGCATGGCGCGGTCGGCTTCGATTTCACTGTGGACTTCCACGAGGGCCGTCATGCCCAGACTTTCGACGAGTCGGTGCAGTTGCTCCAGTTGATCCTGTTCCAGTGCCGCGACGATGAGGAGCACCATGTCCGCACCGTGCGCCCGTGCCTCCCACACTTGATACGCGGACACGATGAAGTCTTTCCGCAACAGCGGCACCGACACCGTACCGCGTACGGTGTCGAGGTCGTCCAAACTGCCCTTGAAGTAATCGGGTTCGGTGAGCACACTGATGACGCTGGCTCCCCCGGCCGCGTATTCGACCGCCATCTCAGCGGGGTCGGTTACGGACGCCAGGTCGCCTTTGGAGGGCGACTTACGCTTGATCTCGGCGATGACATTGACTCCCGGAGTCTTCAAAGCAGCATAGGCGTCCAACGCTTCCGGAACCTCTTCGGCCTTCGCTTGGACCCGCTCCAAGGAGACTGCACGTTGACGCTGGTCAAGTTGAACTCTTACGTTTTCGACGATCTCCTGGAGCACGTTCACGTGTTTTTCCCCTTTTTGTCCGCATCTGTGGCATCCGCTGTTGCAGCGATATTAGGCGATGAAGGGTCCCGGCCTTGATCGAGGGCCGCCCATAGCGCAGCGGGATCGTCGCCGACATCGGTTTGAGCGGAACGCTCGTATTTGGCGACGCGCCTCGGCCACTGAGGCACGGTGCGCCACACGATGACGGCCAACAGCGCGGACACCACCGCGCAGGCCGCCACGACCAACGGCTGAACGCCATCAGGCCACCGCAGCCCCGCCCCGATCGCCACCGCCAGCGAGCCGGGGACGATGAGCGCGGCGACGACCCGGCGAGTCACGGTGCCCGACAAGGCCAGCAGCACCAGGAAAGCGGCTGCCCCGGCGAGGGACACCGGTAGTGCCCACGCGATGACGTCGGTACCGCTCTGGGTGACGTCGCGGCTGAGACCGAAATCATCGGCCTCCGTCCGGGTCGTCCAATCCCGGGTGACGAGGTACGCCGCCAGCGCGTTGACCGCTATCCCCGAGACGACCGTGATGCCTTTGAGGCGGCTGATGTTCATGCTTGTCATTGTTCCAGGCGTCGGTTGTCGAAGCAGCTTGCGGTGCCGGTATGGCAGGCGGGACCACTTTGATTCACGGTGTAGAGAACGGTGTCGCCGTCGCAGTCGTGATAGGCGGCGACCAACTCCTGGGTATGACCGGAGGTGGCTCCCTTAATCCAGTACTCCTGACGGCTACGCGACCAATAGGTGGCACGTTCGGTCGTCAAGGTTCGCCGTAGGGCCTCGGCGTCGGCCCACGCCAACATCAGGACCGTGCCGCTGCGATGGTCTTGAACGATCACCGGAATCAGCCCGTCGGCACCGAACGACAATTCCGTAATGGTCCGTGTACTCAATTCCTCATCCACACCTCAATTGTGCCTGTGTCGTACACCAATCGCACTCCGGGACTCGCCCTGGGTTACATCGTGGGACACAATATTTCGTTTTGACTTCGAAAATGAGACACACGTTAAGAACTTTTCGGTACATCACCGGAAAGTGCATGCACGCCCTAGGGTGTAGGAGGTAAGTATTGTCCATATATTCTGAGGAATTTATGAGTGACCCGGAATCTGATAGCCCGACCAAGGCCCCTACGGCCACGGTCAAGCCCGCCTCACGGCGGCCGGCCACATTGCCAGTGGACAAGGTGGTATTTTCCATTGCCGCCGTTGTCATTCTCGGCATTGTAGGCTGGGGCGCCTTTGCCCCTGACAATTTCGACTCCGCTGCCGCTACGGCACTCCAGTGGGTTCTCGACAACTTCGCTTGGTTCTTCATTCTCGCGGCCAACGTCTTCTTGATTCTTGCCGTCTACATCGCCGCCAGCCGTTACGGCAATATTCGTCTCGGCAACGCGGACGAAGACCCCGAATTCGGTACCCTGCCCTGGATTTCCATGATGTTCGCCGCCGGTATGGGCATCGGTTTGATGTTCTTCGGTGTGTCCGAACCGTTGACTCACTACTTCAACGTGCCCTCGCCGCTGGAACTCGACCCCTTCTCGCCTTCCTACGAGAACGAGCAAGAACGCGGCTCCCTGGTGTACTCCTACTTCCACTGGGCACTGCACCCCTGGGCCATTTACGCCATTACCGGTCTCGCCCTGGGATACTCGACGTTCCGTAAGCGTCGTGGCAACAACCTCTCCGAGGTGTTCACGCCTCTGTTGGACGGCAAGCCCTTCCAGAAGACCACCGGTCGCGCGATCGACCTGCTGGCCATCTTCGCCACCGTCTTCGGTACCGCCGCCTCACTCGGTCTGGGCGCCGCTCAGGTGACGGTGGGACTCGACGTCGTCATGGGCGTCAACGACAGTGAGTACTTGGAACTGATCGTCATCGGTTCCTTGACCTTGGCCTTCGTGGTGTCGGCCTTCTCCGGTGTGCACCGGGGCGTGAAATGGCTGTCCACCACCAACGTGCTGCTGGCGGCCTTCGTCATGCTGTTCGTGTTCTTCTTCGGACCGACGCAGTTCATTCTGGACGCCCTGCCGGAATCGGCGGGACAGTACCTCCAGAACCTGGTCGGCATGTCGTTCACCACCGGGGCCTTCGGTGAGAGCGGCTGGGTCGGCGGCTACACCATCTTCTACTGGGCATGGTGGCTGTCGTGGGCGCCCTTCGTCGGTACCTTTATCGCCCGTATCTCGCGTGGACGAACGGTCCGCCAATTCGTCATCGGTGTGCTGCTGATCCCCTCCATGGGTTCGATCACCTGGTTCTCCGTGATGGGTGGATCCGCCCTGTGGATGCAGGTTCAGGAGAAGTTCGACTTCGAAGCAACCAACGCGAAGGGTGAGGAATACGCCCTGTTCGCCTTGCTGGACAACCTCCCGGCTTACAGCCTCATCGCCGGTGTGTGCATGTTGCTGATCGCGATCTACTTCGTCACCGGTGCCGACTCGGCCTCTCTGGTGCTCGGTTCGCTGTCCAGCAACGGTTCCCTGACGCCCAAGAAGCCCTTGGTCGTGTTCTGGGGTTTCACCATCGGTGCTCTCGCGGCCGTTCTGCTTCTCAGCGGTGGTCTGAACGGACTGAAGAACGCCACCATCGTCGTGGCGCTGCCGTTCGTGGTGGTCATGCTGTTTATGTGCGTGGCGCTGCTGAAGGAATTGCGTACCGATCCCGGTGCTCACCCGCTTCGGCGTCAACTGCGTTCGCTCGGCTTCCGTGAGGCGATTCGCCGCATGGTGGGCGAGGAAATGGAAGATCAGAGCAATCAGAGCGATTCTGCCAAGTGGTCACGCGGCAAATTCCGCATGGGCCTCGGCAACCGTCGCAGCAATAAGAGCGAAGAATAAGATTCTTATTGCCTTAAATTCGGGGGTGGAAACATTCGTTTCCACCCCCGAATTGTTTGACTGCGTATTCGCATAACACCAATGTGGATTTCACCCTGGGTGACAGAGCATTTCGCCGTTCGAGAATTCATCCCGCAATGACGCTTTTCCACCTCACGTCTCAAGACAACAGGCCGCGTAAAATCACAGGTACAGCGGCAACCGTCCACAATCCTCTTCAGCGATTCGCACGGTGACGACCACAAGAGAGAAGTTCGAATACGCCACCCGCTCACCGCATTCGGTCAACCCACACCGATAACGACAATGCCCCGGCGGTTCGCTAGCATGGCCGGAGCTGGTTACATGGAATCAGGCGAAGCAAAGCGATCCCGGCAGACGACGTCGGAACCTCGGCGGCTTCGCCCACGTCACCGATCAGCCGGACTTGGCCACCCTCGACTCCCGAGACAGTCCACATCCATGAGGAGGAACTCGATGCGCGCCATCATTGTGAAACAGCCTGGACCCGCCGAGGTCATGAAGCTGCACGGCGGAGAAGACCCGGGTCCCCCTCCCGGACAGATTTCGGTGCGCGTTCTCGCTTCCGGAGTCAACTTCATCGACGTCTACCACCGCAACGGGCAATACCCTCTGCCCACGCCCTTCACTCCAGGACTGGAAGGTGCCGGTACGGTCGCGGCCGTGGGCGAAGGAGTCGACGAATTTCAACCTGGAGACCAGGTGTCCTGGTCCAACGTCCCCGGATCCTACGCCGACCTCGTCATTGGAGAAGCGGGCAAGTTCGTATCGGTACCCGACCGAGTGGCGCCGGAGACGGCCGCAGCGGTGATGCTGCAGGGCCTGACCGCCCATTACCTGTGCAACGACGTCTACCAGGTCGGCGAGGGCGATACGGTCCTCATCCACGCTGCCGCCGGGGGAGTCGGTCTCCTGCTGACTCAGATGGTGAAGTTGAAAGGCGGTCGCGTCATCGGAACCGCCGGAAGCGATTCGAAAGCGGATTTGGCGCGTTCCAACGGTTGCGACGAGGTGATCGGATATCAGGACTTCACGTCCCGAGTCCGCGAGCTGACCGACGAGGAAGGCGTGTCGGCGGTGTTCGACGGCGTCGGTAGGGCCACCTTCGACGGATCCCTCGACTCACTGCGCCCCAGAGGAACGATGGCACTCTTCGGCCAGGCCAGTGGGGCCGTTCCTCCCGTCGATCCCCAGCGATTGAACTCCGCCGGATCGGTGTGCCTGTGGCGCCCCAATCTCGCCGACTTCATCTCCACGGCCGAGGAATATCGCCGCCGGGCCGGTGAACTGTTCGACATGATCTCCCACAATGACCTCGTAGTGCGAGTCAATCACCGTTACTCACTCAAAGAGGCCGCTCAGGCACACAAGGATCTCGAACAGCGCAAGACCACCGGCAAGGCCATTCTCATTCCGTAACCTCCCGCGACGACCATAATATCGACGGCACCGGTTCGACTGCAGCGGCCGGTGCCGTTTTGCGTACCGCGCAGAAAGCACGCCTCGGTCACGACCGTTCCTCTCCGTCCCCTACCCAAGGGGTCTGACATCTTTTTTCGCCGGGATTCATCGAACTTATTCGTTACCTACTGTCGCTGTTCAGCATTCTCCGTCCCGGTGCACAGATCCTTGAGAGTAATCGAACAAATATTCGATTCAAGCTTGACGCCCTTCTCTCCGCGTGTTTTTATAGAACAACTGTTCGATCAACTGCCATAGGCCTTTATACTGGCATTATGTAAGTATTTCATCGATCACCAATGGTAGTGGAGCAGTGCAGAACGGACAGGAGGAGAGCGATGGACCCCGCAACCGTCCCCCACCCCTCCGAACGCCGTTCGCCACCGACGTCGATCGCACACGACACCCTCGCCGAGCGCCTCGGGCTACGGCGCGCCAGCGAACTACTGGGCACCGCTCCCCCAACGGTCACCCCCGCACGCCGCACGCACGACCGCCTGCCTCTCACTCCCGACGTATCCGCATTGCTGCCTCCCTCGGGAGTCAACGGCTTCCTTGCCGTCAATCCACGACAGCCCGGAGCCACTTCTCTGCTCTGGCGTCTCCTCGCCGGCCCCACCACCGCTGAAATCTGGTGCGGTTTGCTGGACATGCCCGAGCTCCACCCCAACGCGGCGGCCGCCGCCGGGGTCAACCTCGACCACCTCGCCCGCATCACCACCTCGACGGACACCCCCGTCTCCTCCGTCGTCGCCAACGCCGCCGGGATTCTCGTCGAAGGTCTCGGCGTGCTCGTCCTCCCCTCCTCGGTCTTGACCCCGACGCAGTCACGCCGCCTCGCACATCGCGCGCGACGCCGTGGTTGCCTCGTCGTTCTCTGGGGGTCACGGCAACGCGCCGTCACCGACGTCGTTTGGAATATTCATACGGCCCAATGGTTCGGTCTCCGGCCCAACGACAATCGCGTGTCCGGTTCCGGACTCCTACGGGGCTGCCGCTTGTCGGTGACGGCTTCGGTGCGCAATGGAGACCGCTACAGCGGTGACGTCTGGCCCTACGGCTCCCAGGAGGTGACATGACCCGGACAGCGGAACCGCCTGAGCGGAAGCGCCGCATCGCCGTCGTATACCTCCCCGACTGGCAGGGAACCCTGACCGATTTCGACCCTGTCGTCAGCGTGGTGGACGACCACGCCGCGTTCGTGGAGACGCTATGGCCGGGTACGGTCGCCCTGGCCGTCCCCCGACACCTCGATGAATCCAGCTTCGCCGAGTCCTTGATCGATGCTCTCCACTCCGAGACCGCTTGGGACGCCCTCGTCGGCATCGCCGACGGGTTTTACGCCGCCCTGATCGCCGCGTTCGACGGTCGTATCGTCCCGTCGGGAACCGACCGGTCCTTTCTCGCCCCTACCGACGTCAACGCACTCATGACCACCGGTCTCGTCGACGAGGACACCTGTGTCCTTCTGCGTCATCTGGGAATCGACACTCTGGGCGCCTTCGCACAACTGCCGCCGGAAGCCGTGGTGGAACGGTTCGGGTCCGAGGTACGCCAAGCGCATCGCCTGGCGCGCGGCGAAGCCGACCGCCTCCTGCGACCTCGCGTGCCCACTGTCGACCTCAGCGTCGAACAGCACAGCGACCCTCCTCTGACGACCGCCGACCGGGCCGTTCACTTCACTCGAACACTCGCACAACGACTACGCGACACCTTGGAGGCGCACAGCGTCACCTGTCGTCTCCTGACCATACGTGCCACCACGGCCTCTGCCGACGTTCGGCAACGCACATGGCGCCTCCCTTCACTCACCACCGACGAAGTGGTACGTCGTTCGAGGTGGCAGATCGAAGGGTGGCTGGCCAGTGGGGACAGCGACGACATCGCCTCCGTCGCCTTGATTCCCGAGGAGATCACCGACCTGCTCGACGCTCAAACGGCCCTGTGGGAGGTCGACGACCGTCGTAGTCACCGCGCCGAGCAAGCCCTGACTCACGTGCAAAGCCTCCTGGGTCCGGACGCGGTGACCGTCGCCCGCACCGCCACCGCGCGCGACATCACCGCTCCGCCGTCGCCGGAAGCGTGGGGGACCGCTCCGCCCCGGCCCCAGCCCGGGCCGTGGCCGGGACGCCTCGAAGGACTGCCGCCGGCCGTCCAGGACGGATCGCCCGTGGAACTGCTCAATTCTGCCGGGCTGGCCGTACGCCCCAAAGGACGCGGTCTACTCGATTCGACTCCCCGCTATCTCCTGTACCGCCACCGACGCCTCCGCATCCGGTCGTGGGCGGGACCGTGGCCGGTCTGGGAGCGCTGGTGGGATCGACCGCGTCACTACAGCCGCCTACAGGTCGACCCGTACGATACGCGTCCCGCCCTGCTCATGTATGAAAACCATCGGTGGCGTGTGGGAGGCTGGTATGACTGATTACGCCGAACTCCACGCGCACAGTTACTTTTCCTTCGCCGACGGAGCCGATTCCCCCGCCGATCTGGTCGCCGAGGCCGAACGTCTCGGTCTCACCGGATTGGCCATCACCGATCACGACGGCCTTTACGCGGTCAGCCAGTTCGCCACCGCCGCACGCCGCTCTTCCGTACGGACGATCTTCGGCTCCGAACTCAACCTCGATATGCCGCACGGTCGTCGGGGCAACGGCGATCCCGCCGGCACACACCTGGTCGTATTGGCCCGCAACGCCACGGGCTACCGACGCCTGTCCCGCGCCATCACCGACGCCAAACTGGCGGGGAGTGACAAGGAACTGCCGAATTATTCGCTCTCCCGCCTGGCCGAGCACGCGGGCGGAGACTGGCACGTACTCACCGGGTGCCGCAAAGGCCCGCTCAATCAGGCTCTCGCCTCAGGGCCCCGCCACGCCTCCCGGGCACTGCACCGCCTCATCGACCTCTTCGGACGCGAGCGCGTCACGGTGGAGCTGACCCATCACGACCGTCCCGGCGACAGCGACCGGGTTGAGGTGCTGACTCGTATCGCCCGTCAAGCCGGGGTCGGGGTGGTGGCGACGAACGGGGTGCATTTCAGTCGTCCGGAACGCGCACGAGTGGCGGCGGCCTTGGCGGCGACGCGTATGAACCGTTCATTGGACGAGGCGGATCCGTACTTGGATTCCAGTGCGGCGGCGTTCCTGCGGTCGGCTGAGGAGATGCGGGCGCGATTCGTCGACGTACCCGGGGCGGTGGAGCACAGTGTGGAATTGGCCGCCGACTGCGCGTTCGATTTTCAGGTCTTGGCCCCCCGCCTGCCCTTGTTCGATACGCCGCGTGAGCACGATGAATTCTCCTACCTGGCGGCTTTGACGACCGAGGGGGCCTGCGATCTGTACGGCCCTCCCGGAGCCGAGCGGGTTGCAGGGGCGTGGCGGCAGTTGGAGTACGAACTGCGCGTGATTCGCGAGCTGGGTTTCAGCGGCTATTTCCTCATCGTCGCCGACATCGTCCGGTTCTGTCGCGCCCACAACATCTACTGTCAGGGGCGTGGCTCGGCGGCAAACTCGGCGGTTTGCTATGCGTTGCGCATTACGAACGTGGACGCGGTGGGATTCGGTCTGCTCTTCGAACGGTTCCTTTCGGCGGAAAGGGAGGGACCGCCGGACATCGACCTCGATATCGAATCCGGTCGCCGGGAGGAGGTCATTCAATACGTCTATGCCAAATACGGCCGTCGTCGAGCGGCGCAGGTGGCGAATGTGATCACCTACCGACCCCGGTCGGCGGTTCAGGACGCCGCCAAGGCCTACGGGCACGATCCGGATCAGGCGACGAGGTGGAGCAAACGCCTGCACCGTTGGACGGGTTTCGATCCCGCTGAAATGGAGGGGGTGCCGCCGGACGTCGCGGATTTGGCCGGGGAGTTCCAGCGCCTGCCACGACATCTGGGCGTCCACCCGGGCGGCATGGTGATCTGCGAAAGTCCCGTCTCGGAGATCGTGCCGATCGAATGGGCTCGAGCGGCCGGTCGCAGTGTTCTGCAGTGGGATAAGGAGGACTGTGCCGACGCGGGTCTGGTGAAGTTCGATCTTCTCGGGCTCGGCATGTTGGGGGCACTGCACACCTGTATCGACCTGATCGCCGCCCGGCATGGGCACACTGTGGACTTGGCGCGCCTGCCGCCCGATGACGGCGAGGTCTACGATCTCCTGTGCCGGGCCGACACCGTCGGGGTGTTCCAGGTCGAATCGCGCGCACAGATGTCCACGCTTCCACGGCTCAAGCCACGATGCTTCCAGGATCTGGTCGCCGAGATCGCGTTGATTCGCCCCGGACCGGTGCAGGGACAGTCGGTGCATCCGTATCTGCAGCGTCGGGCGGGCAAGGAATGGCGGCATGAGGTCCCCGAGGTTCTTCACCCGGCATTGGAAAAGACCTACGGGGTGCCGCTCTATCAAGAGCAACTGATGCAGATGGCCATTGACGCCGCCGGGTTCGACGCCTCGGAAGCCGATCTACTGCGTCGCGCCATGGGGTCCAAGCGTTCCAGCGACAAAATGGAGGCGCTGCGGGAACGACTCTTCGACGGGATGGCGGAACGCGGGATCGTGGGGGCCGACGCCGAGCGAGTGTTTCAACAGCTCACCTCCTTCGCCGATTTCGGCTTTCCGGAAAGCCACTCTGCCTCGTTCGCGCATCTGGTGTACTCTTCGGCCTGGTTGAAGTGCCATTATCCGGCGGCTTTTTACGCCGCGCTGCTGGCCAATCAACCCATGGGGTTCTACTCTCCGGCCACCTTGGTCGCCGACGCGCAACGCCACGGCATTACCGTCCACAGTGCCGACGTTAACGCCAGTAACGTCAGTGCCGATATCGAACCGATCACCGGTTCGGACCACGTCGTCTTTGCCCGGGCCGATATCCGACTCGGGCTCGATGAGGTGAAAGGATTGAGCAAGGCGAGCGCCCAAACCATTGTTGCCGCACGTCGGGAACATCCTTACCGGGATGTGTGGGATCTGGCCCGCCGCACCGGAATCGGTTCCAAGCAGATGGAGGCGCTCGCGATCGCCGGCGCCGTCGATTCTCTGGAGGGACAACGTCGGCAGGCCATGTGGAAGGCGGGTATGGCGCGCGACGATGTGGGCATGATCGCGGGAACGCAGCCGTCGCAGCCCGCTCCGGTGTTGCCTGGCATGTCGGACATCGAGCTGGCGCATGCCGATTGGGACGGCCTGGGGCTGTCCACTCGGGCCCACCCCATTGCCTTTGTGCGCGAGGAATTGTCCGATGCCGGGGTGGTCGCGATCGTGGAGTTGTTGGATATCCCCGATGCTGAACGCGTGGAGGTGGCCGGGATCGTGACACATCGTCAGCGGCCTCCCACGGCTCGCGGAGTCACGTTTGTGAGTTTGGAGGATGAAACCGGATTGATCAATGTGATCTGTTCGGAGGGTCTGTGGGAACGGTGGCGCGACGTCGCGGTCGGTGCGTCGGCTCTGCGGGTACGCGGGCAGATTACCCGTGCCGACGACGCACGACGTGATGTCTTGAGCGCCACGAATATTACCGCGGATAAGCTGACGAGGTTGACGCTCGCCACCCCCGAACCCAAGTCGCGCGACTTTCGATAGAGCAGTGACATTATTCGAGGGTATTAAAAATCTGGCTTCTCCGAGCGAAGGAAAGAAAGACCACCCCATGTCACTCGCCTCCCGCACCCTTGTCATCGGCACGCTGTTGCCCTGGACGATTCCGGTCGCCACGATCGTCGTCGGCGGGACACACGCTCTGCTCTCCTGGACCGATTGGTCCGTCGGTCTGGCCGTCACGGTGACTCTCGCGGTCAACGCCACCCTCTTCTGTCTCATCGTGACCGGGCACCGACGCGAAGTCCGCCGTTTCCACAGCGATCGTCATACCGACGCATCGACCTCGCCGGCGCGGACGCTGTTCCTTTGGACGGTATTGTTGTGGTTGTTCCAGGACGGATACGGAGTCGTCGTCATCGCGCTGGCTCTCACCGAGGCCTGGTGGACAATGGCGCTTACCTGTTACGGGGCCGTCATGCTTCAATTTCTCTGTGCGGCCGTCAGCATCGGTGCGGGCATCATCTCCGATGTCCGCGACAATCTCCAGCGACGGACGACCCCACCCGACGACGAATGAGACTTCAGCCGGCCCCGCCGACGTCACCACAGCGTGTGCGGCGAAAACAGTCGAAACCCTGTCACAGCGCCCGTCACGTTCGGAAACGGTCAGAGCCGAACACCTCACGTCGATTCGTTGACGCTCCGTACCCATGCGACATATGATCCGGAACCACAGGCGTTACGCTGGAGCACAGACTACGCATGGAACTACTTAAGCAGAGCCATCGGTACGCCGCGTGCCCATGCGCTCATTCACCTGGAAAGGAGCGCAGGCGATTCAATGAGCTTCATGCAACGTTATGCCAAGTGGATTGCCCTTATCGCCGCCATCGCCATGGCCTTGCCCTTCATATCGGGGGCCCTGTCGTCAATGTTGGCGATGGAGTTTCACCTGGTCGCTCTGATCCTGGCGTTTGGAACCGCCGTTTTCCTCGTCGCCGTTGGTCTCAACAACAGGCGACGGCAACGGTCACGATCGTCGGAGTACTCCGACCCTTTCTAATCGCGTGGCGAGCGGCAGCACCGTACAACGCCGGGTTGATGCCCGACGGTTCTGTCGCAACCCATGTACCGTCGACGTGACGACACGAGCGCAAATGCGGGGAACGACGAGGCCGTTCTGGTAGGTTTCCCGCTATGACTGCCGGTCAGACGCAACGGAGGCGATCCCTGCCGACACGAATGGGCGTCGCAGGCTTGGTCGTGCTCGCACTATTGCTGACCGCCCTGGAGACATGCCAAACACACGTCCCCCAGGACGCATTCGAACCGTCGGCCGCTGTCGCGGTCGATACCGGCGATTGCCCCTCCCACCTCGAACACCATCGCGCGGAATCGATCGCACAACAGCCTTCTCTGCATATCGACACCTCGGTTACCACCCCGGTAACGGAATCCAAATCCCCTGACTTTCCCGATACGAGAACAAACGTCGACCTTTCCACCTCGCACGCCCGATCGGGACTGGATCGACACCTCGTCATGTGCGTCTTGCGAATCTAGAGCACCACGCGGCACTTATGTGCCCGCTCACCTCTTCCCGTTCTCACCGATTCGACGAAAGACGCACTTTCCAGTGACAATCATCGATTTTCCACTGCGCAACGAAACGACCACACCTTCCGAGGCTCTCGCCAACCTCGACCCGTGCCCCAGAACCGCCGCATTGATAGGTAAGACTCCCCTGCTCCGCCTTCCTGCCCGTGGCCCGGACCGGTCACGCGGATATTGGGCCAAGTTGGAAGGATCCAACCCGGGTGGCATCAAGGATCGCGCCGCCCTGTACATGGTGAAACAGGCGCGTGAGAAGGGCCTCCTGGTTCCAGGAGGCCCTATCGTGGAATCCACTTCGGGTACACTCGGACTCGGATTGGCCTTGGCCGCGCAGAATTTCGGCCACCCACTCACAGTGGTGGCCGATCCGGGCCTTGAACCGGCAATGCGACGATTGCTACTCGCCTATGGAGCGCAGGTCGACCTTGTCGATCGCCCCGATCCGATCGGCGGCTGGCAGGAGGCTCGCCGAGCCCGCGTCAATGCCATAACGGCGGATCGATCCGACACCTGGTCCCCCGACCAGTACCACAACCCGGACAACGTCGCCGCCTATGAGGCGCTCGCACTCGAACTGGCATTCCAGGCCGGCCGGGTCGACATCCTGGTCTGTGCGGTAGGCACCGGAGGGCATTCGGCCGGAATCTTCCGCGTCCTGCGTCGTCTCTACCCACACGCGCGCCTGGTCGGCGTCGACGCGACCGGATCGACGATCTTCGGACAAGAGGCCCGCCCACGCCTGATGCGCGGCCTGGGGTCGAGTATTTTCCCGCGCAATGTCGCCTATGACGCGTTCAGCGAGATCCACTGGGTACCGGCGAGCGCAGCGGTGGCGTCGGCACGCGATCTCGCCCGGCGAGCGTATACAACCGGAGGCTGGAGTGTCGGTGCGGTCGGATTGGTAGCCGACTGGTTGGCGCGCAAGGAAAAACCCGGTACTAGAATCGTCGCCGTCTTTCCCGACGGCCCGCACCGTTACGCCGATACGGTCTTCAATGACGACTACTGCCGCGAGAACGGAATACTGGGGCAGCCTGTGCCCGACGAACCGGTGACCATATCTTCTCCACTATCGACACAGGTCGTGGAATGGTCGCGTTCCGAGACCGTTGTCGATCCGGTGCTTGCGGAGGCGGCGCGATGACGGGTTTGCCAAGGCGCTTTTCTCGCCTGGACGCGACCGCACGATTGTTGTGTGTCAATCAGTTTGGCATCAACGCCGGTTTTTTCATGCTGATGCCCTATCTGGCCGCGTATCTGACCGGGTCGCTTGGGCTGGCGGCCGGTGTAGTGGGAATTCTGTTGGGGCTGCGCAATTTCAGTCAGCAAGGCATGTTCTTTCTCGGCGGAGCGTTGGCCGACCGGTGGGGGTACAAGAACCTGATCATGGCCGGGTGTTTGCTACGCACGGTCGGGTTCGGTTTGCTGGCCACGGTCGACGCCCTTCCGGGCCTGGCAGTGGGAATGATCGCCACCGGTGTTGCCGGGGCTCTGTTCAACCCGGCGGTGCGCGCGTGTCTGGCCGAACATTCCGATAACGATCGCGTGGGGACGTTCGCGGTGTTCAACGTCTTTTATCAAGCCGGTATTCTCGCCGGACCGATCATCGGCGTAGCACTGGCCACAGTGAACTTCCAGTTCGCCTGTGCCGTCGCTGCCGCGATCTTCACCGCGCTGACCATTGTCCAGGCACGCCGACTGCCCTCGAACTCCAACGGCGAACATGGTGGCCGCGAACGCCCGTCCTTGATCGAGGCCTGGCACACCGTACTGACCGATCGACGGTTTATAGCGTTCGCTCTGGCCATGTCCGGGTCGTATGTTCTCGTGTTCCAGACCTACCTCGCCTTGCCGCTCTTGCTCGGCGACCATCTGACTTCCACTGCGTCGACGGCGACGATCGCGATGATGTTCGCCGTCTCCGGGACGCTGACGATCGTCTTCCAAGTGCGTATCACCGCGCGGTGTACATCGCTCCTGGGACGACGTGCCTCCCTCGTGGTCGGCCTGTTGGTGTTGGGCTGGGCGTTCGTTCCCACGCTCGCCGTGACCGCCTGGACCGTCCCGCCGGCTGCGGTCGCGGTCGCGGTCGTCGTCTCAGGAGGCTTGTTGGCGTTGGGAACGATGATCACCTTCCCGTTCGAGATGGACACCGTCACCGCTCTCACCGGCGGACAACGGATCGCCACACATTACGGAATTTATCAAACGGTGTGCGGCGTCATGCTGGTCGCGGGCAACTTCCTCGTCGGCACGGCCATCGATCGCATCGGCGATACCTGGAACTGGGTGCCGTGGCTCGGATTGTGCGCGCTCGCCGTCGCCAGCGCCATCGGTGTGCTCCGTATCGATCTGAACACTTCTGAGGCCGCCGACGACCGTTTGGCGAGTACAGTGGACCGGAGGGAAAAGCCGGCAGTTGAGGGACGTTGAAACGGACGGGCAGACCTCGTGGGGCCGACACGTACCGACGAATTCGACAGCAACGTCCATAAGCGAGCTCGCTCGTGACGTTGAACGACCGGCGGGAACGCTACAGGGGTGCGGGGGACTCGTCCGCATCGTTCACGGCATCAGGTGGCGGCCCATCGGCTGTTCGCGGGCAGCGCCACGCCACTCGGTCTGGAAGTTGATGTGGAGTAACCCCCTGAAGGGACATAATCTGGTGGGAAACGACACGCGTCAGAAATGCCGGATTGAAAACCAGCACATTCCGATATGACCGACACAATGAAACAACCGACAACGTCGTCCAACCTCCAACCGCCCACCACCATCGCACCGTTCATACCCAAGTCCGCCATATTACCGCCGACGGTATCGCCTGTCTCGTCGCGAAAGGAGCCTGCCGCTCATGCCGGTCAACTATCTCCCCGCTGACGCCGTCAATATCGGAACCCTCGAACACGATCAACACCAATGGCAAGTGCGGCTCCATGCGGCGAGTAAAACCGTCTACCTTCTGCCGGTGGAATGCGATCAGGAACCCAGGCCGGAGCGCGAATGTCCGCCCGCGGCGGTCGCCTACTGCCACGAATGGACTCGCCCTAGCGTCGTGCTCTACAGCGAACGCCTTTACATTCGCGCCCGCCGCAACCGCGCCTGGCTGGCGGAGTTGACCGATAAAATCGCCTGGACGGTCAAACCCCATCTCCAGCCACCCGAATAATGCGAACGTCGGGTGGTTCGGCAGCGGTCGCGGCCGTTCGCCGCCTGACACCATGCGGAATCGACGTGATACCGGGCCGATGGTCAGGCACGTAGGCGGAAGGCGTAGGTCCGATAGGGCATGACGAACTCGTCTCTGCCCCGCAGATCCGGGTGCTCATTGAGCAGATCCGCCACGCGAGTGTCCAGGTCGGCCCGATATTCGCTACTGCCGTTGAGATAATTCGATCGGGAGCGCACCAAATCCGACAATCGTTGTGGGGTTATGGGGTATTCATGGCGGAAGACCTGTAGTTCACGCTGACTGAAGTGCGGTTCGAAGTAGTCGCTGTCGTCGGCGATATGTGAAGCGAGGTATTCGGCGTTGGAGCGCCCGATGATCTCCGACAATGCCGCCACCCAGGAGACGCTTTCATCGCGGATGTTCCAGATCGGCGCGAAGACTCCATCCGGGTTCAGTACCCTCCGGATCTCCCGCAGCGCGGTGTCGTTATCGAACCAGTGGAAGGACTGTCCCGCGGTGACGACGTCGACACTATTATCGTCCAGCGGCAGTTCCTCCGCTCCGGCAACGTGGACGGGCACGTCGGACGATTGACCGCTAAGCTGTTCGGCCATCCGTGAGTCGGGCTCGACGGCGATGACACGGTGTCCAGCTTGGACAATGATTCGAGTCAGTTTCCCCGTGCCGGCACCGATATCGGCGACGGTCACCGGGTCGGTTCCCAGTTGGTAATCGATCGCCTCACGCGGGTAGGTGGGACGAACATTGTCGTACAGGTCGGCCGCGGTGCCGAAGTTGGTGGCGTCCATGTGATTCCTTTCGATTGCGATGACACCACCATACAGTACGCGCGTACTGTTTATCAAGAACGCGCAATAGACGATCTTTCCCCAGGAAAACGGCACACCTCCATCCGATAACCCACACAGCTCACCATCGCCACTACCGTAGGTTTACAAGCCGCGAGTCGGTGTGTAAAGTGATGGAAGCTCTGATAGCGGCTGTTAGGAACGCAGTGCGAATCTGCGGCGGTCCCGCCACTGTATTCGGGAAGTTTCCTCCTCCAGGCCCAGCCTGTCCAGACAGAGAGTCGCCACTGGGAAGACCCGGGAAGGCGGAGGGGGAAGCGACGATCCGAAAGCCAGGATACTAACGTCGTTGTCCCGATCTCGGGGACGAGGTTATCCCCGTGGAGGAATAATGACTGCTCTCAATACGACGACTGGCCTCAGTCGCGAATTCGTCATCTCACTATTCACCGTTGCCATGTTGACCGCCGTCGTCTACGGCGTCGCGTTCGAACAGGGCACGCTCACCGGTGGAACACCGTGGCTGCATGAAGCCTTCCACGATGCCCGCCACCTTCTCGGCTTTCCTTGCCACTAGGAGCCGATAGCGAATGATCACCGACTATCTCCGCCGCGGACTCGCGGCGGGACTTCTTGCTGGGCTCTTGTCGGGTCTCTTTGCCTGGGCCGCGGGTGAGCCTACCTTGCGCGCGGCCATTGAGATCGAAGAGCAATCGGACGAAGGCCATTCGCACGGCTCGGAAGAGTCGGGCGGAGGTCACGACCATGAGGACGAATTGGTATCCCGTCCCGTCCAGGAGGCCATGCTTCCAGTGGCCACCTCCCTGGTCGGAGCGGCCTTCGGCGGCGTCTTCGGACTCGCCTTCGGATTGGCGCGCTCGCGCCTGACGACACGTGACGAATGGGCCGCGACATGGAAGGTCGGAGCGGCCGTTACCGCCACGGTGGTGCTGTATCCGGCACTGGTTTATCCCGCCAATCCACCTGGAGTGGGTGATCCGGGAACCGTCGGTAACCGCACCGCCCTCTACTTCGCCACACTCGCCATTGGAGCGGTCACCCTGGGGTTCCTATGGTGGCTGGCCAAGCGTCTCCATGCTCGGGAATGGGAGCCGCCGCAACGGCAGATCACCGTGGCGGCAGCGGGGGTCGCCGTTTTGGGGACGGCTTGGCTGCTACTTCCCTCTCCGGCAGGCGGTGCCGATTTCCCCGCCGACGTCTTCTGGTCATTCCGCCTGTCCTCCATCGGTACACAGCTACTGCTGTGGGTGGCGCTGACGACCATATTCGCGTGGCTCTCGCAACGCGCACAAACGAAAACCGCGAAGGCCGACGCACTATGAGCCACCGCTCCACCGTCACCCTGCTACGGCACGGCCCGACCTCGGCAACGCGGCGCAGCCTCTTTCCCAGCAATGAGCCGCTGGATCGAGCGGGCCGTGAACTGGTCGCCCACTGGTGCGGCCGATTGGTCACCGATCATGTCGTCACTTCCGACTCCGCCCGCTGCCTCGACACCGCCGAGCTGGTCGGATACACCCGGCCGACGGTCGACAGCCGATGGGCGGAGTTGGACTTCGGAGATTGGAGCGGGCACAGCCTCGCTCACGCGGCCGAAACCGACTCCGAGGCCATGAGCCGGTGGCTGGACGATCCTTTCGATCACGCCCCACCCAACGGCGAGACCTTCGCCTCTCTCAGCGAGCGTGTCGATGCGGCCCTGTCCGAACTGGCCTCGCACGCCGGTCATACTCTGGTCATTACGAGCGCCGGTCCGATTAAGGCCGCTCTGCTGTCGATTCTGCATGCTCCGACCGCTTCCTTGTGGCGCATTGACGTCGCCCCCGGAACCGCTACGACACTGACGGCCCACAGTGGAATCTGGACCTTGCGTTCGCTGAATGTGGAGGCCACTTCATGAACGCGACCGCGCTTGGGCTGGCGGTAGGCGCGGCCCTGGATCGATGCTGCGGCGACCCGCGTCGCCGGCACCCGGTAGCGGGGTTCGGCACACTCGCCTCCAAACTCGAAGAGCGCATGTGGCGTGACAACCGCACAGCGGGAGCGGCGTACCTCGCGTTGACGGTGGGGACGACGACCGGTGCTGCTTGGTGGGCGTATCGGCTGGCACGGCGACGTCGGTGGAGCGAACTCGTCTTCTCCGCCGCGGTGACATGGGCGGCGTTGGGACAACGCTCCCTGATCGAGGCCGCCGATGCGGTGTCTCGCCCGCTGCTGGCAAACGAGATGGCCGAGGCTCGTGGTGCGCTGGGTGCTTTGTGCGCTCGAGAAGCCGACGACCTCGATGCGGACGAGCTGGCCGCTGCCACCGTGGAGTCGGTCGCGGAGAACACCTCGGACGCGTCGATCGCTCCGCTGTGGTGGGGAGTGGTGGCCGGTCCGGTCGGTATCGTGGCACACCGCTGTGTCAACACCCTGGACGCCATGGTCGGTTATCGCACTCGGCGATATCGCCGTTTTGGTACGGCCGCCGCCCGACTGGACGACGTCATGAATTTCGTTCCCGCTCGCTTGACGGCGCTGGCGGCCATCGCGTTCGCTCCCGCCGTGGGCGGTACGAGCGTGGAGGCGGCGCGGGTGGTGTCCCGTGATTCCGCTGCGCACCCTAGCCCCAATGCCGGAACGGCCGAAGCGGCCTTCGCGGGAGCTCTGGGAGTCCGCATCGGAGGCACGGTGAACACGTACGGAGACACTCGGGACCGGCGTCCCCGTCTCGGTCGCGGCCGCCGGGTACGACGACACGACATCGCACGGGCCAATCGCTTGTCCTGGTTGATCTATACGACCGCCGTAGCGACAGCGGTCGTGGCTCGTTGGAGGTGCCGCCGATGAAGGGAACTCTTCTGGTCGCGGGGACGACCTCCGATGCCGGTAAAAGCGTTCTAGTGTCCGGCCTGTGCCGACTCCTGTCCCGACAGGGCCATCGCGTCGCGCCGTTCAAAGCTCAGAACATGGCCCTGAACGCCGCCGTGACCCTCGACGGCGGCGAGATCGGCCGCGCCCAAGCCGCTCAGGCGGACGCCGCCGGAGTGGACGCCGAGATCGCCATGAATCCGATTCTGATCAAACCGACCGGACCGCGACATTCCCAAGTGGTGATTCGCGGGCATACGGCCTTCGACGCCGGGGCACGGGATTACCACACTCGCAAGACAACGCTCCTTCCGGTGGTGTCGGAGTCGTTGCGGGATTTGGCGTCTCGCTTCGACGTCGTTCTCGCCGAAGGCGCGGGCGGCGCGGCGGAAATCAATCTGCGCCCCTACGATCTGACGAACCTGGGATTGGCGCGACAGCACGACATGCCGGTAGTGATCGTCTGTGATATCGATCGTGGTGGTGCCTTCGCCTCCCTGTACGGGACGTTGGCCCTCATGGAGCCGGCCGACCAGGCACTGGTGTCCGGATTTATCATCAATCGTTTCCGGGGCGACCGAACCGTTCTCGACCCGGGTATCCGGCAACTGGAAGAGCTCACCCAACGCCCCTGTCTCGGTGTCATTCCGCATGTCAGCGGCCTGACGATCGACGCGGAGGATTCACTCGCCCTGGATCAACGTCGTGAGGCCCTTCCGCCGCTGGGGAAGGATTCGCTGACCGTGACGGTCGTGCGTCTTCCACACATCTCGAACTTCACCGATATCGACGCCCTCACCGTCGAGCCGGGGGTGTCGGTGCGGTTCAGCGAATCGGCCGCCGATATCACCAACGCCGACCTCGTCGTGCTACCGGGATCGAAGAACACGGTAGGCGATCTCGATTGGTTGCACGAACGAGGTTTGGCCGAAGCCGTCCGCCGCCGCTGCGCGGCCGATGAACCCACCTTGGGAGTCTGCGGCGGTTATCAAATGCTCGGTCGCCGTCTGCACGACGAGGTCGAATCTCGGCGTGGAGAGGTGAAGGGCCTGGATATTCTGCCGGTTGACACGGTTTTCCACCGCGACAAGACTCTACGACGCCATCACGGTCGCGCCCCTCTATTCGACGATGCGGCGGTCGACGCCTATTCGATCCGGCACGGACGTCCTCGGCCTTGGGGTGGCGAATCCTGGCTGGCCGACGACGTCGACGGCGCGGAGGGATGTCGCGTCGGGTCGATCCTGGGTACCTCCTGGCACGGCCTGCTGGAGAACAACGCACTGCGTCGTGCCTTCCTCACCCGGGTCGCGCGGCGGCGTGGACTGTCGTTCGCACCGGGAGACGTCGATTTCGCTCAGGTGCGGCGCAACCGGTTGGACGCCTTCGCCGACGTTCTGGACGAACATCTCGACATGTCGTACCTCTTCAACCTGATCCAGAAGGGTGCCCCCGACAATCCTTTCATCGCACCGCCCGGTGGTGCACCTGCCCTGTCAACGCCGACCCAAGCAACGGAGCAAGCCTGATGACGGATACGATACTGTTCCTGACCACGGCCGACACTGAAATTCTGGCCGCCGCCCAGGCGGTGGAACGGCTGGATGACGAGACGGTCGCCGTGCGAGCGTTGAACCCCGCACGCGCTCCGAAAGACGACTCCGAGGCCGTGGGTGCGTGGATCGACGACAACCTCGCCGACGTCCGCGTCGCGGTCGTACGGCTCCTGGGCGGCCGAGCGGCCTTTCCCGAACTGTTCGATCAGCTGCGGCACAAATGCGGGCAACGTGACATCGCACTGGTGGCCCTGTCCGGGGAATCGTCGCCGGACGCGGAGTTGACCGCCGCCTCCACCCTTCCCACCGCCTCAGTGGCGCAGTGCTTCGAATATCTGCGTCTGGGAGGGGTGGACAATACCGAACAGCTCTTCAGGTTCGTGGCCGACACCGTCATGCTGCACGGTTGCGGGTTCTCCGATCCGCAAGAGACGCCAGGGGTCGGCACCTACCACCCGCACCGCGGCGACGCTCTGTCCGATCTGGACCCGGACCGACCCACCATCGGCGTGGTCTTCTACCGTTCCCACCTGTTGAGTGGCAATACCGAATTCATCGACGCCCTGCTCGAGTCGGTCGAGCGAAAGGGGGCCAACGCCGTCGGCCTGTTCTGCTACTCGCTACGGGAAAACGCCGACGGAGCCATTGAGGTTCTCTCCCTCGCCGAACAGGCGGGCGTCACCCTCGACGGCCTGGTCGTGACCGTTCTGGCCGCAGGCGGAGCACACGGCCGCGAAGCCGGGGCACTCACCGAACAGAGTTGGCGCCCCGGTGCGCTCGACTCGTTGGGCATTCCGATCGTGCAGGCGTTGACCGCTACCAGCTCACGCGCCGACTGGGAGGCTTCCGACATCGGGATGTCTCCTTTGGACACCGCCATGCAGATCGCCATGCCGGAGTTCGACGGACGCATCGTTTCGGTTCCCTTCTCCTTCAAAGAGACCACGGGTGTGGACGAACGTATCGGCGGTCCCCTGGTGCGCTACGTTCCCGACCACGAACGCTGCCTCCGCGTCGCGGGAATCGCCATGCGATACGCCCGCTTGTCACGCTTGGCCAACTCCGACAAGCGCATCGCGATCGTCATGTCGAACTACCCCACCAAGCATTCCCGCATCGGCAACGGTGTGGGGCTGGACACCCCGGCGTCGACCACCGCATTGTTGCGCACCATGCGCGAACTGGGTTACCGCCTGGGTGACGACCCGAAACTCGAGACATGGCTGGAGGATTCCGACGCCCTGATCGCCGAAATGATCGCGCGCGGGGGCTTTGACTCCGAGCAGCTGTCGGACCAGCAGTTGGCTCATGCCGAGGCCCACGTCCCGGTGTCCGATTATCGTGACTGGTTTTCGCAACTGCCGCAAGCGCTCCAGGAAGCGGTAGAGGACAAATGGGGACCGGCTCCGGGGGACATTCTCCTGTCACCCGATGGAAAGTCCCTCGTGACCTCGACTCTGGGACTGGGGAACGTGGTTCTGGCCATTCAGCCTCCGCGTGGGTTCGGAGACAACCCGGTGGCCATCTACCACGACCCCGACCTCCCACCCACGCACCAGTATTTGGCGGCCTACTGGTGGATCGAACGCATCTTCCAGGCCGACGCGATCGTCCATATCGGAAAACACGGCACCCTGGAATGGTTGCCCGGTAAGGGAGTGGGTTTGTCCGCCGAATGCGCCACCGACGCCACCCTGACCGACGTGCCGTTGTTCTATCCCTTCGTGGTCAATGACCCGGGCGAAGGTACGCAGGCTAAACGTCGCGGTCACGCCACGATCATCGATCACCTGGTACCGCCGATGATGCGCGCCGAGACCTACGATGACGTCGCCCGCCTCGAACAGCTCTTGGACGAGTACGCCGAATTGGAGCTGCTCGATCCGTCGAAGTTGCCGAGTCTGCGGTCGCAGATTTGGGAACTGCTGGTGAGTTCGCATATTGCCGAGGATTTGGGTGCGGCCGAGATGCCCGACGACCCCGACGATTTCGGCGACATGATCACCCACGTCGACGGCTATCTCTGCGAAATCAAGGACATGCAGGTGCGCGACGGGCTCCATGTGTTCGGTTCGGTTCCCGCCTCGGACCAGTTGCAGGGCTTGCTCAAAGCCGTGCTGCGGCTGCCGCAGGGAGACACCCCCGGCCTGCGATCGCAAGTGGCCGCTCATTTCGGTATCGACGAGCGGGTACTGTCCACCGATCCCGGGCAGACCGTCGATGCGGGCGTCGCTCTGCCCGGACGGCAGGCCGAGATCGATCGCCTGCTGGAACTACAGCCGGGCCCCGGCGCTCGACGCTCCGACCTCTTGGACGCGGTGGACGCGGTCAGTGACCGTCTCGTCGTGCGATTGGCCGAGTCCGAGTGGAGGGCCGAATCCGCCGAGGATATTACGACCTCGGTGCTGCGACGGTCCGACGACGAGGTCGCCGACGTACTGCGTTTTGCCTGTCGGGAAGCCATTCCCCGCATCCAGGCCTGTTCGGGCGAGATCGATCGGCTCGTTTCCGGCCTCGACGGGCGCTATATTCGCTCCGGCCCCTCCGGATCGCCGACCCGTGGCCGTCTCGACGTGCTTCCCACCGGAAAGAACTTCTATTCGGTGGATCCGAAGGGTCTGCCCAGTTCCCTGGCGTGGGAAGTGGGGCAACGCCTGGCCGACGCGTTGATCAACGAATACCGGGAGGCCCACGACGGTGCCTATCCCGAGTCGGTGGGCATCGTGGTGTGGGGTACGGCCAATATGCGTACTCACGGCGATGACATCGCCGAGATCCTGGCGCTTCTCGGAGTTCGACCGGTGTGGCATCCCGAAACGCGACGTGTCGTGGATCTAGAGGTCATCGACCTGGAGGAATTGGGTCGACCGCGCGTCGACGTGACGGTCCGCATCAGTGGATTCTTCCGCGACGCCTTTCCCCACCTGGTGGCCCTGATCGACCGTGCGGTTCGCATGGTGGCCGAACGCGACGACGAGGGCGCAGCGAATCATGTCGCCGCCCACAGCTCCGCCGACCGGGACCGCCTGGTGGAAGAGGGCCATGAACTCGCCTGGGCCGAACGCCATGCCACGGCCCGCGTTTTCGGAGCCAAACCGGGAGCCTACGGCGCGGGACTACTGCCGTTGATCGAAGCGCGTAACTGGCGCGACAGCGCCGACATCGCCGAGGTCTACACCGTCTGGTCCGGCCATGCCTACGGCGACGGACTCGACGGAGTGGAGGCGCATGAGGACTTCCACCGCAATCTGGGCCGCGTCAAGGTGGCGGTGAAGAACACCGACACCCGCGAACACGACATTCTGGATTCCGACGACTACTTCCAGGAGCACGGCGGCATGATCGCCACGATCCGCCACCTCACCGGCCAGGACGTGCACGCCGTCATCGGGGATTCCAGCGATCCGTCCCGTCCACAGGCGCGCACGCTCTCCGAAGAGGTCAACCGGGTTTTCCGCGCCCGAGTTGCCAATCCGAAGTGGATCGAGTCAATGCAGCGCCACGGATACAAGGGGGCCTTCGAAATGGCCGCCACCGTGGACTACATGTTCGGCTACGACGCCACCGCTTCGGTCGTATCCGACTGGCAGTACGAGCGCGTCGCCGAAACCTACGTCTTCGACGACCACAACCGCAAGTTCATGGAACAGTCCAATCCCTGGGCCCTGCACGGAGTCACCGAACGACTCCTGGAGGCGCAACAGCGCGGACTGTGGAAGGAGCCCGACGAAGAGGTCGTACAGCGCCTACAGCAGTTCTACATCGACGCCGAAGGTCTCATCGAAGAGCGAGGAGAGGACAATGATAGTGAGCGATCCTAAGCACTACCCGTTCAGCGCGATCGTCGGGCAGGACAGATTGAAGACCGCGCTCATCGCGGGCGCGATCGACCAACGTATCGGCGGTGTCGTGATTCGCGGGCAGAAGGGTACCGCGAAGTCGACCGCCGTACGTGCGCTCCGCCATCTCCTTCCCGACATCGACGTCGCCTCCGGTTGCCAATATCAGTGCGAGGCCGATCGACCCGTCCCCTACTGTCAGGCCTGCCAACGCGACACCGGCCGTGTCGACGTACCGACCCCATTGGTGGAACTACCGATCGGCGCGGGGGAAGACCGGCTGGTCGGTTCGGTGGACGTGGAGGCCGCTCTCCAGGACGGCACCACCGTGTTCCAGCCGGGACTCTTGGCCTCGGCGCACCGTGGCCTGCTGTACGTCGACGAGGTCAATCTGCTCGACGACCACTTGGTGGACGTCCTGCTCGACGCGGCGGCCATGGGTGTCAATCGCGTCGAACGCGAGGGCGTGTCCCTGGAACACCCGGCCCGGTTCTCCCTGGTGGGAACCATGAACGCCGAGGAAGGCGAACTACGGCCGCAGCTGCTCGACCGCTTCGGCCTCTCGGTGACCGCCGACGCCCCCGGGGACCCGAACGAGCGCGCCGAGGTCGTCCGCCGTCGTCTACGTTACGAAACCGACCCCGACAGCTTCGCGGCGGAATTCGCCACCCGGGAAAAAGAACTCAGCGACCGGATCGTGGCCGCCCGCGAGCGCGTCAGCGGCATCACCGTATCCGACGGCTGGCTGACGGCGATCGCACGTGTCTGTGCGGGGTTCGAAGTGGATGGTCTCCGGGCCGATATCGTCACTGCCCGGACGGCGGTCGCCTTGGCGGCGTGGAACGGGACGACCGCGCCAGGTCGTCCGGAGGTGCGGGAGGCCTGTCTGTTGACGCTTCCGCATCGTAAGCGGCGCGGCCCGTTTGACGACATGGGTATTGACGAAGATGAACTTGACCGTCTTCTCGACGATGTGGAGCCTCCCGAACAGGAGGACAACGGCGACGACGATCCCGGCCCGGATGACGACGGGGACGATTCCTCGGGTGGTCCTCCCCCACCTCCCTCGTCGGGTGGGTCGGAGCAGGAGGAGCCGTCGGACTCCTCGGCATCGACGTCACCGTCGGAGAGCCGGGAGTCCGATCAGGACTCGCCGAACGATCGTTCCCAGCAGAGTGCGGCCGGAGAGCAGACGGTCGCCGCGTCGGCGGCCCCGCAGCGCATCGCGCAGTTGTCTTCTCGTTCTCGTACTCGGGGTTCGGCGGGTCGCCGGTCACGGGGGGCTACCGATCGGGGTGCGGCGGTGCGTTCGCGGCCGTGTCGTTGGGATGAGTCCCCGCGGCGTTCGGATCTGAATCTGACCGGCACGCTGACCGCCTGGGCGCGACGGCGGAGCACACGGTCCGATCGGATCGAAAAACGCGATTACCGCATCTGGGAACGGTCGGGCAAGCAGGGGCATTTGATCGTTCTGTGTGTCGACGCCTCCGGTTCCATGGGGGCACGCAAGCGCATGGCGGCGGTCAAGGGAGCGGTGCGCTCGCTGTTGTTGGACGCCTACCAGCGGCGGGATCTCGTTTCGCTGGTGACTTTTCGAGGCTCGTCGGCCGCGACGGTGCTCGATCCGACCTCTAGTGTGGAGGTCGCCGACCGCTCGCTACAGGTTTTGGCCACCGGGGGCCGCACGCCTCTGGGGGAGGGTTTGATTCGTTCTCGGGATCTCATGGTGCGGCACGGGCGGAAGGACCCGCTCCGTCGTCCGCTGCTGGTGGTGGTCACCGATGGACGGGTGAATGCGGGACGTTCCACGTCTCCGGCATCGACGGCGCTGGCCCGCCAGGGGGTGAGTGGAATCGTGATCGACTCCGAATCGGGGTTCGTACGCACCAACGGTGCCGCCGAGATTGCCGAACAACTCGGCATGTCCTGCGTTCGTTTGGAAGAATTCGCATCTGAGTCACTGAGCCGCACCATCGAGTTGGCGGCACGAGGTTAGGGGTCCTATGAGTCGGGAAAATCCGAATCGCAAGCACAGCACCTACGACGGGGCGAGCGCGTCCGCTCCGGCCAATGAACAACCGCGACGCCGCAAGCGTGAGACGCCGTTGGTCATGGTTCATACCGGAAAGGGCAAGGGTAAGTCCACCGCCGCTTTCGGAATGTTGCTGCGGGCCTGGAATCAAGGCTGGCCGATCGGAGTGTTCCAGTTCGTCAAGAGCGGAAAATGGCGTGTCGGCGAGCACGCGGCCGCTGAGAAGCTGGGGGGAATCGACTGGTTCAAGATGGGCGACGGCTGGTCGTGGACCTCGCGTAACCTCACCGAATCGCAGGATTTGGCCGTGGAGGGCTGGGAAGAGGTGAAACGGTGTCTCGCCGAGCAGCGTTACCGCTTTTACCTGCTGGATGAGTTCACCTACCCTCTGAAGTGGGGTTGGATCGACGTCGACGACGTAGTGGAGACCTTGGACAAACGCGAAGGTTGGCAGTATGTGATGATCACCGGGCGCGACGCGCCGGACCGTCTCATTGAGCATGCCGACTTGGTGACCGAGATGGTGAAGCACAAGCACCCGCTGGATCAGGGTTGGCGCGGTCAAAAGGGCATCGAATGGTGACCGATCTACCGCGTGTAATGGTGGCGGGCACGCATTCCGGGGTCGGTAAGACGCTGTTGTCCGCCGGACTGATGGCGGCGCTGGGGAACCGTGGGCGACGCGTGCGCCCGTTCAAGGTGGGCCCGGATTTCATCGACCCCGGCTATCACGCTCTCGCCTCCCGGCGCCCGGGGCGGAACCTGGACGCCTTCATGCACGGCGCCGATCTTATCGCTCCCCTGCTGCGGCACGGTTCGGCCGGTGGTGACCTGGCGGTGGTCGAAGGGGTCATGGGGCTGTTCGACGGGCGCGGTGCCAGTGACGAGGCGTCCAGTGCCCATATCGCCCGTTTGACCCGAACCCCGGTGATCCTGGTGGTCGACGCCGCTTCGGCATCGCGATCGGTGGCGGCACAGATCCATGGTTTTCACACCTTCCACCCCGAGGTCGGCCTGGCGGGCGTGATTTTCAACCGGGTCGGCTCCGACCGGCATGAGGCGCTTCTGCGAGAGGCAGCCGCGCAGGTCGCCGTTCCGGTTGTGGGCGCGGTACGTCGTCATGACCGTCTGCGCGTGGATTCGCGGCACCTGGGTTTGATTCCCACCGCTGAGGCGCATCATTCCGCTGCCGACGCGGTCGACGCGGCGGCCGAGATCATGGCACGCGAGGTGGATCTGCCCGCTGTGGAGGCCATTGCGGCCGAGGCGGGCGAGCTGGGAACCGCGCGGTGGGAGCCCGGCAGTCGGGTGACGCCGGTGAACCGTCCGGTACGTATCGCGGTGGCGACGGGAGCGGCGTTCAGCTTCCACTACACCGAGCACACGGAGTTGTTGGAAGCCGCCGGATCCGAGGTCGTTCGATTCGATCCCTTGGCCGATGAGTCCCTGCCGAGCGGACTACACGGCCTCTATATCGGGGGCGGTTTTCCAGAGGTATACGCCGACCACTTGAGCGCCAACGACTCTTTGGGCTCCGATATTCGCGCACTGGCCGCGACCGGGGCTCCGATCGTCGCTGAATGCGGTGGAATGCTATACCTCTGTGAGAGCTTGGACGAGCGTCCTATGCTGGGTCTGCTTCCCGCTCGGGCGCATTTCACCTCGCGCATGTCACTGGGATACCGCACGGCCACCCTGGCAACGTCCGGAGTATTCGGAGCACGGGGGTTGCGAGTGCGCGGCCACGAGTTCCATCGCACCGCCACTCACCCACAGGCCTCCGACTCCCCTGCGTGGACGATTGACGACGCCGATCGCCGTGAGGGTTACTCCACCGCCAACATCCACGCCTCGTACGTACATCCGTCGTGGATCGGTACCCCCGAATTGGCCGACGGGCTCCTGCACTCGGCAAGTCGTATCGCGAAGTTGGGAGTGTGACGACCATGTCGGGACGATTGTGCGGTGTCGGGCTGGGCCCGGGCGATCCCCTGTGGGTCACCATGGCCGGAGTGAAGGCGTTGACGTCGGCCGCGGTCGTGTTCGTCCCTGTCTCGGTGACCACCGTCGGTATCGGGTACGCCGAACGTATCGTGTCTCAGCATGTGCCTGCCGACCGGATCGAGCGTCTGCCCTTCGCCTTGCGAGCGCCCCAGCGGGAACAGTCCCATCGGGCCGCCGCCGAGGTGATCGCCGCTCATCTGCGCCGTGACGAGGCGGTGGCGTTCGGAACCATCGGGGACCCCAACGTCTACAGCACGTTCACCTATATCGCCCGTGAGGTGGCGTCCTTGGAGCCGGAGGCCGAGATTTCCACCGTTCCCGGGATCACCGCCGCCGGGGCGCTGGCGGCGCGCTCGCACACCGTCCTGTGCGAGCATGAGGAACCCTTGACGATCGTCCCCGCCACGGCCGGATCCGAGCAGGTGAAACACGCTCTGGACGGAGGCGGCACCGTCGTGATCTATAAAGGCGCGGCGTCGGTACGACAACTGCTCGCCGAGTACCGCGACAGCGGCAGGATTCGGGACGTGTCCGTCGGATCTCACCTTGGGCGCGCCGAGGAGCGTCTCTCCGATCGCCTGCCCGACGGCGACGAACCCTATTTTTCTACAGTGATCGTTCGATTGAAAGAAGGTGCACGGCATGGCTAAGGTCTGGTTCATAGGCGCGGGACCGGGGGCGGCCGACCTCCTGACCGTGCGCGCCGCGAATGCTCTGCACAGTGCCGACATCGTCATCTGGGCGTCCTCTCTGGTCACCGCGGACGTGCTCGAGTACGCTCGCGCGGACGCCGAGATCCACGACTCCAAAGTGCTGACCTTGGAAGAGGTGAAGGAATTCTATCGGCGGGCCGCCGCCGACGACCTCACCGTCGCCCGCGTCCATTCGGGTGACCCCGCTCTGTACGGGGCCATGCAGGAACAACTGGAAGTGGTGCGGGAGTTCGGCTTGGACTCCGAGATCGTCCCCGGAGTCACCTCGGTCGCCGCCACCGCCGCGGCCGCCGAGAAGGAACTCACCGTTCCCGAAGTCGCCCAATCGGTCGTCTTCACCCGCATGGCGACACGCACGCCCATGCCGGACGGAGAAACCATCCGTTCCTTTGCCGCACACGGCACCACAATGGCTCTTTTCCTTTCCGCCTCAAGGCCAAAGAAACTACAGTCCGAGCTCATCGACGGCGGATACGCTCCGTCGACCCCCTGCGTGGTGGGCTATCGCGTTTCCTGGCCGGACGAACAGCTCCGCTACTGCCGCCTCGATGAGCTCGCCGCCACGATTCGCGCTCTCAAGGTGTCCATGCACACCATGGTCTTGATCGGGCCGGCGCTGGCGAGCGAAGGAAAACGCTCCCACCTGTACTCTCCCGACTTTTCCCATACGCATCGCCAGGTGAGCCGCCATGGCTAGAGCCCGCCGATCCCTACCGTCGCGGCTGCCCCGGCACGCCACCAGCGGGCCGGTTCACGCCGACCGAGCGTCGCAGCCGCCTGAGACCGACCGGGCGCTGGTAGAACCGGATCTGCCGCGTACGGCCAAAGCCAGAGACGGCAAGAAACTGCGGGAGGGGTTCACCACCGGCGCGTGTGCCACGGCAGCGGCCAAAGCCGCCGCTCTGACCCTTATCACCGGGAGGACCCGCGACGTCACCGACATCTGGATGCCGATCGGACGTAGGCAGCAGTTCCCCGTGGACAGCTGCGAAATGCTCGACGACCGCACCGCCGAAGCCGTCGTGGTCAAAGACGCCGGGGACGACCCCGACGCCACCAACGGCGCACGCCTGACCGCCACGGTGTCGCGTTCCTCCGATACCGGGGTCCACCTCTTCGGCGGCACCGGCGTCGGGCACGTCACCCGACCCGGCCTAGGTTTGGAGATCGGGGGTCCGGCCATCAACGGCACCCCACGCCAAATGATCCGCATCGCGCTGGAGGAGATCTGCGATCCGTATATCGAGCGTGGGTTCAACGTCGTCATCTCGGTCCCCGAAGGGGAACGGATGGCCAAGCGCACCACCAACGCACGCCTCGGCATTCTGGGCGGCATCTCCATCCTGGGCACCACCGGTATCGTGCGTCCCTTCTCCACCGCTTCCTGGCGTGCCTCGGTACTGCAGGCGGTCGACGTCATGGCCGCCCGCGATATGCCCAACTGCGTCCTCACCACCGGTGGACGCACCGAACGCGGGGCCATGCGCCTGCTCCCCGGACTGGATTCCGGATGTTTCGTGGAAGTCGGCGATTTCACCGGCGCCGCGGTCGAAAAATGCGTGGAAAACGGCCTCGATCGACTCATGTTCGTCGGAATGGCCGGTAAACTCGCCAAACTCGGTAGCGGCGTCATGATGACTCACTACACGCGCTCGCGGGTCAACACGGAATACCTCTGCGAGGTCACCACGCGAGTCGGCGGCAGTGCGGAACTGTCCGACCAGGTGGCTGCGGCCAACACCGGTCGGCACGCCTACGAACTGTGGCGCGATTACGGACTACTCGCCGCCGCCGGGGACGCGCTCTGCGACGATGTGGCCGCCAACCTGGCCGGATGGGCCCGCCACCACGGCCGAGACATCGACACCGCCGCCGTCATGGTCGATTTCGACACGCTGGAACCGGTCTCCTGGTCCGCCCGCGCCGGCCGGCACGTCGGTGACGCCGACGGTGCGGGCCACCGGTTGAGGAGGACGCCATGAGCCGCGACGTCACCGTCATCGGAATCGATCACGAAGCACGACCGGCCGCACCTCTGCCGCCGAATCTCAGCCTCATCGTGGGCGGCCGTCGGCATCTCGACGCCCACGCTCCCGCCGAGGTCGAGCGCTTTCCCATCACCACGGGCATGGAAGCGGCCTGCGCGGCGATCTCCGCGGCCACCGGACCGTGCGCGGTGCTCGCCTCCGGCGACCCCGGCTGGTTTGGAGTCGTACGCCAACTGCACCGGCTGCTGCCCGAGGCCACCCTGACCGTCCATCCGGCAGTGTCCTCGGTAGCCGCCGCCTATGCGCGACTCGGTTTGCCCTGGGAACAGGCCACGATCGCCTCCGCACACGGCCGTCACGCCCGCGCCGCCTTCGCCGCGCTGCTGAACCACTCGCACGTCGCGGTGCTCACCTCTCCCGACCACTCCCCCGATCACTTCGCCCGCCTGCTCGTCTCGGTAGGACACGGTGAACGTCCGCTCATCGTGGTAGAACGCCTGGGGCACACCGACGAACGCATCGTCCGTTTGACGGCGGCCGAAGCGGCTCACGCCGAATTCGCCTCCCCGAACGTCCTTATTTCCGCCACTCGATTGCCGGAGGACAAAACCGTTCTCGCCGGCGGCCGCAGCGTCCAACCGTGGGCGCGCCCCGTTTCGGAATTCGCCCACCGCGACGGCCAAATCACCAAACCGGCGGTACGAGCGCTCGCGCTGGCCCACCTCGCCCCCAGCCCCGGCCGCCTGTTGTGGGACATCGGATGCGGTTCGGGATCGGTGGCCGTCGAAGCCGCCCAACTGGGTGCGGGAGTCATCGGAATCGAACGCGACGGAGAGCAAATCGAACGTGCCCGACTCAACTCCGCAGGGCATCACGTACGACTCGGTCTGATCCACGCCGACGCACAGGACGCCCTTCCCGATCTGCCCGTAGCCGACGGCGCCTTCATCGGCGGAGGCGGCCGCGCCCTTCTCGACATTGTCGACCTTGTCGCGCGCAGCGGCGTATCGCGTATCGCGCTTGCCCTGGCCACTGTGGAGCGTGTAGGTGCGATCCTACGGCACCTGGCCGACCTGGGCTGGGCTGCGGAAGCCCAACAAGTGGCGATCAACCGTCTCAGCCCGCTCGCCGACGGACACCGCCTGCAACCGGAAAACCCCGTTTTCCTCGTCACCGCCGCCGGACCGGACAACACTGGAGAAACACAGTCATGAACACCCAAATCACCGTCATCGCCGCTACGAATCGCGGGCGGCGACTCGCCGCCCGACTGGGCGATCACCTCGACGCGCACGTCGCCGAACAAAGCCCGAAACCGGCACTGCGGCACGCCTGGTCGAATTCGAACGCCCTGGTCATGGTGATGGCCAGCGGTGCCGCGGTGCGCCTCATCGCACCGTACCTGGAATCGAAGAAAACCGATCCCGGGGTGGTCTGCGTCGACGACGAAGGCCGCCACGTCGTGTCGCTCCTTGGCGGTCATGAAGGCGGCGCAAACGAGCTCGCACGCCGCATTGCCGACCACCTGTCGACGACGCCGGTGATCACCACCGCCTCCGAACAGGTCGATCTCCCCGACCTGGGACGACTCGGGGAACGATTCGGCTGCCGAGTCGAAGGTGACGTCGCCGCCGTAGGTGCCCATGTGGTGGACGGCGGCGCTGTTCACGTGGTGCGCGATCTGGAGTGGCCGACCGGAAACCTACCCTACCGGGTCAGCGACGATTCCACCTGCCCGCAGATCCGCATCAGCGATAGGCTCAGCGACACGACGGTTCCCACCGTGTGGTTGCGTCCACAGAGCCTGGTGCTCGGGGTGGGTTCGTCGCGAGGGGTGAGTGCCGCCGAGGTCGGCGAACTCATCGACACGACTCTGGCTCAGGCGAACCTCTCGCCGGCTTCGGTCTCCGAAATCGCCACGGTGACGGCTAAAAGCGACGAAGACGGTATCCTCACCGCCGCGGCCGAACGCGGATGGCCGGTACGGTGCCACACGCCCGAAGAACTGAAAGCACAGGACGTGCCCCATCCATCCACCGTGGTGGAAAACGCCGTCGGAACACCTTCGGTGAGCGAAGCGGCGGCACTCTGCCACGGCGACGAATTGATCGTGCCCAAGCAACGCAGTGCGATGGCCACGGTGGCGGTGGCACGCCGCCTACCGCGCGGACGCCTGGCCATGGTGTCGCTGGGCCCGGGTTCGGACGATCTGACCACGCCCCGCGCGCAGGAGGAACTGGCACAGGCGGAGATCGTCGTCGGTTACGGGGCCTACCTGGACGCGGCCAAACGTTGGATTCGCCAAGGCACCCGAGTCGAGCGGTTCGCTTTGGGTGAAGAGGAAAAACGCGCCCGCTTCGCGGTCGAGGCGGCACGTTCGGGCGCCGCCGTCGCCATGGTCGGTTCCGGAGACGTCGGGGTATACGCGATGGCCTCGCCGACGCTGGAGATCGCCGGAGCCGATATCGAGGTCGTCGTCGTTCCCGGAGTGACCGCCTCGTTGGCCGCCGCCGGAGTCCTGGGAGCTCCGTTCGGCCACGACCACTGTCATATCTCCCTTTCCGACCTGTTGACCCCGTGGGAACTGATCGAGCGGCGCGTGCGCTCGGCCGCGGAGGGCGATTTCGCGCTCGCCTTCTACAATCCACGGTCGCGCGGGCGTCGCTGGCAGCTGGAGCGCGCACGCCACATCCTGCTCGAACATCGTTCCCCCGACACCCCGGTCGGCATCGTCAGTGACGCCGAACGCCCTGATCAGGAGGTCGTCCACACCACTCTGGCGGATATGGACGTCGATTCAGTCCATATGACGACGGTGGTGCTGGTGGGTAACTCACGTACTCGCCACAGTGCGGGACGCATGGTCACTCCACGCGGGTATCGGGAGAGCCATGAGCGCTGATCCCTGGTTCGTCGTCACCTCCGCCTGCACCGCCTGCGGGGCGTGCCTGCGGACGTGTCACCTGCGCTGCCTACGTATCAATCCTCCCGGGATCTCACCTCCGGTGCGGATTCTCGACGACGTCTGCGACGGCTGCGGGGAATGCGCCGAGGTTTGTCCGGCTGAAGCCATTTATCCGATTCAGGAGGTGCTCCGTGCGACGCATGGGACGTGACGTCGTCCATGAGATCGAGAAGGAAAGTATGCGCCGATTGCGGAAACGCTGCGATCTGTCGCACCTGCCTCCTCTGTCTCGGGCGATCACCGAACGGATCGTTCATTCCGCCGCCGACGTGCGATATGCCGAGGAATTGGTGATGAACGAACCAAATCTGGCCGCCGCCTGGGAGGCCTTGGCGAACGGTGCGCCGATCGTGGCCGACAGCCGCATGGTGGCGGCGGGGATCACGTCGACCGAGGTTCATGTTCCGTTGCAGAACGCGGAAATACCGGATTTGGCACACCGCTGGGGTTTGACTCGCAGTGCGGCCGCGATCCGGTGGGCGGCCGATCACGTCGACGACGGTGCCGTCTGGGTGGTGGGCAACGCCCCCACCGCCTTGGAGGCGATTCTGTCCTATGTAAAAAATCCGTCACTGGTCGTCGGCCTACCGGTCGGCTTCGTGGGGGCGGTGGAGTCCAAAGAGGCGCTACGGGAGTCACCGCTCCCCGCCGTCTCCAACATGTCCGAGCTCGGCGGTTCAGCGGTGGCCGCGAGTTGCGTCAACGCCTTGTTGTATATCGACCGCTCTCAAAAGGAAGGGGCTTGAGGAATGAGCCACATGGTCATGATCGTAGGACACGGAACGGTCGATGCCGAGGGGCAGGCCGAATGCCACAAATTGGTACAAAGTGTCCGCAACCTCCGCCCGGACGTACGGGTCGAAATGGGATTTCTGGAGCTCTGTCCTCCGCCCATCAGCGACACCGTCGCCGATGCCGTGGCCGACGGCGTCACCGACATCACCGTAGTGCCACTCATGCTTCTGGGGGCGGGGCATTCCAAGGGAGACATCCCGGCGGCGATGGAACTACAGCGGCGCCGGCATCCCCAGGTGAACTTCAGTTACGCGTCCCCGCTGGGTGTGCGCCCCGAACTCATCGAAGCGATCGACGAGCGCCTGTGCAACGCCGTGCCCGAAGAACAGCGCGAACGCAGCGGGGTTGCTCTGATCGGGCGCGGTACCACCGACCCGGACGCCAACGCCGATCTGGCCAAAGTGGCTCGGCTGTTGTGGGAAGGCCGCCCGTGGCAGGAGGTGGAAGCCGGATTCGTCAGTCTCGCCGAACCGTCCGTAACCGCTTGCCTGGATCGTATGAAGGCCCTGGGAGTGTCACAAGCGGTGGTCACTCCGTATTTCCTCTTCACCGGAGTGCTGGAACGGCGGATTCGGCAACAGGCCGATGAGTGGGCCGAGCGGAACCCGGAGGTGACGGTGGCGCACGCCGACTACTTCGGCCCCGAACAAGTGGTGGCCGAACTGGTCTGGACGCGGGCCGACGAAGCCGTCGCCGGACAGGCACGTGCCAATTGCGACACCTGCCTGTATCGAGCCACCTTGCCGGGTTTTGAACACCAGGTGGGCGCCCCGCAGACCCTGCATTTCCACCCCGACGACGATCACACCCACGGCCACCACGACCATCACCACGGTCATCACCATCACTAGCCGATAGGGACGACGGCCCAGCAGCAGTATCGAAAGCGAGCCCATGACACTGACATTCATCTCCGGAGGCACTCGGTCGGGAAAAAGCGAGCATGCCGAGTCGCTCATCGACGCGGACGAGGTGTACTACCTGGCCACAGGCCGTGCCAGCGATCCTGAGATGGCCGAACGAATTGCTCGTCACCGCGAGCGCCGCCCGGACGGATGGCACACCGTGGAATCGCTGAACGTGTCCGAGGTGCTCACCACGGTGCCCGCTGAGGCGACGATCCTGTTCGACGACGTGGACAACTGGCTGACCGGTTGGATGGACGAGAAGGGGATGTGGAGCGATTCGGGCCGGTCCACCTCGGCGGAGCGGGAACTCCTTGACACGGTCCGGGACTGGGTCCGCCTCGCCGCCGAACGCCCCGGGAACGTCATCGTCGTCGCCGGGCAGCCGGGCTGGGGTTTGCTGCCAATGGACTCGGTGGTGCGCCGCTGGGTGGACCTCCACGGTGACGTATGCGCCCTGATCTCCCAATATGCGAATACGGCCCGACTGATCGTGCATGGTCGGGTCGTGGAAACGGAAGCGGTGCCGACCGCTCCTCCTCCCTCCTCCCCGTCGGACGTCACCGAACCGCTCGCCGACCACGGTGATCGTCAAGTCCCCGAGGGTTGCGTCGACCTGGCCGTCAATGTGGAGTCCGGCCCGCCGCCGTGGCTGACCGAACGGCTGGTGCGTGCCGTCGCCGGAGTGAACGGGTACCCGCACATGGAGGTCGCGCAGCAGAACGTGACTGCTCGGCATGGGCGGCACCCTGAAGAGGGGGTCATCCTCAACGGTGCCGCCGAAGGCTTTGAACTACTTGCCCGCGTTCTACGTCCCCGGCTGGCCACGGTCGTCCACCCGACCTTTACCGAAGGTGAGGCCGCGCTGCGCCGAAACGGCGTTCCAGTGCACCGACACCTACGCCGCAAGGACGACTGGACGTTCGATCCCGACGCCATACCCTCCGATTCGGACTTCGTCCTACTCACGCGGCCCGACAATCCCACCGGAGTCGTCGACCCCGTCGAAACGATCGCCCGACTGACTCGCCCGGGCCGTACCGTCGTCGTCGACGAGGCGTTCATTGAGTTTCTCCCCCAACCCGATCAACTCGCCTCACGCCGTGATATTCCCGGTCTGGTCACGATCCACTCTCTGACCAAGCTCTGGGGTATGGCGGGACTGCGCGTCGGATACGCACTGGCCGATCCGGTGTTGAGTGCGCGGCTACGCGCGGCTCGGCAACCGTGGCCGGTGAATTCCTTGGCCTTGGAAGCCGTACATTCCGTCTGCGACGCAGAGCAAACCAGACGCGGGCGGGCCGAAGATGTTGCCACACGACGGAATTACCTCTATAAACGGTTGCAAGAGATCAAGGACCTTGAGGTGTGGCCCGGTCATGCGAATTACCTCCTTATTCGCACCGCGGTTACGGACCTGCGCGAACGCCTCCTCCACGAAGGCTTCGCGGCTCGCCGAGGGGAGACGTTTCCCGGCCTCGACCGCCACTACCTCCGCCTCGCCGTGCGCGATGAAAGCATCAGTGCCGCATTGACCGAGGCAATGACCCGGGTCTTGACTTCACAATAAGAAAGGACCGGCTCCATGAGCATCGAACGCCTACAACAGTGGCGTGATTCCATCACGCCGACCGATACCGAGGCCGAAGAGGGGGCTCGCCAACGCCACCTGACGCTGGCCAAGCCGCCCGGTTCCCTCGGTGTTTTGGAGGACTTGGGGGTGCGGCTCGCCGGAATCTCGGGAAACTGCCCTCCACCCGTTCCTACTCGCGCGGCCGCCATCATCGCCGCCGCCGACCACGGCGTCCACGCCCAAGGGGTGAGCCCATGGCCTCAGTCGCTCACCGGCCTCATGGTCGCCAATTTCATCCAAGGCGGTGCTTCGGCCAACGCCTTGGCGGAGGCCAACGGCGTCTGGGTGTCGGTCATCGACGCCGGAGTGAACGGTGGGGTCCCCCACGGTCTCCAGGTCCACCGCGCGCCGGTCACCGGCCCCACGCGCGATCTCAGCCGCATGCCCGCCATGGACACCGAGACCGCGTCGGTGTCGATCGCCTTTGCCGCGGCTGTGGCGGGAGAAATGATCGACGGCGGAGCGCAGGTCATCATTCCCGGCGACATGGGAATCGCCAATACCACCGCGGCGGCCGCTCTGATAGCCGCCTTCGGTAAATCATCGGCCGCCGAAGTCACCGGACGTGGCACGGGAATCGACGACGACACCTTGAAATTGAAAACCACCGTTGTCGACGCGGCACTCGAACGGCACGGGTCGTCCAGGGAACCCCTCATTACGCTGGCTTCTCTCGGTGGGTTGGAGCACGCGGCCATGGTCGGTCTCATCATGGCCGCCGCCTCGTATCGGGTCCCCGTCATTCTGGACGGCGTCAACGCCGTCGCCTCCGCCCTAGTTGCCCAGGCGCTACAGCCTCACACGGTGGGCTACATGATCGCCGGGCACCGCTCCGTTGAGCCGGCCGCCACCATCGGCCTGCGGAGGCTGGGACTGTCGCCGCTACTGGACTTGGACATGCGTCTTGGCGAAGGCACCGGTGCCATCTCCGCCTATCCGCTGCTGAAAGGTGCGGCCGCACTCCTCCATCACGTCGCCACATTGGAGGAAATGGGAGTCACGCCGCCTGATGCGTAACGCCGTTGGATTCCTCACCACCCTTCCGGTTCGGTCGGCGGGTCCTCTCACCCGCCGATCCCTGGCCGCCTTTCCTCTCGTCGGCCTCGTCGTGGGATTGGCCTGGGCGGCCGCCGCGCTCGTAGGCGATGTCTTGGCAGGCCCCTTGGTCGCAGCCGCCGCGATTCTGGCCGTCGACCTCAAGGTCACCGGCGGTTTTCATCTCGACGGCGTGGCCGACACCGCCGACGGTTTGGCGGTCAAACACCGTCCTGACCGCGTGCGTCAGGCTATTAAGGACTCCCGTATCGGGGCCTTGGGATCGGTAACGGCCACTACCACTCTTCTCGCCCGATTCGCGCTCCTCGCTACCGTGATGGAGTTCGCCGGAGCTTGGATGGCGATAGCCGTCATTCCCGTGTGTGGACGGTGCGCCTCGGTGTGGATGCTGTCGCGAACGTCATCCGAACATGAACAGTCCCTCACTCACGATCTGCATCGTAAGGCCCGGGGTTGGCCCGTTACGTTCACCGTCGCCGTCACCATGATGTTCCTGGCGGTGGCATTGGACCTGACGACCGGTCAATGGTGGTGGGCGGCCGCATTTCCACTTCTGATAGTGGTGACCGAGGTGGTGTATCGCAGTTGGGAGCGGTACCTGAGCTCGAATGGCGATCTGCTGGGTGCGGCGGCCGTCACACTCGAAATACTGGTCATGCTCGGCCTCGTGGCAGCCATGCGTTTCACATAAAGTCCACATCGACTTTTTAGCACGACCGTGCTTTAATAGAACCATGGGCAAAGGCGATCAGACGAGGCAGACGATTCTCGACACCGCCGTGCGTCTAGCGCGATATCACGGGTTGAGCGGACTGAGCATCGGTGCGGTCGCCGCCTCCGCCGATATGTCCAAATCCGGCGTCTGGGCCCATTTCAAGTCCAAAGAAGCACTTCAACTGGCCTGCATGGAACGCAACGGCGTAGAATTCATCAATCAGGTCATTCGCCCCTCTCTGGCCGCACCACGCGGTATCCGGCGATTGGAATCGCTGGTACAGCATTGGATGAATTGGTATTCACGCCCGGGAGGCTGCCTCTTCCTCGCTACCGCCAACGAGTTCGACGACCTTGACGGCCCCTTGAACGACCGGATGGTCGCCGATCAAAAGGACCTCCTGGATTGCATCTCCCAGATCGTCACAACCGCAGTCACCGAAGGTGAATTCGCCTCGACCACCGATCCGATACAGATCGGACAGGAAGTCTTCGGAATCCTCATGACCTACAACTGGACACATCGGATTCTCGAATTTCCCGACGCGGATAAACGAACCTGGACCGCCTTGAACCGCCTCATCGACTCGCTACGAGCGTGAAGCCGTTCCGATCCCGGTTCCGAGCCATCCATGAAAGGACATTGCCGTGGCCACTACGGACAAACAAAAAAGCACGACCGTTCGGTCTAATCCAGTGTTGAACGCGGTGTTCACGGCCGCCGATACCATCGCCCCCAATCTGGCCGCACAGGTCATGAAAGACCGCTGGTTCCGCATTCCGCCGAATCCTCGTCGTCGACTGCGCGGCAACGTTCCCTCCGGGGCGACCAAACTGTCCTTCACGCACGGCACGACCACCTTGTGGGGCTGGGAATGGGGCGAAGGCCCCTTGGCCTTCGCCTTCCACGGCTGGGGAGGCTGCACCGGAGACACCCAGCGGCTTGCCGAGGTTCTGGTGGAGAACGGCTATCGGGTGATCTCCTTCGACGCGCCCAGCCACGGGAATTCCGGCCCCGGGATGTGGGGCGACACCCACAGCAATGCTCCCGAAATGATCGGCACCTGGGCCGCTCTCATAGAGCACTTCGGACACCCCGAGTTGGTTTTGGCTCACTCGCTGGGATGCTTCACCGCCGTCGAAGCGCTACAGGAACAGGACGCCAAACTCGCCCAGACCGGCTTGATCCTGGTCGCTCCCTGGGTCGGCGGACCACAAGCCTTCAGCGACACTCTCAACTCCTATGTTCCCGCCGGACCCCGGACCATGCAACGACTCCTACCCAAACTCGACCGCGCCACTCAAAGCTCGCTAACCCAAACCACCTTGCTGGACATGGACGTTCCCTCACCCACCGTGGTACTGCACGACTCCTGGGACCGCCCCAACCCGATCAAATGGGGCCAAGCGCTGGCCGAAGCATGGCCGAACGCCGAATTCGTCGCTACCGACCGCCTCGGGCACCGTCGCATCCTGACCGCTCAGGAATCGATCGACACGGTCGAGCGATTCTGCCGGCAGCTCAAATAACCCGATCCGGTCGAAAAGGCGGTAGCCGTCCGGATTATCCGGCAGGACCCAATGCAGTCCTTCCAAGGCAAAGACCGTGACGATTTGTGCTACCAGCATAGCCAGGAACACCCATATCAAGAGTTTGGACAGTAGACCGCCTTTGCTTGTCTTGGGGCGCAGCCGGTCGGCGAAGATCACCATGACCGCACTGAACACGATCACCACGGTGAAAGTAATAAAGGCCCAGGTATACAGGTGCAACCCCAAGACCGGTGACCCGTACCCGGGGTCGCCCGGAAGGATGTGGAGTAGTACCTGACGGGCCGACATCGCGGCACCGGCCACGGCCGCCACGATACTCAGACCGTACCCAAACGCGAAGTCGCCGATCGACACTTCGCCGTGGCGTGCTCTGGAGATGATGTAAATCGGTCCCACACAGGCGAGAATCATCGCCATACGCTGCAACATGCACAGAGGACAAGGGAACTCACCGGCAACGAATTGCACTCCAAACGCCATGAGGAGCACCGCCAAATATGCCAGCACGAAAAGATGAGCCAGCCAGAATCCCAGTTTATTCGTCATGGGCACCCCTACCAGCTATATCCCAGCGGATCGGTGACATGGTAACTGAACAGGGCCAACATCGCGATCAGGCTGATTCCCCACAACAGCAGCACGACGCCTCGTCGGCGTGCTGTGTACGCTGCCGCGCACAAGACCAGCAATAGGGCCATAATGACGGTGTCCATTCGCCACCTCCTCCAAAACGGCATCGTTATGTTGCCTGCGCGTTGCGTCCCCAAAGACGCGCAGCCGAGCCCGACACGAGCGTAGGGCCCCACTTACGGGAAGTCCACTCCGACACGTTGGATTCGAACGACCCCTGCTACGAGGTCGGCGCTTCTCCCGACGACGGTTCCGACTGGAACGCCTCCCGCAGCTTCATCTCCTGTTCGGCACTCAGATTCGTGTAAATCAACTCGGCACCGCTAAAAGCCTCTCGAATTCGATCGACGACCTCTTCCTCACTCATGAGAAACAGTGCCGAGGTTCCCGGTTTCACTTTGGTCGTGACGTCGGCGATGAAATCCCTATCGATTCCCACATTGGCGAAATGCCCGGTGACACCGCCGATCGCGGCGCCAAGCGCCGACCCGAGGATCGGCATGAAGAACAGCATCCCTAGGAGCATGCCCCACAGCGCTCCCCATCCGGCTCCCGTCCACGTCAGATCGTCCAATCGCGAGGTATGGGGTTTTTTAGCACCGTCCGGCCACGAGACCACCGCCAAGTCTTCGACTTCAATGAGCCTCTGCTTGGACATCCCCATCAAATCGCGTTCGGCGTTCGCTGCGGCGTCCACATTGGGAAAAATCCATACACTCAAGGTCGCCACGCCGTACCCCCTTCGTCCGAAATGTACGCCCATGCCGTAACAAATCGTAAAGGAGATAACTCCCAGAGGCGTCAATTTGAATGAGATCGAATCATACTTATCGTGACGAGACGACCAATAGGGTGGAGAGCGATACCAGGACCACCGCCACCAATACCCAGTCGCGACCGTGCCAGCGCGATCGGCGCGCATACGTGCGGTCGACCGCCGGATCAAAGCCACGTGCCTCCACGGCGAGCGCGAGGCGTTGTCCTCGCCGCAGGGCGATGACCAGGAGGCCGAACATGGTCGAGGCAAACAGGCGCACTCGGCGTATGGGATTTCCTCGTCCGTCCAGGCCTCGGGCGCGACGAGCGCTACTGAGGCGCTGCCATTCTTCGGCCAGCAACGGCAGCATGCGCAATGCGGTCAAAGCGCCGATGGTGAATCGTTCGGAGACCCGCCACTGCTGCATCAGGGCGTCTGCCATATCGGTGGGATCGGTCGTCGTCAACCCGACCAAACCGACCAGGGCGGCGATCGCCACTCGCAGTCCCAGAACGGTGCCCGTTTCCAAAGCGTCGGAGGCGACGGTGATCGGACCCCAGGTCCACCACACCTGTCCTGTTTTCTCCGCTGCCCAGACGGTATTGATGAATACCACCATCGCGGCGGCCGACCAGAAGAAAAGCAGTCGGTGGGCCAGGCGCGGCCACGACACCCCCGATACCGCGGTGAGCAACAGACTGAAACCCAGCAAGAGCCCCAATTCCTGCCAGGAGTCAAGAAGGAAGGCGGCCAAGGTGACAGACGCGGCGGCGATGAGTTTGGACAGTGGGTTCAACCGCGCGACCAGAGATTCGGGCGGACACAACGGCAGAGCGGTCACCATTGTCGTTCCTCCGCCACACGACCGTCCGATAGGACGATCTCGCGGTCACTCAATGCCGCCACGAAGTCTCGATCATGGGTGACGGCTATGATTCCGGTTCCCTCACTCCGTACTTGATGCACCAGGTCCAGCATCTCCGCCCAGGTTCTCCGATCTTGCCCGTAGCTGGGTTCGTCCAGCAGCAGGACACCGGGAGCGGCGGCCAATGCCGCGGCGACCGAGAGACGGCGTGCTTCACCGCCCGATAGCGTAAACGGGTTGGCTCTGGCCAAACGGCTCAGTCCCAGACGCTCCAGGAGTTCGTCCACTCGACGTTCCGTTCGGCTCTCCGCCCAACCGGCCATGCGTGGGCTGAAGGCCAGCTCCTCGCGGACTTCGGAAGTGATGAATTGATTTTCCGGATTCTGGAACACCGTTCCCACATGCCCGGCCAAGGTCGGTGCCTTCATCCGATGTAGTGGAACATTCGAGTCGCTGACCCGCACGGCACCGGTGCGCGGCTTCTCGAGTCCTCCCAGCAAGCGCGTCAAGGTGCTTTTTCCCGATCCGTTGGATCCGGTGATCGCCACCATTTCACCTGATCGATGTTGCAGGTCAATCCCTTCCACGGCATTATGATCGGATCGTTTATAACGATAGGCGAGCTTCGTCGCCGACAGGCACACCCGGCCGGGGTCCCCGCGTCGTGGCGATGGAACGGGGACATTGGGGCTCCAGATACCGTGCTCGATCAAGCGATCATCGTGTTCGGCGAGAACGGTGGCGGCAGATCCGGAGGCCAACAGTCTCCCCTCACCGTCCAGAACCAGCGCACGATCGAAACGATCACCGACCTCGGCCAACCGGTGTTCCACCATCACACACGTCATGTCAGGATCGGCCAAGATGGGATCGAGCGCTTGCCACACCAGCGAGCGTCCCTCGGCGTCCAGATTGGCCGAAGGTTCATCGAACAGCATCAGGCCCGGGCGGCGAGCCAAGTTTCCCGCAATGGCGAGACGCTGCATTTCGCCGCCCGACAGGGCCGCGGTGGGGTGGTGGAGTGGATAGGGAAATCCGACCCCCGCCAGCGCACGCCGCACCATCGGCCAGATATCGGATTCGGGAGTGGCCTGGTTTTCCAGGCCAAAAGCCACATCGTCACCACAACGCGCCATAATGATCTGGCTCAGTGGGTCCTGAAAGACCATGCCGGATCCATTGCGCCGTACGGCCGGGTCGGAGCCGTCGATTGTCAACTCTCCACTGAGCTCGCCGCCTCTGGTATCCGCCAGCCCCGCCAGAAGCGCCAAGAGCGTCGATTTACCGCTGCCCGACGGCCCCAGCAAGAGAACGTTCTCCCCATCCGCGATGTGAAAGTCGAGCTCCTGCACCGCCGGGGCGCGGCGACCGGCATGCCTGAAGCCAAGGCCACGTGCGGTGACGACCATGGTTCTCTAGATCCGTTCCCGTTCGGCGCCCGCCGCCAGTGAGTTCAAAGCCCCGGTAGGCAAGAGCGCGCGCATCAGGTACCACGATCCCAGACCGGCGACGATGGCACCCGAGGTCGCCGAGATGAGGACGAATGGAACCTGGAAGGTCCAGAGTCCGGTGGCACTGTAGTAAGCGAATACGTCCCAGATCGTAGCGGTGGTCGCGGCCAAGGCACCGGCCAGAATCGCGATGCCACGATTGTAATGACGGTAGCGGCCGCCGGCAAAAGCCAGTTCACCGCCCAGACCCTGCACGACACCTTGGACGGCCACCAACACACCCCATTGGGACCCCATCAAGAGGCTCACGCTGGCAGCGAGACCTTCGGTGAAGACCGAGGCACCGGCTTTCCGAACGATCAATGGTGCCAGGACCGCCGGAATCAACCAGACACCGTAGAGGATTCCCTTCAGGGGCGGGTAAACGGCTTCCAATGCCGGAGTGGAAAAGGCCCACATCAGGTTCCAGGCCCAGAAAACCACACCGAAGGCGACTGCGAGGACGGCGCAGGTGATGATGTCCACCATGCGCCACCGCAGAGGGGCAAAGCCCTGCGGTTTATCAGATTTGGAATGCGAAGTAGGGTCAGTCATTTCTGTGCCTTTCTACTTGGGCAAGCAGCACAGACGAGACCTCCGACTCCCTCCGCCGGCATCATCCGGTTCAGGTAGTGAGGGTCTGTGAATGTAATTCACACTCTCAGCCGTAGGGCTCCCCTGTCGTGTGAATAGAACGTTATCACCCCCGCCGACCGGAACCAAAACCTTGCATCATTCGTCACAATAGATATAAGAGGGGATGATATCGCTTGAACGGCGCGATTGTTTTCTCTGTCCTGTTGTGTGAGTCGGCGGCGATCCCGCCGACTCTTTTTTTGGTTGGTGGGTGACCGCTCAGCTTGCCCCAGGCACTCCATATTTACGCTGCGGGGGATTCTCACGACCTGAAGGTCGCAACGAATCCTCCTCGCGCAAATCTGCAGCACCTGGAACAACCTGAGCTCCCCTCCAGCTCTACCGCCGCTGCACACGCGCTGCGCGCGCTGTTAGCGGCTCGCCAGTTACGTAACAGACTTGTGTGGTGGTCAGGCTCGTCTTGATGAAATACAGGCATCTCTACCACCGCATCGTGCTGAAGCACGTGCGGCTCGCAAGTTGCGATTGTCCCTGGGAGCGGCTTGGTGGTTGAGACCTTCGGGAAACAGGGCTATCTCTATACTCGCTGCTCGACCATTAAAAGTGTGGTGTGGAGGCCGAACACTGCTGAAATACGCCTCGAATGTCGTCCCTGCGCTTCAAGCGGACATCACGTTTACGTATTAACCTTTGGCGGTTCACGATACGAGAGTTACGTTCTGCCCGATTCGACAGCGGGGATTTCTAGTCGCACACGAACCACGATCGTGATGCCCACTCATTTCCCTGGGGTGCCACAAGGTCAAGTACCCTGTACTGCATTGTACTCATTATCGGTGCCCGACAAGCATGAAAGATACATTTCGATGCGCAGGATTACCAATACCGCCAAGTTCCTCAATACAGTACTCTCACCCTTCACCAAAGCACGCCAAGATCCTGACAAAGCTTCTCGTGCCTGGTACGAGTCCGTTGATAAACTGGTGGAGTCCACCGGATACAGCATTGACGACGATCAGGCGTTCGTCGACGACTTCGATTTCCTACTCCGCTGCTTCGCCTCCACACCCGGATTGACGCCCATCGGTTGGAAAGGCCAGCTCGACGGAGCCGTCAGCCGCTTGGAAAACCGGCTACGGGTGCGCCAGTTGCATCGCGACAATCCCGCCATTCGCGACGAGGTCATTGAGCGTCCCGTATTCGTCGTCGGCCTCCCAAGAACCGCCACCAGCTTGACGCACAAAATACTGGCACGCAGTGACGGCCATCGTGGTCCGCTGCTGTGGGAACTGCAATACACCAGCCTCGACCTGGACGAGGTCGAGAGACATCGACGTATCAAAAGCATCCAGCGGCAGCTCGACGCCACCTTCAAATTCTCCCCGGCATTCGACATCATCCACCCCGTCCGCATCGACCAGCCGGAGGAGTCACTCGCGCTACTGCCGCACACCTATTTCCACCTCAGTTGCGCCCTCATGGAAGACTACCGGGAATGGCTGACTCAACGTGACCTCACCGAGGACTACCAGTACCTCAAAGAAGCCCTGCAAGTCCTCCAACATGGTCGCCAACCACAGCGATGGATTCTCAAATACCCCGGTCACGTCGCCGATCTGGACGTCATTTTCCGCACCTTCCCCGATGCGACGATCGTGTGGACCCACCGCGATCCCATGACGGTCATGGGATCGTTCTGCAGCCTGGTGGAAACGCTCGGCGGATTGCACGTCAAGGATATCGATCGCCACCATATTGGACGAATGTGGTTGGACGTCCTCAGTGAGTCGGTCAACGAAGGACGTCGTCATCGTCCCAACGCCCCACGTGGAGGCATTATCGACGTCGGATACCACCAACTCGTGTCCGACCCCCAGAACTACGTCCCCGAGCTGTACCGCAAGCTCGGAGCGAATTGGACTCGGGAGGATTCCAACAAACTTGATCGGCTCACCGACCGTCCGATCCGCGACCGCCGACATGAATACGACATTTTCCGCTACGGACTCGAGCCACAGCAAATCGAAAAGGCGTTCCAAGATTATCTGCCCCTGGTTCATCAAGTGAACGGGTAATTGAGAACTTCATGTCAGCGGTCGTCGATATTGTTGCAGTATGGATTTCTCCGATATGCACAACGAATTTCTCGCCGAGGCCCGACTTCTGCGCCAGGCGGCCGCTGCCAATCTTGACGGCCGGGTACCAACCTGCCCCGACTGGAATGGAGCTCAACTACTCCACCACTGCACTCAGGTCTACGACGGCGTCACCAACGGAATGAAGGCGAATGCGGCCCCCGATTGGCCTCCGCCGGAACGCATTGGGAAAGACACGGCGACGGGATTCGATGCCGCAGTAGCCGATCTATCCGCCACTCTGAATGTAGGGCAACCCGGTGACCGAACGTGGACCTGGCACGGACCGGATCAAACGGTAGGCTTCTGGATCCGTCGTATGGCTCTCGAAACCGTGGTCCATCGCATCGACGCGGAGCTGATCGACGGCGGCTCACCTAAGGTGAACAACGAGGACTTGGCGCTCGAGGGCATCGATGAGTTCGTCACCGTCATGCTCGCCTGGTACAGCGTGGACGGAAATGAAGAGGTACGTGACATACTCGAAGCTCTTCAGGGGCTTCGTATCGGCCTCAAGGCGCCCCAGCGGTCATGGACGCTCGCCATAGCCCCGGACGGCATCGACGTCGAAAACGACGTCTCCGACGATACGGACGCGATCGTTTCGGCCGACCCGTCGGATCTCATGCTGTGGCTGTGGAAGCGCGTTTCCACCGAATCGGTCGACGTCGTCGGTGACATGGCCGCCGTCGACCGTTTCTGGACATCACTCGATCCCTTTACCGCATAGTTAGAGACTGAGGAGGTCGGGCAGCCGCCCGATCTCCGCGTCGGGTTTAATGTTCACGTCGCTTTCCCCACCAGAACGATTCAACCAGATCGTCCGCAATCCCGCGTTCTGAGCCGCCGCGACGTCCTCCACCGGATGATCGCCGATGTGAACGCAATTCTCCGGCGCAACATCCAAACGCTCGATGGCGACCCCGAAAATTCGACTGTCGGGTTTCACAAAACCCGACTCGGCGGCAGTGACTACGACGTCGAAACGCTCCCCCAATCCCATGCTTTCGGGGCGGGTATTGCCGTTTGTTACCAACGCCAAAGAATAGTTGTGCGCCAATGATTCCAAGGTTTCAATGGTGCGGTCGTACAGGCGCTGGCCACTGAGTCGGTCGTCAAAGTAGCGGTCACACAGACGATCGGCCGACTCAATGTCACCTCCGCACTGTGCCACCGCTTCTCGGAAGGCCGCGCGCCGAATCCCCTCCATTGTCGTCCGCCCGTATTTGGGGAGGGCGGCCAGTCGCTCACGCACCTCGATCAGCCATTCGACCGAGACATCGCCGTCAGGCCGCCGCAGCCCTTCCGACCGCATCGTGTCGACGGCCTTCTGTAGAGCTTCCCGCATGGCGGTCTGGAAGTTCCACAAGGTCTCGTCGCCATCGAAGGATACAGCTTTGATGGTTGACCAATCGAACACCTGAGCACTCCTCACATATGATCGAATGGCCCTATTATCTCCCACCACCCTCCGCAGTGTCGCATTCGACCTAGCGGTATCCGAGTCACTGTCACATATCGGGAGGCAACCGTCCCACGACGTTATCCTCCAGCCACCGAAGGCAGGATCTGAACATCCTGCCCCTCGGCAACCTGAGTGTCTTGCCCGTCAAGGGCACGGCACTCCTCATCACCCACGTAGAAGTTGACGAAACGACGTAGAAGCCCGGACTCGTCCCGCAGACGGCGTTCCAAGCGAGGGTGGCTCACCGCCACCGCGTCCAGAACGTCACGCAAACTCACCGGTCCTTCCACCGTGAGCTTCAAACGCGCCTCTCCGCCGGTTTCACTACGCAAAGCAGACGGAATCAATATCGTCACCGGCATTAGGACACCTCGACGGCTCGGACGCACAGCACGTCGGGTAGGTGTTGAGCCACCGGAACCCAATCCTGACCGTCGATCGCCGCGTAGACGTCACCACACCGGGTCCCGAAGTAGAAGGCGGGAACGTCACCGTTGTCCACACTGGCCCCATCGCGCAGGACCTGGCCGCAATAGGCTTCGCTCGGCAAACCGGAACTCCATTCACTCCAGGTCTGCCCCGCGTCCTCAGTACGCCACGCCTGCAGTTTATTCTGCGGCGGGAACCGATGCAGGCTGGCCTCCACCGGGAAAACCACTGCGGTCTTCTCTTGGCTGGGGTGCGCGACGACCGAGAATCCGAATCGAGAAGGAAGACCGTCGGACACTTCCTTCCACCCCGATTCCGGATCATTGCTGTAGAACACCGGGCCATGGCTTTGCACGAAGTACCCGCCGGAAGTGTCTCGGACTACCTTGTGAATGCACTGCCCCGAATCGGGATACTCTTCGGGGAGATAGTCGGTCGAGATACCCTTCGACACGTTCGTCCACGACCGGCCCCCGTCATCGGACTGATAGATTCCGCCCGTGGAGACTCCGACCGTCAGCTGGTCGCCCTCGCCGGGGACGATCGTATGCACGGCGGCACCGCCGGCACCGGGACCCCACGTGACGTGCTCGGGGACGTTCCACAGCGAGCGGTTGAATTCAAAGGTCTCACCCCCGTCGTCGGAGATGAAGAGCGCCGAGGGCTCCACCCCGGCGTATACTCGTCCCGGCTGATCTCCGAAGACCAACTGCCAGACCCGTGCCAGGGTGTTCTTCTTGTCGGAATCGGGCTGGTCCACCCCGGGGTTATCGCTGAAGTCCAAGGGTCGATACGGAAGATCCTGTGGGAACGCGATGGGTGCCTGTTGCGGTTCCCGCCAGGTTCGCCCGAGGTCGTCCGAACTCCACAGACTCGTCCCGAAGTGAGGGCTCGACGCTCCCACCATGATCCGATTGGTACGGGGATCGATACCTATGGAGTAGAATTCCGACGCGTCGGTGAAACCGTCGGGATCGACATTGATCGGTCCTTCCACCGACCAGGAACGCCGATCATCGCTGGTAGCGAGGAATAGCCCTTTACGGGTGCCGATTGCGGCCAGATATGCCATTATATGCTGCCTTTCACATGAGATTTTTCCCATCAGTGTATGGCAGCCCACTGACACTTTGGGGGATCTACATCGAAACGGCAGTTCAGGGGGACCATTCCGGCCCGGCGGGCTCACCGGACCGGTTCAGCTCAGCTGAGCTTAATCGACCTTGAGGGCTTTACGCATCTTGTTGAGGTCAGAGACGCTGGCCTTGATCTTGACCTTGCCGGTCAAAAACGCTTTGGCCGGGCTTAGCTCCTTGGCCTTCACCTTGACCAGGTCGTCGGAGGCGATCGTCAGACGAACCTCGGCGTCCGGGTCGTCGCCTTCGGAGAGATCGCTGAATTTTCCATCATCGATGGTGCCACGGAATTGGACTCCAAGGTCGGTGATGTCGCAGACCATGTTCCGCTTAAAGTCTTTCAGACCTTCGTACTTGTCCGCTTTCTTACTCGCAGACCCCACCATCTTTTCGAGAATGTCACGGCATTCTGCGGCAGTCGCCATGGGCGTCTCCTCACCAAAGTAGATTCCTACCAACAGTTCCAGCTCCAAGATTACCTTGTCGCTGTTGGACACCTGCGACCAGACCACCCACATTACGCTGGGCTCATACTCACGTCATGCCGTGTAAACCAGATGTTTTCCTCCAGCACAAGGAGTAACAAAAAAGGGGACGACGGGTGAACACCGCCGTCCCTACACTTTATATGGTCCTTTGTGATCTGTCCTAATTGATGAAACTGAAGAGGTTTCCTCCAGTCGTGGTGATTGCCACACACGGATTCGAATGCGTTTCCTCGTACTGGCGGAACTCTCCGTTCCAGATGCCGGTCATGCGAACCGTGGTCGGCTCCAGATGCATAGTACAGGCCGTATCGGAGGCAGGCTCGATGTCACTGACGTAGCCGTTGGCACCGATCAGCTGCGAACAAGACGCTTCCGCCTCGGGGTGGCCCGAAGCACTGAGCTCCGGCGGGCAGTCCAGCACCGCGCTGACAACGGTGCCGTCGTTCTTGACGACCTCCAGCAACATAAGGCCGAACGCTTCTTCGTCGGTGGGCGAAGCAGCAGCGGAGTTCCCAACGGCCAGGACCGCCATAATTGTGATGGACAATGCGGTAACTGTTTTCGTGATCTGTTTGATCATGCCCTGATCGTACCGGGAAAATACTGTTTGTCTTGTTAACACTACTTTGCGAAGTGTTGTATATAAGTCCCTAATATTCCCAAGAATCCAACCAGGACTTGACAAAAGAGGGTTACCAGGACCGTTGGAAGGCCCTCAGGCAGCAATGACATTCAGAGATCGCACTGCATATGTATCGAGAACACGGTCACAGCGTATTGACAGAACGTATGTGCTAATTCAGAATATGCTCCTCTCGGCCGCACCGAAAGGAGCATCCGCGAGCGTTGGTAGCGACTCCCCTATCCGGTCGTCTCCTCGACCGCTTCGCCATCCGGATCGAGTACGTACCAGACACTGTTGACGCCCTGGCCGTTCATGTCCCCCGCGGATTCATCACCCTGCCAGTAGTACAGAGGATGGTCGTTGTACGTAACCTGCTGAGATCCGTCGTCTCGTTCGGTGATGCCGAGCAACGACTCATCGATTCCCTCACCGACCTCCGGAGTTTCCTCGACGATCATGGGCGGCCAGTTTTCGGCGCATTCGTCATAGCAGGTTGACGTTCCGTCGGAGTCCTGAGTGAACAGGTACAGCACCATTCCGTCGGCGTCGGTCAGGATGTCACCCACATCGCTCGAGTGCACCTGCAACTCGGCCATACCGTCCCCGCCGGCGTCGGGGCTCGTCTCGGGTGAATTCTCGGGCGAAGTAGCGCCTTCGTCGTCTGAGGTCCCATACGGACCGCCACCGTCGTCACCATCACCGTCCCCGCAAGCTCCGAGGATCGACAGGGTCAATCCCAGACCGGCGATCGCGACCAGGGACTTTCTGATTCTCAATTTTCTTGCCATAGCTGTGCATTCTAGGGCCACAAGCAGCCCCTACGGCACGGTTTTCCGCGAGTCGACCGGTCCGATATCGATAATTCACTTGCTGAACGCACGCGTTGTCTGCGAACCTTCCCAGATCGACTTCAAAACCGGTCTTCGGTAGAAGATTTCACTTATACGAAAGGCAGAAATGAGCCGAACGATCATCGAGCGCGGCGGATCGCCGATCCTGGTATGCGACGAAAACGGCCCGGCCGTCTCATCGACGCAGCACGCCCTGGACCTCATCGGAGAGGCCTTCGATTGCGCCGATGCGGTGGCCGTTCCCTGTCAACGCTTCGATGAGACGTTCTTTTCCCTCGAGACCGGTCTGGCCGGAGAGATCACGCAGAAGTTCGTCAACTATCGGATTCGTCTGTATATCGTCGGCGACGTCAGCTTCTGGACGGACCGTAGTTCGGCACTACGGGACTTCGTTCATGAAGCGAATCAGGGACGTCATATCCGTTTCATCGCCGACCTGAATGACATCGCCTTATCTACAGTGTCCAGTGACTTCCGGCGGCGTATCGCGACCGCGAAACTTCGGGGAGTCCATGACCGCGGTTGGCCGTCGGAATTTTGATGTGTGACCGTCACACGGGATAAGGCAGGAGATATGAGTTCGGCGCCTACCGGAAAACCGGTAGGCGCCGAACTCGTTTTCGTGCGCGGAGAGGGACTTGAACCCTCACGTCCAGTAATAGGACACTAGCACCTCAAGCTAGCGCGTCTGCCATTCCGCCACCCGCGCATCAACTCCGGGCCTTAACCATCGTAACACCCGTGCGTTGGTCCCGCATAATGCGGGGATATGTGGTTGTTTGGGAGTTTTACCGGCTTCGCGCCGTTTCCCTCCAACGAGAAGAAACTATACAGGATTCATTCCTCGCTCGGATCCGGGGGTCTCCCTCGAACGCGACGTGCACCACGTGCGGAGAATGGTTAGGCTTGTATGCATGACAGTTGCCGCACCTGGACTTCCCGATGCCGCACTGGCTCATTGGGAGCTAGGGCCGATCATGCAAATGAAGCGGGTTCAGACCGGCCTGATGAACCGCAGTTGGCGCGTTGACACCGCTTCAGGCCCGTACCTCTTGAAGATGTTCCGTGACGTGAAAGGGGATGAACTCCAGTTTCAATTTCGGGTTCTGCATGCGATGTGGAACTCCGGCGTCCCGGTCGTGCAACCGGTGCCCTCTCGCGGAGGCACTTCCACCATCTTCGTCGGCGGTGAGGAGTTCGGAGTCTTCCCTTGGGTGGCCGGGAAACACCGTTCGGGACTGGCCATGTCCCCGGCGGCCTGTCAACAGCTGGGTAATGTCATCGGACGCCTGCATCGCACCTTGCACGGTTCCATTCCAGCGGATCGTCCGGCCACCTTCGACTCCCCCATGACCACAGCGGAAGCGCTCCGCAAGGTCGACCGGCTTCTCGAACTCATGGCCGCCGGTCGCGGTGACAACACCGGTTTCGAGACTATGGCGGAAAAGACCCTGCGTCTCAAGCGCGGGCTTCTGGTCCGACTGGGAGATCGTCGTCCACCGGAGCAGTCTCCACAGGTCCTGGGCTACATTCACGGCGACCTTCATCCCCATAACGTCCTACACGGCAGCGACGACGCCGTCTCGGCGATACTGGATTGGGATCGCCTCTCCGTATCGTCCTACGCACGCGAAATGACCCGTGCGGCGGTGTTTTACTTCACCTACGGCAACGAACAGGGGCTTGACACGGATCGCATTCGATCCTTCGCGACCGGCTACCGCTCCGCCTTCGACATCGGCGCGGCGGAGATTTCCCTGGCCGCGCATCAACTGTGGTGGGACCGACTCACCGACAACTGGATCATCGAATGGCACTACCTTCGGCATAACTCGGCCTGTGACCACCTACTTCCCGGTCAAACCGGGTTGATCAAGTGGTGGACACTGCATTATTCACAGGTCGAACGCGCTTTGGTCGGCGGCTGAAAAGCGGTTTGGTTTCCGGGCGACCATCTGGGAAGGTTATGACCATGACTCAGATTCCTGTGATAGAGGTTTCCGGTTCTCCGTACGAACGTGGTTTGACCCAAGGCGACGTCTTCGGAGCGGACGTGGCCGCCAACGCGCGAGAATACCGTTCCCGCATTCGTGTCGCCGGACTCAGCGACGCCGAGATCAAACGGCGCAGCCGCGATTTCATCACTCGCTGCGGAGACTTCGACCCCGACTACCTGGCCATGATGGAGGGCGTGTCCCGTGGCTCGGGCACGGAGCTCGAGGACGTGGCAATGTCCAACGCCCGGTACGAATTGCTGTACACCACTTGGAGCGAATTCGGTCGCCCCACCATCGCCAGTGTCAAGGGCGAATGCACTTCCGTCGGAGCCACGAGCCCGGGGTTCACCGACGGAGCGGTCCGTATCGCGCAGAACTGGGACTGGTTTCCACAGATCAAAGGCGGTTGGCTCCGCTACCGAGAAGGTGGTGTCAATGTACTCGGTTTCACCGAGGCGGGCATTGTCGGCCCGAAGATCGGTCTGAACAGTGCCGGGATCGGGGTCTGCTTGATGGGTATGGGTTCCAGCGACGATACCTGGCAGGTTGCCGGGATGCCGGTTCATATGCGCACGTGGAAGGTTCTGTCGTCGACCACGCTCGCCGAAGCTCTCGCCACCGTGTCGCTCCCCCGCCCCGGCTGTTCGGCCAACTTCCTGATCGGATCCCGTGATGAAGGTGTCATCAACGTGGAAACGTCGCCGCACGGAACGGTGACGACCCACCAAAATGGATCCGACCCTTTGATCCACGCCAATCACTTTCTGTCCCCCGAAGCTCTCGGAGTCGATCAAAGTTGGCTCGCTTCCGGTCGACAGTCCACCTTTGTGCGTCAGGAACGCATGGAGACTCTCCTCGGCACAGGCCCTTTGGACGAGAAGGATGTGGAATCGGCTCTCCGCGACCATGAGAACGCGGAGCTGAGTCTCTGCCGTCACGTGGTCGAGGAGGAGCCACCCGAACTCTGGTCCAGCACGGCCATGGCCGTACACATGAACCTTTCCGAGGGGCACCTGCGTTACACCTGGGGCCCGCCCTGTGAATCCGAGTTCGAACAATTGCACGTCTCGGAATAAGTCGCGAACGATCTCCCAGGCGGCCACCGCACTGGCGGCCGCCACGTTCAAAGAGTCCACGTTATTGTGCATGGGAATGTAGACGGTCTGATCGCAAGCCGTCAATGCATGGGCGGTCAGTCCGGGCCCTTCGGCGCCGAACAGCAGGGCCGGCTTCCTTTTCAGACCGGGAGCAAGGGTTCGGATATCGACGGCTCCACCGGAAGGGCTCATTCCCAGTAGCGAGAATCCCGCTTCCCGCACGCTCGCCAATGCCTGCGGCCACGGATCCAGGTAGGTGTACGGTATCGAGAAGACCTCCCCCATACTGACTCGCACGCTGCGGCGATACAGGGGGTCGGCGCAATCGGGCGCCAGCGCCACCGCATCGTAGCCGAGCGCGGCGGCCACCCGAAAAATCGCACCGATATTAGTGTGATTATTGATGTTCTCCAACACGATCAGACGCTTGGAATCGGCGAGGAGGTCCTCCACCGACGGCAGCGACTTGCGGTGGAAGGAAGCGAGGACACCGCGGTGTACGTCGTAGCCCGTCACATTCTCCAGAACGTCGGGAGCCGCGCTGTACAGTGGCGCGGTAGAGCCGTCCGGTGCGGTGGCCAGATGGCCGTACTGTTCCACCCTCTTGCGATCCAGCAGCAGCGAACGCATCCGGTAGCCCGCACGATGTGCTCGATTCACGGCCAAGTGCCCCTCGGCGATGAATAGACCTTCGGGCTGTTCGATCCGAGTTCGCAACTGTAGATCGGTGAGGTTGCGGTAGTCGTTCAACCGGCTGTCGTCTGGATGGTTGATCGTTGCGGGCGTCGTATTCACGGCTCAAGTGTGCCTTACCCACCGGTCCAGAACCGAGCGGTCCGGACGCGATTGTGGCCGGGCACCTGTCGGCCCCGGCCACAATCCTCACGGATGACCTTATTCCTCGGGAAGTTCCCGGGATTTGTCCTTCTTCCGCTTTTCACTACTGCTTTCCGCTTCGGCCACTTGACTGGCGGCGCGTTTGGCGGCTTCCAGCGCCTCCTTGGCGGTGTCATCGAAACTGTTCAGGGCCGCCGGATCGACCTCAACTTCCTCGTCACTGGTCTTGGAGTCTCCGTACCCGCCTAGAGCGTTGCCCAAGGCTCCCAGGCTCTTGGTGAGCTCGGCGGGAATGACCCACATCTTGTTGGCGTCACCGGAGGCGATCTGAGGCAGCGTCTGCAGATACTGGTAGGCCAGCAGGCGGTCGGTCGGCTTCGACTGGTGAATGGCGGCGAACACCGTCTGCACCGCTTTGGCCTGACCGTCGGCCTTGAGGACCTCGGAATCACGTTCACCTTTGGCGCGGAGTACCGCGGACTGCTGTTCACCTTCGGCACGCAGAATCTCCGAGGTTTTGACACCTTCGGCGGTCAGGATGGCCGCACGCCGATCACGTTCGGCACGCATCTGCTTTTCCATCGCGTCGCGGATCGAGGCCGGCGGGTCGATGGCCCGCAGTTCTACGCGAGTGACTTTCAAGCCCCACTTGTCGGTGGCTTTGTCCAATTCGGCCGCCAGTCGGGAGTTGATCTCTTCTCGGCTGGTCAAGGTCTTTTCCAGATCCATGGCACCGACGACGTTACGCAGTGTCGTGGTGGTCAACTGCTCCACACCGGACAGATAGTCGTCAATGTTGTAGACGGCGGCGGTGGGGTTGGTGATGACGTAGTACAGCACGGTGTCGATCGACACCATCAGGTTGTCCTCGGTGATCACCGGTTGAGGTGGAAAATTGACCACTCGCTCACGCAGGTCGACCTTGGCGCGCACACTGTCGATAAAGGGCACCAGCACGCGCGGCCCGGGCTCGAGCGTACGACGGTATTTACCTAGCCGCTCGATAACGTAGTTCCACTGTTGCGGAACGATCTTCACTGCTTTGACCAGTACAAGCACCACAAAGACCGCGAGGATGATCCCCACGATTCCAGCTGCGTTCATGAATTCGTCCATTCTAGGTTCTCCATACGATGACGCTTGCGCCCTTGACTTCTACGACGGTAACCTGTTCACCCTCGTCATAGGCGACTTCGGGCTCCAATGGATAGGCGGTCCATCGATCTCCTCCCAATTCGACGATGCCGCCGTCGGCATTCACCTTTTCCAGCACCGTCACGGTGGTTCCCTCGTAGGCTCGGGGGCCGAGCGCAAGCCTGTCAGATCCGCTTTTGACCGCTTTGCGTAGGAATGGCCGCACACCGTAGATTGAGGCGATGGAAGCTCCGGCGAACACCGCGGCCTGAACGGCGACCGGCGCTCCCAAACCCGCCGCGAGCGCGGCGGCGCCCGCTCCCACTGCGATCATGGCCAGCACGAATGTGCCGAGGGTCAACTCGGTTAGTCCCAGAATCACCGCTACGATGATCCAAATTATTGCCCATTCCACATCTATAGTGTCCCTTATTGGAATGGGTTTGCACAGTCGGGGTGCGGCAGCGTTATCGGTCTAGGCCACCTGAATCGGCTGCTCCCCGTCCGGTGCGACTATTCGGTCTTTGGCCGTGGTGGGGCTTGCCGCGCTGGGCAACAGCCTTCTTCGCGGGGGTCCCAGAGAGGTAGTTTCCCAAGGCGGCGTAGCGGCGCCCCCTGGATGCGTTCGGCGGCCAGTTCGGCGAGGGTGTCGCTCAGAGGACCGTCGATGTCGGGGGTGGCGGCACGGGCGTATTCGATGCCTTTTCGCCGCGCCGTGTCGGCTGCTTCGTTGTCCAGGTCCCAGAGCACCTCAATGTGGTCGGAGAGGAATCCGATGGGACAAACTACCACGGAGGTGGTGGTGTCGAGTTCTTCCAGTCGGTCGTTCACGTCGGGTTCCAGCCAGGGCACCGACGGAGGTCCGGAGCGTGATTGCCAGACCACGTCCCAGGGGCCTTTCCACCCGAGAGCGTCGACGACGAGTTGACCGGCTTCGGTTACCTGGTCGGAGTAGCGTGCTCCTTCGGGCCCGGAGTATTCCTCCATGCTCTGTGGTATGGAGTGCGCGGTGAAGACGAGTCGGGTGGTGTCGTCGACGGTGATCGAGTTCAGGGCTTTTTCGATTCCGGGAAGATATCCTTCGATAAACCCGGGGTGGTCGAAGAAGTGCCGTACCTTGTCGATCTGGGGCGCACGCTCTCCCACGGCCGCTCGGGCGGCGGATATGTCGTCGAGGTACTGCCGGCAGGAGGAGTACGAACCGTAGGCGCTGGTGGCGATCGCCAGGGCGTGGCGGACTCCGTCGTTGGCCATTTGGGCGACGGTGTCCACCAGCATGGGATTCCAGTTGCGGTTGCCCCAGTAAACGGGGAGGTGGATATCAAATCGTCGCAGGCTGTCGCGCAATCGGGGTATCAGGTCACGACACCATTGGTTGAGGGGCGAGACGCCATTGAAGTGCCGATAGTGTTCGGCGACTTCCGCCAGCCGCTCGTCGGGGATGCCTCTTCCGCGTGTGACGTTGCGGAGGAAGGGAAGAACGTCGTCGGGTCCTTCCGGGCCCCCGAAGGACAGTAGGAGTATGGCGTCGTAATTCTGCATGTCAGTTAGGCTCCAATCGCGTGGAAACCGCCGTCTACGTGGATCATTTCGCCGGTCGTGGCGGGAAGGAGGTCGGAGAGCAGGACCGCGCAGGCCTTGGCGACCGGTTCGGAGTCGGTCAGGTCCCATTCCAGCGGCGACCGGTTCTTCCATTCCTCCTCGAACTGTTCGAATCCGGGAATGGATTTCGCCGCCATGGTCTTCATCGGGCCTGCCGACACCAGGTTAACGCGGATTCCCTTGGGTCCAAGGTCGCGGGCCAGGTAGCGGTTGACCGATTCGAGTCCGGCTTTGGCGACGCCCATCCAGTCGTATACCGACCAGGCCTTGGTCGCGTCGAAGTCCAGTCCGACGACCGATCCGCCTTCGGTCATCAGGGGTAGTACGGCGGTGGCGAGGGATTTGTAGGAGAAGGTCGACACCTCCATCGCCTTGGCGACGTCTTCCCACGTCGTGTTCAGGAAGTTGCCTCCCAACGCCGTTTCAGGCGCGTAGGCGATCGCGTGGAGGACTCCATCGATGCGATCGGTGTGTTCGCGCAGTTCAGTGGAGAGATTGTCGAGATGCTCGGGGTCGGTGACATCCAGTTCGATGACGGGCGCGGGTTCGGGAAGCTTCTGAGCGATCCGCTTCACGAGTGTGAGGCGTCCGTATCCGGTCAGGATGACCTTGGCTCCCTGTTCCTGTGCGTATTTCGCCACGCCGAACCCGAGGGATTGTTCGGTGATGACACCGGTGATGAGAAGTGTTTTTCCGTCCAGAATTCCCATAATCCTTGCAGCTTTCTACTCACTAAAGTTCCAGACGACACCGCGATGGTGGAGTCTTGGTTTGATGTTCGTCCTGGGACGTTGGGGATTAGTGCCCCATCCCCAGTCCGCCGTCGACGGGGATGATCGCTCCGTTGATATAGCCGGCGTCGTTGCCGGACAGCCATGTCGCGGTGGCGGCGATTTCCTCGGGCTGAGCGAGGCGTTTGGCCGGAATCGTATCGAGGTAGGCCTTCCGCTGATCGTCGCTGAGTTCAGCGGTCATATCGGTTTCCACGAATCCGGGGGCGATCACGTTGGCGGTGATATTGCGTGATCCGAGTTCACGGGTGATCGACCGTGCCAGACCGACCAGTCCGGCTTTGGAGGCGGCGTAGTTGGTCTGACCCGCGTTTCCGAGCATGCCCACGACCGAGGAAATGAAGATCATGCGTCCGAATTTGGCCCGCAACATCTTCGAGGACGCCCGTTTGGCACACCGCCAGGCACCGGTGAGATTGGTGTTGAGCACGTTTTCGAACTGTTCCTCGCTCATGCGCAGGAGCAGAGTGTCGTCGGTGACGCCGGCATTGGCAACCAACACCTCGACCGGACCCAGATCGGCTTCGATCTGTTCAAAGGCCGCATTGACCGAATCGGAGTCGGTGATGTCGCACTGCACGCCGTACAGGCCTTCGGGGGCACCTGATCCACGGTGTGTCACCGCGACACGGTCGCCGTTCTTTTCGAATGCCCGGGCGATGGCGAGGCCGATCCCGCGGTTCCCTCCGGTCACCAATACAGTGCGCGACATTGTCGAATCTCCCTAAAAATCCTTCGTTCGGTCCCGCCCGATGGTATCGGTTTCATGTCAGCCGGTGAAACGTGGTGCCACTGTGGTGGCATGGCACCTTCCGTCCACCTCTACCGACCATGTCACATGACTCGCGCTCACAAAGCCCGGGTGGATCGAGATTCCTCCGACGCCCCTGGACGCCGCGCATAGCAGGATCACGTCAAACGCGAAGACCACCACAGCGACAGGCCGCCCGCGGTGAAGAGCAGAAGCATGGCGACGGCGATGAACCATCGCGAAATGTCTTCGGGAACGGTTTTCTCCCCCAAGGAGGAGCCCATTGACTCGTACACCTCACGCAGTTCCTCCGCGCTGGCGGCCTCATAGGACTTACCTTGAGTCGCTTCGGCCAGCCCTTCGAGAGCCTCGCGGTCGACCGGAACACCCACCATCTGATCGTTGATCTCCACAGTGCCCAGATCGGTTCCGAAGGCCACCGTCGACACCGGGACCCCCGCCTGTTCTGCGGCGGACGCCGCCTGTTCCAGGTTGCGCCCCGTGGTGAGGAATCCATCCGACAGCAGTAGTACATGCGCGGGTGCCAAGGTGTTCTGCCCGTCGTCCGGCGCCTGCTGCACCGCTTGGAGCGAGGAGAACACCGCCTCCCCCGTCGCGGTGGCCTCGGCAAGGTTCAATCCGTTGATCGACCGCGCGAGCTGCGCTCGATCCTGAGTCGGGGGAACGACGATCGATGCGAAACCCGCGAACTGAACCAGACCGACGTTGTACTGTTCGGGCAAATCCTCTACAAAACTGAGCGCCGCGTCCTTGGCCGCGTCGATACGGGTGGGGTCGACGTCTGTGGCGTTCATCGACAGGGACACGTCCATCGCCAGGATGATGGTGGCTCGTTCCTGCTCCTCCTGCTTGTCGATCGCGGGCTTCGCCAATCCGGTGGCCAGCACCGTCAAAGCCACGATCAACAGAGACGCGGGAATATGGCGACGCCAACCCGGAGACCCGGTGACCAGTTTCTGCAGCACGGGGGTATTGGCGAATCGAACCGCGGTCCTGTCGCGGCGGAACTGGGCCCATACGTAGACGGCCGCCAACGCCGCCACCGGGATCAGAGCCAGAAGCCAAACGGGTTCAAGTATGCGTATCACGGGTACCTCTTCTACCTGCGGGCGATCATGTGTCGGCGAGCGGCGATGAACGTCGTCAGCGTGCGCAACCAATCGGTATCGGTGCGCAGTTGAAGATGGGCACAATGCGCGCGTCGGATCGATTCGGCAATCCGCTCACGTTGTGCCCGAGCGGCTTCGGCGTACTTGGCCCGAAACCGCCGCGAACCGGTCTGCACTTCGACGGCTGCGCCGGTCTCCGGGTCGGTGAAGTTGACGACTCCCACGTCCGGTAGAGCCAATTCGACCGGATCCAGCACTTCCACGCAGATGACGTGATGGCGCGCCGCCAGACGCTTCAACTGTACGAACCAGTCGCCGTCATCGAGAAAGTCCGAGATCACCACCGCCAGACCGCGACGTCTGGTGCCACGGCGCGCCGTGTCCAGCAATTCAGACAGATCCGTGTGCGGTTGCGGTGAGAGACGTTCCAAGCGATGCATCACCGCCCGAGCGCCCTTACGGCCATTGTGCGGCGGTATGATTCGCGCCCCTTCGGCCGAGGCGTGAGCGGCCGCGACACGGTTTCCGCCCCGACCAGCGAGATAGGAAAAGGCGATCGCCGCGCGCAGGGCGAGATCGTTTTTAAACAGCTCGGTGGTCCCGAAATCCAGACTCGCCGAATTATCGTAAACCAGCCAGCTTTCCAGCTCCCGATCGGCAATCGTCGTCCGCACGTGTGGAACGGTTGTCCGGGCGGTCACCGACCAGTCCATGCGACGTACATCGTCTCCCGGCCGATAGAGCCGGGACTCCCCCGATTCACTACCCGGCCCCGGCAGCAGCCCCAGGTATTCGCCTTGGAGAAGACCGTCCAAACGATGGGCGATATGAAGATGCAGCCGATTCAACGCCCCGTAGCGCACGGATTGACTCGTACGAGGCGGACGCGGCGATGCTTCACGTTTACGACGCATGTCCTACCAGGCTCCCGGTTGCTGCGGTCGGGGAGAATCGGGCGTGGCCTGCTGCGGCTGAGCGTCTTGCCGCGGAGTCACGCTGGGAGCGGGCACGGCCGACAATATCTGCGCGACGATATCGTCCGCATCGACCTCATCGGCCAGCGCATCGTAGGTGAGCACCAAACGGTGCCGCAGCACCTCGGCGGCAATGGCTTCCAGATCCTGGGGTAGAGCGTAATCGCGCCCGCGAAGCAGAGCGATCGCGCGAGTGGCTCGTACCAGCCCGAGGCTGGCACGTGGACTCGCACCGTATTGGATGAGGTTGTCCAGACCGGTCAAGCCGTGGGTCGCGGGGTGCCGAGTGGCCATGACGATTCGCACCGCGTAATCCACCAACGCATTGTGCACGAAAATGCTGTCGGCGGTCCGTTGCAGGCTCAGCAACTGCTCCGGACCGAGCACGGCTTCGGCCTCGGGAGTGTCGGTACCCATACGGAAGATGATTTCACGTTCCTCGGCGTCACTGGGATAGTCCACCAGAATTTTAAAGAGGAACCGGTCCCGTTGTGCTTCAGGAAGCGGATAGACGCCTTCTTGCTCAATCGGGTTCTGAGTGGCCATCACCAGGAACGGCTGCGGAAGCCGGTGAGATTCCCCGCCAATGTCGATCCGCCCTTCCGCCATGACCTCAAGCATGGCCGACTGGACTTTGGCGGGCGCACGGTTGATCTCGTCGGCGAGGACGAAATTCGTGTACACCGGTCCAAGTTCAACGGCGAAGGTTTCCGACGACTGCTTGTAAATGCGGGTGCCCAGAATGTCGGAGGGCACCAAATCGGGAGTGAACTGAATACGGTTGAATCCGGCTCCGACAACATTGGCGGCCGTTTCCACCGCGAGGGTCTTCGCCACACCGGGCACACCTTCGATCAAGCAGTGTCCCCGGCACAACAAGGCGGCAAAGATGCGCTCGACCAGCGCGTCTTGCCCGACAATGACCTTTTTGATTTCGAACATTGCCTTTTCCAGCAGTGCCGCCTGTTCGGCCGGGGTGGGTGGGGGTGTGGACTCTCCAGTCTGGCTGGCCATGGTTCTCCTCGCGTGGCTGGGATGACTGCTTGTTCGTGACCGGTCAGGCGCTCGCTGGACTCACCCAGCGTGCCGCATCCGTGCTAGGTTCGACGCGCTGCCCGACCAACTGCATCGGTGTGTACTTTAACGGTAATGCAGCGGTGGCCTTCATGCTAACGGCCATTCCCCTCTCCGCTCCCACCGTGTTCGTCAAAACCTTCGGTGGACATTGATATATGAGGAAGACACGTAGCAGGGCTATACTTCGAGTCATGCCGCAACGACGTCAAGCCGTTATCCTGCCGGGGCGTAATTACGGTTCCCAGGGGCCACTGTTCATGTTCTCCCAAGTCGCCCTCCGTTCGCGTGGAGCTCATATCTATCCGATGCGCTGGGAGAACGTCGACTACCTGTGCGCTGATACGGGCTCCCTTATGGAGGGAGTCAACACACAGGTGGAACGTCTCCTGCCCCAGATCGACTTCCTGTCGTCTCCACCTGTTTTGGTGGGCAAATCAATAGGCACGGCCGCGGTGAGTACCGCCGCGCGCTTCGAGCTACCGGCGATCTGGTTCAGTCCACTGCTGACGGAGTACCCCATCGTCCAGGCTCTACGCCGCTGCACGGCCCCCTATCTTCTGGTCGGCGGCACCGAAGACCCCACCTGGGAATCGGCTTTGGTTGACGAACTTCCCGGGGAGATCTGCGAAATCCCCGGCGGGGACCATGGACTGTTTCTCCCGGGACGGCCGTTGACCTCGTCGGCCCACGCGTTGGCCGATATCATAGAGGCAGTAGAGATGTTCCTGGACACGAAGGTCTGGAGGCGTGGATTCTTATCCGAACATCGTCATCGAAGATGTTTCGCAACACTTGCGAACAGCCTGCCGGTCGAAGGGGGAATCGGCGATGCACAATAGTGGCGTGACCCACGAAGTTGAATTGCCTGTATGTTCGGCCCGAGGCTGCCGCCAGAACGCCAAATGGATGTTGGAATGGCGCAATCCCCGTCTACATTCAGTTGATCGCCGCAAATACTGGGCTGCCTGCGACACCCACGAGGACAGCCTGCGCGGTTTTCTTACCTCGCGCAGTTTTCCCTGCCGCACGATAACGCTGGAAGAATACTTTGAGCTCAACGCAGAATCCACCAATTAAAGGCCGTCCCGCCTGGGAGGACTGGCCCGAACCGCTACCGTGGCAACGGCTCGCTCCCGAATTCGTAGCAGTACAATTGATCGCTCAGGCGATCAGCCTTCTCATTCTCATCGTGGTGGCGGTCGTCGGCATTGTGTGGTGGGGTGAATTGCAGTGGCTCTGGTTGGCCGGTGGCCTGTGGACCGCTTGGGCCGCACTGCGAATGTGGATCCAATGGCGCTGGGCGAAGTCATGGCGCTGGGTCGAACGCGACCGCGACATCGTCGTCAAGTACGGGTTGCTGATCCGCCGTCTGAGTATCGTCCCCTACGGCCGCATCCAGTTGGTCGATCTTAAAGCCGGCCCGATCGAACGGATCTTCGGTCTGACCGGAATCACCATTCAAACCGCCGCCATGGGTCGCACGACCGAACTACCGGGACTGCAGCCGGAAGTCGCCGCCGCTCTGAGAGATCGACTCGCCACCAAGGCCGCTGAGGTCAAGGAGGGTCTGTGAGCGATATCCGAGCCTGGTCGGGAGGCGCTAAGACGCGCCTGCATCCGATCACCCCGTATATCAAAGCCGCCCATGTTCTTATCCCGGTCGTATTTCTATTGGTGATCAACCTACCGCTCGGGCAGGAACCCGATATGGGATTCTGGTTCGGTCTCATCGCCAGTGCCGCCTCCGTCATCGGAGGTTTTTTCAGCTGGTATTTCACTGGTTATCGCATTGATTCAGGGCACGATCACACCGACGAGTCGACCGACGACGCTGTGGAGCCAACGGTCGCCTCTCCAGGGTCAGGGCCGGAACTCCAGATTATCGAAGGCGTCCTCACCCGCAAACGTCGCTCCATCCCCATCAGCCGACTGCAGAGTGTGGAGATCGCCCAACCGCTCTTGGCGCGTATGTTCGGGCTCGCTCAGCTCAACCTGGAAGTCGCCGGGGCCTCCAGCACCGAAGCGCCCCTTGCCTACCTGACGCTCGGCGAAGCCCGACACCTGCGCGGAGAACTGCTGGACTTGTCCCGACAAAGACGCCGGACCGGCACCGATCCCGAGGAGGAACCCGAATCGGTTGCCCCAGGCGATGAGGAATCGGCCGGCGAGGAGTACGTCTACCCCATCGCCGTGCCTCCGATCGCACAGGTCCCGAATCGCCGCGTCGTCGGCGCAGCGGCGTTGAAAACGGTTCCCTTCTTCGCCTTTCTCACTCTGGCTACGGCTTTGACTTCCGTCATCAGTGCCGTTCTGTCCGCCACCGTGGTCGCCTTCGTTTCTCTCGGGATCACCGCGGCCGTCGTCGGGTTCTGGGGCATCGTCTGGTTCATGGATTTCAACGAGAACTGGGATTTCGTTCTCACCGAGCAGGACGGCGACCTCCGCACCCGACGTGGACTCCTGCAGAAATACTCCAATACCGTTCCCCTCAACCGAGTCAGCGCACTCCGATTCTCCCTACCCGTCCTCTGGCGTCTCCCCGGCTGGCGCAAGGTGGACGTCACCACCGCTTCGCTCGGAATGCAGGCCAATGTGGCGGGAGGAGCGCCGGTACTTCCTGTCGGGTTGGACGACCAGGCGCGTTGGGTCGCCGCTCACGCACTTCCCGCAGTCGATTTCCAGCACGTCGAACTCAGCGCGATTCCGCGACGCGTATGGTGGCGCAATCCGCTCACCTTCAAAATCCGCGGCTGCGGGCTCAATCCGACCGCATTCGTGGTACGGGAGGGGATCTTTCCTCAAACCACCATGTTCGTCCCCTACGCACGCATTCAAGAAGTACGGATCACGCAAGGGGTCCTACAGCGTTTGCAGGGCGTGGCCAGTGTACGGGCCCGCATCGCCGGATCGGCCTCATTCGATGCCGTAGCGCATCATCGCAACATCGCCGAAGCGGTCGAAATCGCCAATGAACTACGCTCACGAGCCGATCTCGCAGTCGCTCACGAAGCTCCTCGGTTGGGCTGACGCGGGTACAAGAAAAGGCTCTGGCCGCAAAGAAAACGCCAGAGCCTTAATGACCTCGTATCACAGTCTATCGTACCGACCCGAAACCACAATGCCCCCTGATCCGGGATGATTGCCGATCGACACACCCGCACTACGTCAACGGGCAGATGCGCTTAGAGGCGGCAGGCTCCGATATCGGTCGCCAGAATACCCCGTGCCCCAAGTTCATACAGGTCGTCCATGATCTGATGAATCGTGTCGCGCTTACACATGGCCTGCACGGCGACCCAGCCCTCCGAATGCAGCGGGGATACGGTCGGCGATTCGATCCCCGGAGTCAAGTCAACCGCCTTCTCCAGCAACTCCGCCTTCACATCGTAGGCGAGCATGACGTACGTGCGCGCCACTAGAACGCCTTTCAACCGGCGCAGCAGCAATTCAGAGGCCTCGGAATCGTCATTGCCGGCCTTGCGAATCAGCACGGCCTCGGATTTCAGTATGGGAGCTCCAAAGATCTCCAGCCCCGCTTGACGGAGTGTCGTGCCGGTTTCCACCACATCGGCCACCGCGTCGGCCACACCTAGCGCGATCGCGTTCTCCACCGCACCCGCGAGGGACACGATCTCGGCCTCCACGCCTTGTTCCTCCAGGTGGGCTCGTACCACCCCGGCGTATGACGTCGCGATTCGTTTGCCCGCCAAATCACTCGCCGTCGCGGCCATGCCGGGCGCCCCGGCGAAACGGAATGTGGACCGACCGAAACCAAGGCCGATGACTTCCTCCACGTCGGCACCCGAATCCAGTGCCAAGTCGCGCCCGGTAACCCCGATATCGAGATCCCCCGACGCCACATAAGTGGCAATGTCCCCGGGACGCAGGTAAAAGAATTCCACGCCATTGACGGAGTCGACCGCGGTCAGATCCCGGTTGGTACGCCTCTGGCGGTAACCGGCTTCGCGGAACAATTCGTTCGCCCCATCCGATAGGGCGCCTTTATTGGGTAGTGCTACTCGCAGCATGAATCAAGTCGAACTTTCGGTCTAGAGTTTGCGGTAAACGTCTTCGAGGGAGATTCCCTTGGCGATCATCATCACCTGTACGTGGTAAAGAAGCTGGGACATCTCCTCCGCCGCCGCGTCGTCACTCTCGTATTCGGCGGCCATCCAGACCTCGGCAGCTTCCTCCACGACCTTCTTGCCGATACTATGGACTCCGGCGTCCAACGCGGCGACTGTGCCCGAACCAGCGGGGCGTTGTTCGGCTTTGTCAGTCAATTCGTGGTACAGCTGCTCGAAAGTTTTCATACTTCGTCAATCCTTGTTGCTCGGCATTGATGCCGTTACCCAGCCTAGCAATCACCACCCGGTATCACCGAAGCCTCGTGCCGACCGCCACGTTCTGAGACGTCGACCTATTCACCGTCGAAACGCGGTTCGTCGACCCAACCCGCGAGCAACACCAAGCCGGACGGCCGATGTGTGACCACGTATCCGAACGGTCTGTCGAACTTCAACAGCACCCTCTGATGCAGATATCGGTGCGTCGCGGAGCCGACCGCCGAACTCAAAACCATTCCTACGGCCGTCACGCTGGTCGCTTCGAACCCGGTTGCCCCAAAGGTCGCCTGGGATTCCTGCCGGGCCTGCCCGACGAAAAGCGCGTCCGCACACAATCGTGAGAAGTCCGCTCGCTGAGCGTTCGAGGCCGTCGTCAACCCCAGGACGGCGGCATCCTCCAGCAGGTCCAGCCGCTCGGTCAGATCGAACGCCACCGTCTCCACTTCCAGTTTCTGTCCGGTTGCGGGATGGTCTTTTTCGCGTTCCACGACTTCGAACCCGGGACCAACGTCCCCGACGGAGACCGATGAACCCGACCGTCCCCATCCGGAGTCGTCCACACGCCGCACCGCTTCAGAAAGCACAAAGGAGGGAGGCAGCTCCGGCCGACCTATGACGAGCGCGACGTCAACATCGCCTGTTCCCGCCGCAGTCCACTGTGCGAGGTCATCGTCAAAACGGAGGGTGTCGGCATCCGTCAGTACGTCCAAACCCTGGTACGGTCGATCGTTCGCCCAGGGCCCCTGCGAGATCGCCCGACGGTTTGGCTGCAGGGGCTGCTCCCATTCGGTCGCGAGACTGACCGCGGAAGCCAGCATCAGGACCGTGTCCTGGCGCGCCTCTACGGGCATTGAGGTAATTTTACCGTCGGTGCTGTTCCGTACCCACTCATCCATACGGTTTTGGTCGACAGTGGAGTCTCCTGTCAGCGACCGGACCGTGCCGTTGGGAAGAGCCTCAATCCATTCGGGGTCCAAGGCAAGGTTCGACCCCAACCAGGTTGCCAGGGCAACGGATACACGCTCGGATTCGGACATCAGGTCGATGAGTACCGCGACGTCCGCACTGACCGGTTCTTTCCGCAGAGCCTCCACCAGTTCGGTACGCGTCGTTCCGGAGGCCCCCAAAGCCAGCTCCCCCAACAGGGGCCACACCGCCAAGCCCGACGCTACCTTCGGCGCTCGGTGGCGCGAAGCGATCCAATCGGCGCTGAACGAATTGACCGCGTGAACCAATTCGACCGACCACAGCATGCGTTCCATTCCCCTATCTTAGGGGTTCATTCTCCATATATCGCCCGACGCGGCGTGGTCGTTTACAACCGCCCGACCGTGGTGCGGCGAACCCAGTCCGCATATGCGGTGGACCCACCGATGACAGGCAATGCGAGCACACAGGGAACATCGTCGGGATGTTCCTGTTCGATAATGCGCGACACCTCTCCGATCAACGATGCGGCGGTATGCAATCGGACACGGGCCTCCGATTCGTCAACTGTTTCGTTTTCCCATTCGTACATCGCGCGAATGCTGGAATGATGTCCACATGCGATCAGATTGGACTCCAGCAGTTTCTTGGTGATCGCACTGAGGGTGTCGATGTCGGGTCCCGTCACTACGATTTCGCAAATCGCGTCCTCATCACTTGAATACCGGTCCACGGTTTCTCCCTTCGCGCCACACTGTCCGATTCGTTCCTGCCGTGAACACCATACCGTCCAGCGACGGAGTCACGGTGCGACTTAACCGGTGCAAAAGACGCTAGTCGATCACGCGGGCCAAGGAGAATCCGTCATAGCCCTTGACGCCGACCGTCTGCAGTACGGTCGCGTCCAGCCGAGGACAACGGGCCACCTGTTCCAAATACGAACGAACACCCTGGACGCGCGCATCGGCACTCGACGTCACCGCCACCGAACCTCCCCGAACGACGTTATCGGCGACAATGACCGACCCGGGACGGGTCAACTTCAGCGACCACTCCAGATACTGCGGATACGACTCTTTATCCGCGTCGATAAATACCAGGTCAAACGGTTCTTCCTGGGAATCCACCAGCTTCTGCAACGTCTCCAGGGCCGGTGCCACCCGTAGATCCACCAGCCCGGTCAGTCCGGCTTGCGAGACGTTCGATCCCGCTACCTTGGCGTGTTTGGGGTCGACCTCGAGAGTCACCAGATGCCCGTCGGCCGGAAGCGCGCGTGCCATCCATATGGCGCTGTACCCACCCAGGGTACCGATCTCCAATATGCGCTTGGCACCTTGCACACTCGCCAAGAGATGCAAGAACTTTCCTTGCGCCGGCGACACTTGAATAGGAGGCAGTCCAGCCTCCTGCGACGAGGTTTTAGCGCGTTTGAGAGCTTCGTCCTCTTCGATTCCGGTATGTTCGAGGTATTCGTCGACAGCGGTCCATTGGGATTGGCTCATTGTGCTCATCTCTCTTGTCGAGCTGCGGGTCTGACCGAAATCCTACCACCGAGCCAGGCCTATTACCAGTGCTTTTACTGCTGCCACAAGCAAAAACATCCCACAAAGATATCTGTGGAAACCCTCCTGATTCCAGCTCGGTCGGGCGGGGTCGACCATCGCCACTCCACGGCGGCACGCAATACAAGCACCTCCGCCCACCACGCGGAACAAGACAATCGACCCCCGTTCCTCCCGAACCCTTCTCACACCTCCGTTCGTTGAACCTCACGATGGATCCACGGGAGCACGGTTATGACACGAAGCGATGTCTACCAGCAAGGACGTCCTCACCCTCGGGAGTAAACCACGGTGTTGTAATTACGACATCTTAAGTGACAAAGGTGGGGCCTTTTGTCGGGCTTTGCCCAGGAAACGCCGGAACTCGTACGGGTTGGTATCGGTGATCGCACTACGTCTTGGCAGCTTCAATGGTAATTCTAGATGCAAGGTAATTCGTATTGCCGCGCTCACACCGGGTGACGATATGCGAAATGGAATTGTTCGTCAGCTGCGCTGACTGACATACGGGGAGGGTTTAGTCATGAGTACGGCTCGGTCGGCGACAGTCGATATCGCAACGACCATGCGGTTGGTTGCACCTGACTTCGCAACAGTAGCGGTCAAAGCTTCATTGCATTATGACCCCGCGGATCCATATGCGGTGCGTGTGGTATTCCACCCCGACGGAACCGACGCGGAGCAAGTGGCGTGGTCGTTTTCCCGCGAACTCTTCGCCGAAGGACTGGAAGAACCAACCGGAATGGGAGACGTCCGGGTGTGGCCATGGACGACTCCTCGGGGCGAATCGGTCGCCCTCGCCCTCTCCTCACCCGACGGAAACGCCCTCTTCGAGATCAGCCGGGCGGTCATCCAGCGCTTCCTGCGCCGAGCGTTCAGCCTGGTCCCACGGGGACGTGAGGATTCATATGTCGACATGGACGCCGAATTGGTCAAGCTGTTGACCGAAGAAACCTAAACCCGAGACTGCGGCCGTCGGTCTCGTTCGACCCCGGTCAAGCCGTCGGGGTACCTACGGTGCGACCGGAAAACGACGAGTCCACGGAGACGTCGCACGACTTTCCTTCTGTGGTTGCTCAAGGGGCCGGAGTACCCGGCCCCTTGAATGCGTCCAGCAACGATTGAACGACAGCCGGCCCGTTTGCCAAGCTCGACCGCGGTCCCCGAGCGAATGCCGTTTCCACCTCTCCGCGAAGCAGTGCCCGGACTTAGGAAATCTTCCCCTCACCGCGTAGCAGCATTGCCGATTGCGTAGCGATCTCGCCTTCCTCGTTCGTGGGAATGACCAGTATTCGCACCTTGGAGCCGGTCCCCGTCACATCTACCGTTCCTCGGATTTCATTGGCCTTCTCGTCCAAGACCACCCCGAGGGGCTCCAGTCCTGCCAAGGCACGTTGCCGTACCGACGGAGAATTCTCCCCTACTCCGGCGGTGAAAGCGATCGCGTCGGTACGTCCCAGGGACGCCATATACGCCCCAAGATATTTTCGAATGCGGTACGCATACAGATCCAGCGCCGCATCAGCGGCTGAATCGCCGTCGTGGGCCGCTGCTTCGATACCTCTCATGTCGACCATGCCAGTCATGGCCAACATTCCCGAACGCTTATTGAGCGCCTGGTCCAACTCGTTGACGTCCAGCCCGCCCTGGCGATGCATGTGGAAAACGATGGCGGGGTCGATATCACCGGAGCGAGTTCCCATCACCAGGCCTTCGAGCGGAGTCAAGCCCATAGACGTGTCAATGGAGCGGCCTCCTGACACGGCGGTGACGGAGGCACCGTTGCCAAGGTGGGCGACGATCACGTTGACGTCCCGCGGATCTTTTCCCATTTCGCCGGCGGCTTGCCGGGACACGTACGAGTGCGATGTCCCGTGAAATCCGTAGCGGCGTACCCCGTAGTCCTCCCGCCATTCGGATGGAACCGCGTAATTGTACGCGTGCGGCGGCATGGTCGAGTGAAAGGCGGTATCGAAGACGGCCACCTGTGGAAGGTCGCGAAACATGCGGCGAGAAACCCGTATGCCTTCCAGATTGGCGGGATTGTGCAGAGGGGCCAATTGCGCCAAATCGGCGATGGCCCGCTCGACTTCATCGGTGATCACCGTCGGCTCGATGAACCGTTCCCCTCCATGCACCACACGATGCGCCACCGCTTTGAGTCCCACTCGATTCAGATCACTTCCCTCACTTCGGAAGGCCTCTACCATTGCCGTGATCGCTTCGCCGTGGTCGACGACCGGGCGTTCCTCGACCTGTTTCCCGCTCTGGGATTTGTGGGTAACGCAGCCGTCCTCCTCCCCGATCCGCTCCACCAGCCCGGAGGCGATGACATGGAGATCGTCGGCGTCTATCAGCTGATACTTAAGCGATGACGATCCAGAGTTGATCACAAGTACCGGTGTGGACATCAGTTACTCTCTCCAGCTTGAATGGCCGTCAAGGCCACGGTGTTGACGATATCGGGAACGGTTGCGCCGCGCGACAGATCATTGACCGGCTTATTCAAACCTTGAAGAAGCGGTCCGACCGCCGTTGCTCCGGCGGAACGCTGCACGGCCTTGTACAGGTTATTACCTGTATTGAGGTCGGGGACGATAAAGACGGTCGCCCTACCGGCCACTTGAGAATCGGGCATCTTGGTACCGGCGACACCGGCGTCGGCGGCGGCATCGTACTGGATCGGACCTTCCAAGGCGAGATCCGGACGTCGACGCTGCGCCAGCTCGGTTGCTTCCCGGACTTTGTCCACCGCCGCACCCTGTCCCGATGCACCCGTCGAGTAGGACAGCATGGCCACGCGTGGATCGATGCCGAACATTTCGGCCGTCACCGCCGACGACACCGCGATGTCGGCCAACTGCTCGGCGTTCGGGTTCGGATTGACGGCGCAGTCACCGTAAACCAGAACTCGATCGGCCAAACACATGAAGAACACCGACGACACCACCGCTGCGTCGGGCCGGGTTTTAATGATCTCGAACGACGGCCTGATCGTATGAGCGGTGGTGTGAACCGCACCGGAAACCATACCGTCGGCCATCCCGGAATGGACCATCATGGTTCCGAAGTAGGAAACGTCGGCCATGGTGTCATAGGCGGCGTCGACCGTAACGCCCTTATGCGACCGCAACTCACTGTATTCGCGGGCGAAACGCTCCCGGATTTCATGATCACCGGGATTGAGTATATTCACATTGGACAGATCGACACCGAATTGACCCGCTTGAACCCGGATCTCGTTTTCCTCCCCCAACAGAGTCAATTCCGCCACGCCCCGTCGGGCCAGCACATCCGCGGCGCGTAGTATCCGCGGTTCCGCGCCTTCCGGCAGCACAATATGTTTACGCAGGCTACGAGCTCGTTCCAACATGTCATGTTCGAACATGATCGGCGTTACCGCCGTGGACTTCGCCAACTGGAGCGATTCCAGCAACGACCTGGAATCGACCCCGTCATAAAACGCCGCCAGTACCGCGGCGAATTTAGTGTCGTCCCCGTTGGCCAGACTCCCTTCGATGGATCCGGCCAGGTTCGCCGCTTCGAAGGTATCGTGTCCGACCAGGACTATGGGGAGACGCGATTCGGTTCGCACCACAATGTCAAAGATGTTCGGATCGGGGCGAATCCCCCCGGTTAGAAAGACGGCCGACAGGCTCGGCACCCCCTCGGCATGATGCGCCGCGAGCAGACCCAGCAAGGTCTCTCCCCTATCCCCGGGAAGAATCACGGCTTTGTCGTCCGCCAACCTGGTCAGCAGATTGGGAAGTGTCATTGCCGCTACGACGACGTCTCCGACCGTACGGGTCAGTACCTCCTCATCACCGCTGATCAACAGCCCCTCCGAAGCGGCGATGAGTTCGGCGACCGTCGGGGCGGCAATGGCGGGATCGTCGACGACGAAGTCCACGTCCGGGTGATTGTCCCGCAAGCGATCGACCTGTTCGGGATCGACTCGATTGACAATGCTCCCCAACTGCACCGCGTGGTCGGCTTCGGCTTGCTGCGACGCCACATGCAGGGCGTCGGAAATCGACTTGGGACTCTGCCCGTACCCACCGATGACGGTCAGAACCGGGGCGGCCAGATTAACCGCGATTCGAGTGTTGAACGAATACTCGATCGGAGTCGGAGAGGCGGAATAATCACTTCCGACAATGAGGATGACATCGTGCCGCTCCGCAAGGGAGCGATAACGATCCACTATGGTGGCGAGCGCTTCCTCAGAGTCGGAGCGCACCGCGGAGTAGGTGACGCCCACGCAATTGCGATGTTTTTCTCCGAGACGATAGTGCTCGGATAGGGTGGTGACGATGGGATCGCCGTCATCGGCGTGTTCATCGTTGACGACGGGACGGAAGACGGCGACCGACCCGGTTTGTTTTGTCAGTAGGTCCATAACTCCGAGCGCTATGGCAGATTTTCCACTGCCCGCGTCGAGTCCGGCGAGATAGAGATTTCGTGTGGCCACATTTTAACGCTAGCCACGCTCGTCCTCTGTCGCAGCTCTTTTGGATAGCGGCTCACATATGACTTGTACCGTATGTCGATATTATGGATATCGACGTCTCCCGACAGGGTTCGTGAACGCCCGAAACGATGGGTCCGGTGGTATCGTTTGTCCGCTCTGGCGGGCTTTTCCCGGAAACGGGCTTTTATCGACTGCTCACGTGGCTGGACTGTTTATGACGCTTCTGTCACCATATACGTATGAACGGCCAATCGTATTTCGCTGCCGACTCTCTTCAAGCCGCTCCCGGAGTGGCAGTGGGTATTTTGTTGATTGTGGCTGCTGTGGCCTGGTTTTCGCCGGTGGCCCGTCGCAAGTTCCGTAAGGCCACCCTGTGGCTGTCGGTTTTGGCGATAGCGGTACTTGTCTTGTACGGGTATCTCGGTGGGGCGGCAAGCGCCTGAGGCATTGATGCGAATCTTCTTCAGGCATCCGCCACTCGCTGTAGTCTGTGGGCATGGATGGAAATTCCGCTGAAGCCTATAATCCCGACGCGGACCTGGGCGATGACGAACAGGAAAATGAAATCGAACTGGCCGAACGATTCGTCATCGACGACCCCAGCCGTCAGCAGGAGGACTTCATGTTCGAGGGGGCCCTAAACGGAGACGGGTCCATCACCGAATACACGGCTGCCGAGGCGGGTAAGAATTTCCGCGATTCCTCACTGCGTTTCCCCGAGCCGGCCGAGGAAGCGGGTATGCACATCGACGACACGAATACCGGTTCGGCAGAGCAATAGAGCGACGGCAGGACCGGTTATCCCTCCTCCAGAGGAACTTCCAACCTCGCTGGTCACAAAACCCCTAATTCCGTTGGTCAAGGCAGTGATGTTCCCGTACCGGAGTAGGTTCGTCCCGGTCTTAATCCGCTGCGATCCGCCTCGTCGAGGGGAGGGACGGACTCCCGTCTACTCCACAGGGCAACAACCATGGAAGCAGTGCCGACGCCGTCTACAGTGCTTTTAAATAACATGAAATTCATTTCTGACAAGCACGATAATTCGGGCGCCAATTGCATTAGAACTCATAGGTGAACGTCTGGGGCGTGAATTCAATCCAGACCCGAACGACACATCGTTGAAAGGAAGCTCAATCCTATGAGTAGAAAACGCACCGTCGGTCTACGATTCACCATGGGTCTCGCTACCGTCGCCGTCGGCACGACCATGGCCGCCGGTCCTGCCCATGCCCAACTGCCCGAACCTCCCGTCGATGATCCCATCGACGACGTCACCGACGGTGACACTCCAGATCTATCCGAACTCGCGTGCTCGTTGATCGAACTCGACGTGAGTCTTACGAACCTGGTCATCACTACAGAGGACGGTTCGGAATTCCCTCTCCAGGACCTCTCCGGACAGGCCGCGGTCGTCCCCACGGTTGACGACCCGACAGGCGACCTTCCCGGAGGGGATCTGCCGGGAGATTCAGCACAGACCGACCAGCTTCCGGACCCACCGGGCGGGGATCTACCCATCACGCTCGATACCGGCACGATCTCGCTCAATTCCGATCCACTGGCCGGAGAGGAAACCGAAGATCTTCCCGCCAGTCTGCTCCTTGAACCGGTCGACGACGCCGATGTCAGTGAATCTACGGAGCAACTCAAAGATATACCGTACGGTCTATCAATACTCGTGCCCGGCATCATCGGCACTGACAGCGGTACCGCCGAGCAGGGCGACGCGACCGCGCCATTGACCGAGTTGAAGTCCGCTGGACCGATAGAACTGGACGTTCAGCGCGTTCTCGACGTCATACAGTCCGGCCTTAAGGGGATGAGCATGAACTCGCTCCTACTCGGCACGAAACTGGTTGACACAGAAGGTAATCCGGCTGGCAAACTAACGTCGCTTGCTCCCGACGACAGTCCGGTCGGTTCACCGACGCTGTAACCCGGACGTCCTCATCCGTAACGGGGCAGCAGAGATTCATCTGTACGGCAGGATGAGAAGCCGTAGGGCTTCCGTCGACAGGCAACCATCCGGACCGTCGAAGGAAGCCCTACTATCGACATCGCTGCACCTCTTGTCTACTTGACCGGATGCAACGGGTCCAAGTCGGCCACTGGCCCTGCCCCGGACCTGGCATCTCAGCCTGATCTCCCTGCGCGGTCGACGGGATACCGGCAAACACGGCCTCGTTGAAGCTGAACAGTGAACTCCGGATACAAAAAAGGCCACGAGACTCAACCGTCTCGTGGCGCGAATTGGAGCGGATGACCGGGCTCGAACCGGCGACCTACACCTTGGCAAGGTGTCGCGCTACCAGCTGCGCTACATCCGCCTGCTGCCCTCAAGTCTAACGCACGGCTTTCCACGCTCCACACGCACCCCCCATGTAAGGCTGTTCACCTCGGGAGCGAAATCAACGCGGTCATTTTATGTAATAGCGACCAGCGCCCCGAAATTTGATGCAGTCTCATAATCATGAGCATCCAGCATGAGCACCTGCGAGCCGCCCAACCGCTCGACGCCACCGAGTTGGATCAACTCGACTCCTACTGGAGAGCGGCAAATTACCTCACGGTCGGCCAGATTTACCTACTGGACAATCCCCTCCTCCGCGAGCCGCTGCGACCCGAACACGTCAAGCCACGTCTTCTAGGGCACTGGGGTACCAGTCCGGGACTGTCAATGCTCTACGTTCATCTCAATCGGATCATCAAGCAGCGCGACCAGGACATGATCTACATTTGCGGCCCTGGTCACGGAGGCCCGGCCATTGTGGCCAATACGTGGCTGGAGGGCACCTATCCGGAACTGTATCCGTCGGTGAGTCATACCGAGGACGGGATGCGGCGCCTCTTTCGGCAGTTTTCCTTCCCCGGTGGGATTCCGTCCCATGTGGCTCCGGAGGTACCCGGGTCGATCCACGAGGGCGGTGAACTCGGGTACGCCGTCTCCCACGCGTACGGGGTCGCGTTCGACAATCCCGACCTCGTCGTCGCGGCCGTCGTTGGGGACGGAGAAGCCGAAACCGGACCGTTGGCCGGTTCATGGCTGTCCAACATATGGCTGAACCCGGTCACCGACGGCACGGTTCTCCCCATTCTCCACCTCAACGGCTACAAGATCGCAAATCCGACCACCCTGGCACGCATCGATAACGACGACAGACTGTCGTATTTCCGAGGGTTGGGCTACGAACCCTTCGTCGTTTCCGGTGACGATCCCATGGAAGTCCATCAGAACCTGGCCGCTGTACTGGACCGCATCTTCGACCGAATCTCGGAGATTCGATCCCACGCACGCTCCCGACCGTCCACTCCACCCCGGCCGCGGTGGCCCATGCTCATCTTCCAGACCCCCAAGGGCTGGACGGGGCCGCAAACGGTGGACGGGGTCCCGGTCGAAGGCACGTGGCGAGCGCATCAGGTACCGCTTCCCGGGGTGCGTTCCAACCCTGAGCACCTGCGGCAGCTGGAAGAGTGGATGCGCTCGTATCGGCCCGAGGATCTGTTCGACGCCACCGGTTCCCCGGTCAATGACTTGAAACGCCTTCCGCCTACGGGTCGGCGCCGTATGAGTGCCAATCCGCATGCCAACGGCGGGCTCATTCTGCGCGAGTTGGTGACTCCCGACTATCGCGACTACGCGGTTCAATCGGAGGGGCACGGGCATACGGTGGCGGAAGCGACCCGTGTCCTGGGGGCTTGGCTGCGGGACGTCGTCAAGAACAACATGGATCGTTTTCGTCTATTCGGCCCGGACGAAGTCGCCTCCAACCGTTTGCAGTCGGTTTTTGACGTGACGGATCGTCAATGGGACGCGGTACTGTACGACACGGACGAAGATGAAGCCCCGCAGGGGCGAGTCATGGAGGTTCTCAGCGAACACAACTGTGAAGGTTGGCTGGAAGGCTATCTTTTGTCGGGTCGACACGGCCTCTTCACCAGCTATGAGGCCTTCATTCACATTGTGGACTCCATGTTCAACCAACACGCTAAATGGTTGGCCACCACCAACGAACTACCGTGGCGCGCGCCGATCGCTTCGTTGAACTACCTTTTGTCCAGCCATGTGTGGCGGCAGGACCACAATGGATTTTCGCACCAGGATCCCGGATTCATCGACCACGTACTCAATAAGAAACCGGACGTGGTTCGGGTCTACCTGCCGCCGGATGCCAATACACTCCTGTCGACGATGAATCACTGCTTGATGTCGCGGCAGTACGTCAACGTGATCGTGTCGGGAAAACAGCCGGCACTGCAGTACACCACCATGGACGAGGCCGATCGCCTCTGTGAACGTGGCCTGGGAATCTGGGACTGGGCTTCCAACGACGCAGGTGACAATCCCGACGTGGTGCTCGCTTCCGCAGGAGACGTTCCCACCTTGGAGACGCTGGCAGCCATCGACCTGTTGCGGCAGCATCTGCCCGATCTGAAGATCCGGATGGTGAACGTCGTCGACCTGATGCGTCTGCAACCCGAGATAGAGCATCCGCACGGTTTGCCGGATAGGGAATTCGACACCATATTCACGTCCGATCGGCCGGTGCTGTTCGCTTATCACGGTTATCCATGGCTCATACACCGCCTCACGTACCGGCGGACCAACCACCACAACATCCACGTTCGCGGTTACAAGGAAGAGGGTACGACGACCACGCCCTTTGACATGGTGATGTTGAACGACCTCGATCGTTATCGACTCGTCATCGACGTCATCGATCGTGTCCCCGGACTGGGAGAGCGCCACGCTTCTCTACGCCAGCGAATGGTGGACGCGCGCCATGAGGCACGGTTGTACACCCGGCAACACGGGGAGGACATACCGGCCGTCGCGCAATGGGCGTGGCCGTACGATTCTTAAACCTGCGGCCAGGATTTCGCCAGCGGATCAAGCAGAAACGGGTCTCCTCTAAGCAGCGATGACGCTCGGAGGAGTTTCCGTTCAATCACCATAAGTCATCCCTTAGACTTGGGAAACATGTCCCCCAACCGAACGAAAACCCCGCCCAGACGACGTGCCCTACCTCTGGTCGGCTTGGCCGCACTGGCTTTCCTACTCACCTCGTGCACCGGTCCTGCCGTGGCCTCGCTCTATATCACGCCCGGATCGCATTACATCGTTACCGATTCAGCCGACGGTACATGCGACGACGTCGAAATGCCCTATGCGGATGCCGAAGCGACTCTGGTGGGGGCGTATTTCGCTCTCAAGGTCGATTGTGTGGGCGAGGCCGACTCCTTCGACGAATTGGAGATGGATTCCGACAGCGAGGATTGGGGCGATCTGTACCCCTTGCCGCCGGGTGATTCCTTGGTATATCTGCGTTTTGCGGACCCGAATCCACATCGTCCGCTCTACCAACAGTCCAATCCGGAGAATGTCACCAGTACCATCACCATTGGAGAACAGGATTGGACGCTGGAAAACGAGGTTCCCCAGCCGGGTGACACCTTTGTATGGGTCGGTGACGCGAGCACCGAGATTCGCATTGAAATCAACGACAATAACCACGTGTTCGCCATGGATCCTCGTACCGGGGAACGCGAAGGGGTTATTGACGCGCTCTACCACGGATCACTCCTGTCAAAACAATCCGATCGTTACCCGATAGACGCCGAGTTCGAAGGCAGCAGTGGAAGCTACGTCTACTCTGGTTCAGTGCGGGTATTCTTCCAGGCGTTCGTCGAACGGACGGTGTTCCGCCAAGAGGACGGCTGGGTGGCCGATGGCGACACGGTCGAACTGGCGGTGTCGTACAGTTGGTTCGAAACCAACGACGAGTGGGAGCTCGAATGGAACCTGGACGACGATGAGGCCGTGGAAGTCTCACAGGACGGAGAGGCGCTCGAACCCGCTGAGGTCGACGCCGAGACCGTAACCGAGGGCGGTGCCCAGGTCCGCGAAGTCACACAGTACTTCGAAGTCGACGCTGAGGCCCTGGAGTATTCGTTCACTTTCACGCCTCCGCAGGAAGCGGTCTGGGCCGCCGAAGGAGTGGACATGCCTCTTACCAAGGGGAACGACGAGATCTCCTTCGACATATCATTCACTTAATCTGAGTTGGGGCGCGGCAATAGATGCCGCGCCCCAACATCAATGTGACAAGATGCTACCGGCGATGCCGACCAGCGTGGTCGATGACTCGAATTTCAGTCAGCATCCAACGTAGACCGATCTGCCGAATGTGCATGATCGCCGCCATTCGCCGCTCTCCGATGGAAAATCGCCAGAGGAACTCCGCCACTCCCGGTTCCGTACAATACTGCCGCAACATTCTTATGCCTTTCATCGGCCCTTCTATCAAGCGCCCGAGGTACTGCAACGAATCCCAGCCCTGATTCGTCACGTAACGGCGACACCCGCGCGCCGGCCGTTTTCCAGTGATGATGTCGAGAATATACGCGGCAATGGCGACCGCTTCGCGTGGAGGCGGACCGTCTTCGAAAGGCTGGTCGATGAACGGTGTGGTCATGGCATAAACGGACATGGTACATCCTTTCTCGCATTGTGATCCCGCAGAGTCGCTCCCCTGTCGGAGAGTTACACGGTAGTAACTCTACTAATTAGTAACTTAGCTATGACCGACGGTGAAGTCAAGACTGTGACCACTAAAAAATCAATCCTCGCATTCCTGGGGCGCAACCGAATCTGTTACACAATTCAGCGGCTTCTTAACACGATCGCCATACAACGGCGATGGATCAGAAACGATTCATCGCGATCCTCGAACCATGATCACCACCGCCGCTACCTCGCCAACACGTCACGGCAGCTGGATTCACCACTGGAACCCCGAGGACCCACGGCAGTGGAAGGACTGGGGGCGCCTCACCGCGCGTCGCAATCTCGTCTGGTCGGTCGCCTGTGAACACATCGGCTTCTCTGTCTGGGTCATGCTGTCCATCGTCGCGCCGTATCTGCCTGAGATCGGATACGGCTTCTCCACAACTCAACTCTTTTGGCTCATCGCCGTCCCCAATGTGGTGGGCGCGCTCGTCCGCTTGCCGTATACGGCGGCCGTCGGCACCTTTGGAGGACGTAATTGGACCATCATTTCGCTCAGCGCACTGGTGCCACCGACCGTCCTTTTGGCGTGGAACTTGCGAGATCCCGACACCTCCTACGGATGGTTCCTCCTGGCAGCGGCGCTAGCGGGACTCGGCGGGGGAAATTTTGCCTCCTCCATGGCCAACATTTCCTACTTCTATCCCGATCGTCTCCGCGGCACGGCCCTGGGAGTCAACGCCGCCGGTGGGAACATCGGGGCTCCCATGGTGCAATTGACCGGGCCGGTCGTCGTCGGAGTGGGAGTCATCGGAACCGGTACACTGACCGACGCCGGGGACCGGATCTGGTTGTACAACGTTCCCCTCATGTGGCTACTTCTCATTCTGGTGGCGATAGCCGGGGCACGACGCGGCATGGACAACCTCGCGATGTCCCGATCCAGCCTGCGCGAACAGGTACCGGTCCTCAAATATCCCCACACCTGGATCATGTCGGCGCTGTACGTGGGGACGTTCGGCTCCTTCATCGGCTATTCCTTCGCGTTCCCCCTCATCATCAACCTACAGTTCCCCGCGTTTGAATCCATTTGGCTCACGGCTCTGGGACCGCTTCTCGGCGCACTGGCCCGGCCACTGGGAGGATGGTTGGCCGACCGCTACTCCGGTGCACCTTTGACCGGGACATGCTTCGCCGTTATGGGAATCGGATCTCTCGTCGCCGTTTGGGCCGTCTCCCAATCCTCCTTCACCGTCTTCTTTCTAGCCTTCATCGTGCTCTTCTGCGCGGCAGGAACGGCCAATGGAACCACCTATCAATCCATCCCCGTCATCTTCCAGGCCACTCACTCGCATTTGCCGGCCACAACGGTCAAGCGGCTCACGGCCGCCGCACTGGGATGGATCTCCTGTATTGGAGCGCTCGGCGGCTTTCTCATCAATCAGGCCCTGCGAACCAGCTACGAACAATCCGCAAGCATCACCGGCGCACTCGTGGGATTCAGCCTGGCCTACCTGGCTCTCGCCACCTTGAACTGGTGGTTCTACCAGCGGCGTGCCTTCGGCACCCGAATACCGTCCCTTGCCCGCGAGCGCGTTTGAGGAGCATCAATGACACCACCCGTCAACACCCACTGTCCGTACTGTGCGTTGCAGTGCTCAATGACCCTGCACGACACGGCAACGCGAACTCCACGTATTGAACCTGACGAGGGCGGCCTGTGTCAGAAGGGTTGGACGGCGGCCGAACCGCTCGACCATCCCGATCGGCTGACCACACCGCTGATTCACGGTGAGCCGGCCGATTGGGATGACGCTCTCCAGTTCATCGTCGATCGTTATCACCGGACGGTTGCTCGGAGGGGAACGACATCGGTCGGGGTGTTCGGTAGCGGTGGTCTGACCAATGAGAAGGCCTATCAGTTGGGAAAGTTTGCCCGACTGGCGTTGCAGACCCCGTACATCGACTACAATGGGCGTTTCTGCATGTCTTCTGCCGCAGCGGCTTTCAACCGATCGCTCGGGATCGACCGGGGCCTGCCGTTCCCCAAGGAGGATCTCGCGCAGAGCGATGTGGTGATTCTGGTGGGCGCCAATCCGGCCGAAACGATGCCGCCTTTCATGCGGCATCTCGATCAACCACAACTGATTGTCGTCGATCCTCGCCACACGGCCACCGCCGCCCAGGCCGACCTGCATCTCGCTACCCGCCCGGGGAGCGATCTTGCGCTGGCCAACGGCCTGCTTCAGATGGCGATTGCCGGAGGGCACGTCGATCGTCCTTACGTCGATGCGCACACGCGGGGTTTTGAGGAGGTCGAACGCTCAGTCACTCAATTCTGGCCCGCTCGTACCGAACGTCTGACGGGAGTGGACGTTCGGTCGCTGTACCGTTGTATCGACTTGATCGCAGGGCGCCGCTGTACGATCCTCACCGCGCGAGGAGCGGAGCAGCACACTCGTGGAGTGGATACCGTTACTGCTTGGATCAACCTCGCGCTCGCGTTGGGCCTGGTGGGACGCCCGTCCAGTGGTGTCGCCTGCTTGACGGGTCAGGGCAACGGCCAAGGGGGGCGGGAGCACGGTCAGAAAGCCGATCAGTTGCCGGGATATCGGTCCATCAGCAATCTCGATCACCGTCGTCATACCGCTTCCGTCTGGGGTGTGGAGGAGTCGGCGCTTCCGGGGCTGGGGGTTCCCGCCACCGAATTGTTCGACAGGTGTGGCGCTGAGATCTCCATGCTATTGGTAGTCGGTTCAAATCCCGCCGTTTCCGCCCCGGCTTCGATGCGGGTTCAGGACCGGCTTCGTTCCTTGGAGACTCTGGTCGTCTCCGATTTTTTCCTGTCTGAAACCGCCCAGCTTGCTGATGTGGTTCTACCGGCGGCGCAATGGGCCGAAGAGGACGGCACGACGACGAACTTGGAAGGACGGGTGATTCGTCGACGGGCTTACCGCCGTCCGCCCGGCGAATGCCGCAGTGACCTGTGGATAACGTCGCAGCTGGCCAAACGCCTCCACGCTCCGGGTAGGTTCTCGGCTGACCCGGGTGTGGTGTTCGACGAACTCCGGGCCGCCTCCAGCCGTGGCACCGCCGATTATTCCGGTCTCGATTGGGAGGAGCTCGATGGAATCGAATCGTTCTGGCCGTTTCCCCATAACGCCGATCCGACGCCGCGCCTGTTTTCCCAACTACGGTTTCCCACTGATTCCGGTAAGGCTCAATTCATTCCTGTCGACGTTTCCGGGGGCGGCGAGCAGCTGCGGCACGACGACGAAGTCTGGATGACGACCGGTCGTGTCCTGACGCAGTACCAGTCGGGTACGCAGACCAGTCGGGTGTCGTCGTTGGAAGGGCGTCCCTTCATCTCTCTCCATCCCGATACCGCGCAGCGTCTTGGGTTTGTGGAGGGGCAGGAGGTGCACGTGGAATCCGGTCAGGGCACTTGTCAGGCGCCTTTGCGCTTGGATTGGAAGATACGCCGCGATACCGCGTTCGTTCCCTTTCATTTCTCCGGAGACCGCAGTGCCAATCGTGCGGTGAGAACGGCTGTCGATCCCATCAGCGGCATGCCGGAATTCAAAGTCAACGCCGTTTCCGTGCGAGCCGCGCTCAATACGAATGTCATCAAAGACCCTGATTCGTAGCACAGCGGAAACATTCCACGCTGCGGAACGTAATCCAGCGTCGTCACACTGACAATCACGACGCACAGCGGCACGACGGGCCCGCTCGACGGTAACGGGTCGGCGAAAGGAGAGCCATGCGGGTGGCAATCATTGGAAACGGAATGGCGGCGAATCGCCTTGCGCGGCAACTTGGTGAAGCCGGAATTTCTGTGACGGTCTACGGCGAGGAGCCTCACCGAGCCTACAACCGAGTTCTTCTTTCGGAATACATTGGCGGAGGGCACGAATCGAGTTCGCTCACCCTCCCCTCTCCCCCGGAATCACATGTCGCCGAACGACGCGGCGAGCGCGTGAGCTCTGTCGATCTTGATTCCAGAACCGTTCACGGACGGAGCTTCGATAAGCTCGTTTTCGCTACCGGTGCCGTACCTTTTGTTCCCCCGGTTTCGGGGCTCGACCCTCGTGGAGAGAGAGTCAGCCTCTTGCGCAGCTATGACGACGCGGAGAAGGTGCGCGAGTTGGGACGGAGATCGAACTCGGCTCTGGTTCTGGGTGGCGGTCTTCTAGGTTTGGAGGCGGCGCGGGGCCTGTCGGGCCAGGGGCTCGACGTGACCGTCGTTCACGTGGGCCAGCATGTTTTGGATCGACAGGTGGATCCCGCTGGAGGTGCGGCGATCGAACGAACCTATGCCGATTACGGGGTCTCCACCGTATGCGGTGTGGTCGCCTCGTCGGTCGTCGAGACCGATCGGTCGGTGGATGTACGCCTGGAGGACGGTCGCACCGTTTCAACCGATTTCATGGTCGTCTCCTGCGGCGTTAACCCGGAGACCACTGTGGCGGACGATGCGGGACTGAAAGTCAACCGCGGTATCGTCGTCGACGATCAATGCCGAACGTCCAACCCTGACGTGTACGCGGTGGGCGATTGTGCCGAACACGAGGGAACGGTTTATGGACTCGTGGCCCCCGCTTGGGAGCAGGCCGACGTGGTCGCTCGCCATATTCTGGCCGATCCGGACGAGCCTCGGTTTACGCCACCGGCCTCGATTCTTCGTCTGAAGGCCCCGGGAATCGACGTCGCGGCCATGGGGCGTCATCACGGTGGGGAGACGGTGTCTTTCGCCGATCCGGAGAACAATACGTACGCCAGGTTGACGGTGGACGACAACCGCCTGGTCGGTGCGGTTTTGGTGGGAGACAATCCCTCGGTCGGCGAGGTCGTCGAGCTGTTCGACGGCGGCGGGCCGGTTCCTCCGGATCGTCGTTCGCTCCTTTTGGGGCGTTATCACTCTCCTCCTTCCGCGAGTGGTGACGACGACGCGGTGATCTGCCGCTGTAACAACGTTGCTCGCCATGAGATTCGTCGGGCCTGTGCCGAAGGCGCCCGAACCGTGGACGAAGTCGCCTCCGCTACCGCGGCCACGACGGGATGCGGAACCTGTCGTTCCGAGGTAGCCGCTCTCTGTCAATCCGAACCGGAAAACGCCGGTATCCCAGTTTAAGGAGTGGTCATGACCAGACAGCCTCGATTGGTGATCGTGGGAGACGGCATGGTGGGCCGTCGCCTTGTCAATGAGCTCGCCGAAAGCGACTGGATCGTCGACGTGATCGCCGAGGAACGGTACGCCGCCTATGACCGGGTGGGTCTGTCCAGTCTCTTCGAATCGGCGGACGTGGACGATTTGGCCTTGCCGTACGACAATGACAACGTCACGTTGCATTTGGGCGAGCGTGCCGAGCGTATCGACCGTGAGGCCGGTACGGTATCGACGGCTGAGCGCACGTTCCATTACGACAAGTTGGTGTTGGCCACTGGTTCGTACTCTTTTGTTCCCCCGGTCGAAGGTGCCGACGGCGAAGGGGTCTTCGTTTATCGCACTATCGACGATGTGGACGCCATCAAGGCGCGGGCGCACGATTCACGCCACGGTGTCGTGGTCGGTGGCGGCCTGTTGGGCCTGGAAGCCGCCAACGCGCTGCGGCTGTTGGGGTTGGAGGTGACGATCCTGGAGTTCGCTCCCTGGCTCATGGCACGGCAATTGGATGAGACGGGTGGCGGTCTTTTGGCACAGACGATTGAGCGTCTCGGCATCGACGTCCAGTGCGGCACAGGCGCGAATGCGATTCAAGCTCACGACGGTCGCCTCGATGTCACGACCACTTCAGACACGGAAATCACGACGGACATGGTGGTTTTCGCCGCCGGGGTTCGCCCCAGGGACGACCTCGCGCGTGCCGCGGGTCTGGAAATCGGCGAGCGCGGTGGGGCCACGATCGACTCACGTTGCCGCACGACGGACCCGAACGTCTTTGCCATCGGTGAGGTGGCGTCGTTCGAGGGCGTCTGTTATGGCCTGGTCGCTCCCGGGTACCAAATGGCCGAAGTGGTGGCGGCCGGCCTGACGGGTCGCGACATTGAATTCAACGGCGCAGACACATCGACGAAATTGAAACTTCTTGGGGTCGATGTGTCACAATTCGGTGCCATGGACGGGCCGTTGACCAGCACGTATTTCGATCCGGCCTCGGGTGTATACGCCAAATTGGTGTTGTCGGACGATGCTTCGGAGCTACTGGGCGGCATGCTGGTCGGAGACAATGAACCGTACGGCGTGCTACGAGCGTCGGTAGGCCATCCGCCTCCCGCCGCACTGGCCGACCTGCTGTCGACTGGTGACGGCGACGTACAGATGCCGGCGGACGCGCAGGTCTGTTCGTGTAATGCCGTCACCAAGGCCGACATCACCGGAGCGATCGCGTCGGGATGTGAGACGGTCGACGACTTGAAATCGTGCACGAAGGCCGGGACCGGTTGCGGTTCGTGCCTGCCGATGTTGAAACGGATTCTCTCCGATAGCGGAGTGGAGGTGTCCAAGGCCGTCTGTGAGCATTTCGAGCACACCCGTGCCGAACTGTTCGACATCGTCCGCGTCACCGGGATCTCCACGTTCTCCGAGTTGATCGCGGAGTATGGGCAGGGGTCGGGCTGCGACATCTGTAAACCGACCGTGGCATCGATTCTGGCCAGCCTGTCCAAGGGGCATATTCTCGAAGGTGAACAGGCCTCGCTGCAGGATACCAATGATCATTTCCTGGCGAACATGCAACGCAACGGAACCTATTCGGTCGTACCGCGGATTCCAGGTGGAGAAGTCACCCCGGAGAAATTGATCGTGATCGGCGAAGTGGCCCAGGACTTCGATCTCTACACCAAGATCACCGGCGGCCAGCGCATTGATCTACTGGGCGCTCGAGTCGAGGATCTGCCTGATATCTGGGCCCGGCTGGTGGATGCGGGGTTCGAATCCGGTCACGCGTACGGTAAAGCCGTACGCACAGTGAAGTCATGTGTGGGCACTACCTGGTGTCGTTACGGAGTTCAGGATTCAGTATCGATGGCCATAGAACTTGAACTGCGCTATCGAGGACTACGCAGTCCACACAAGATCAAAGGCGCGGTGTCGGGATGTGCCCGCGAATGCGCCGAAGCCCGCTCGAAGGATTTCGGGGTGATCGCGACCGAAAACGGGTGGAACCTCTATGTCGGGGGCAACGGTGGTTTCACTCCACGCCATGCGCAGCTGTTCGCCTCGGATTTGACCGATGAGGAACTGGTTCACACCATTGACCGTTTCATCGCGTTCTACATCTCGACCGCCGATCGCCTCATGCGCACGGCAGCGTGGTTGGAAGACCTGGACGGCGGCCTGGACTACCTCCACGACGTCATCATCGCCGATAAGCTCGGCATCTGCCGACAGCTCGACGACATCATGGCCAAACACGTCGACTCCTACGAATGTGAATGGAAAGGCGTTCTGCGCGACCAAGAAAAACTGGAGCGATTCACTTCGTTCATCAACGCGCCCGGCACCCCCGACCCCGACATCAGTTTCACGTCAGAGCGAGGACAGAAGGTACCCGTCACCCTGCAAACGACTGGGAGGTCATCACTATGACAATCACCTTGTGCGCCTTGAACGACTTGATTCCCGGACGTGGTGCGGCCGTGCTACTGCGAGACGGTCACCAGCTGGCGCTCTTTCGACACAGCGACAACTCGGTTGACGCGCTCGACAATCACGACCCGGCCACCGGCGCTAACGTCCTCAGCCGCGGCCTCCTGGGAGACAAGGACGGCAACCGCGTGGTCGTCTCCCCGTTGTTGAAGCACAGCTATCGTCTCGACGACGGCACGTGCTTGGAAGGCCCCTGGACGGTAGCCGTCCATTCGGTCACGGTCGTACAGGGAACGGTGTGTTTGAATACCGAGCCACTTGAAGCCCGAAAAGCGCAGGAACCGACCTGTCAGACGGTGTCGTTACACTGACGGACATGTCTGAACTAACACACGTCAACAGTGCCGGGGAAGCGCATATGGTCGACGTCGGCGACAAGAACCCCGGTCGCCGCACGGCCATCGCCACCGGCCGTCTCGACACGACCGAGGAGGTCGTACAACGGCTGCGGGACAACGACCTCGCCAAAGGCGATGCCCTGGCGACCGCCAGGGTCGCCGGAATCATGGCGGCCAAGCGGACGTGGGAACTCGTCCCGCTCTGCCACCCCATTGCCCTATCATCGATTAGTGTTGAGTTTGACACCACCGATACCACAGTCCTGATCCGTGCCGAGGTATCGAACACCGACCGCACCGGCGTTGAGATGGAAGCACTGACATCCGTGAGCGTCGCTGGACTTACCTTGATCGATATGGTTAAAGCCATCGATCCTGGGGCGGAACTCAACCATATCGGCGTGGTGGAGAAGAGAGGCGGTAAAACCGGACTATGGCAGAAGTGACGAACGAGCAGCGCTCGCCGTGTGGGGAACTGACCTTCACCCCGCGTGCCAGGGTTATTGTGGCTTCCACACGAGCCGCCACCGGTGTCTACCAAGATAAATCCGGTCCCCTCCTCGTACAGGGCCTGAGGGAAGCCGAATTCGACGTTGACGATCCCGTCGTCGTCGCTGACGGCGCGGACGTCGAAACCGCGATCAAGAACGCCGTCACCGACCGGATAGACGTCGTCCTCACCTCAGGTGGGACCGGACTGACGCCCACCGACACCACTCCGGACATCACCCGGCGCATCATCGCACGCGAAGTACCGGGCCTCGCCGAAGCCATTCGGGCGTACGGTGTCCAGAAGATTCCCCAAGCGGTATTGTCACGAGGAATCGCCGGATCGGTGGGAACCACCCTTATCGTCAACCTCGCCGGTTCCTCAGGTGCCGCACGCGACGGTCTCGCCGTCCTCACTCCCGACTTGCTACGTCATTGCGTGTCCCAACTGCACGGCGGTGACCACGAAAGGAATCAGGCGTGAACACAGCGACCGACTGGAGAAAAGCACGTGACATCGCCTACCGCGTGGGGCAAGGCATCACGCTCGCCTCTCACAGCGTTCCTCTGACCGACGCCATCGGTCACACCTTGGCCGAACCGGTCCGAGCAGCCAATCCCCTACCGGCTTTCGACACCGTCGCCATGGACGGTTACGCGATTCGCGGAGAAGGACCGTGGCGGCTGGAAGACACCGACCAACTTGCCGGGACCGTAGCCGATCCGCTTTCAAGCGGACACGCCCGCCGAATCGCCACCGGTGCCCAATTGCCTCCCGGCACGGACGGAATCATTCGACTAGAAGACTCCACCGAGTCCAACGGCCAGGTGAACGGGCCTCACCAACCCGACTGGCGTCACGTCGGCGAAGAGATCAACCTCGGCGACACCCTGTTTTCGTCAGGCCGAACCGTCACCCCCGCGCTCGCCGGTTTCGCCGCCGCCGCAGGTAACGACGAAGTGTCCGTATGGTCACCACCGACCACACGGCTTGCTGTATTCGGAGACGAACTGGTGTCGCAAGGCCCAGCGCGCGACGGAAAGATCCGTGACAGCCTTGGCCCCATGCTTCCCGCCGTCCTCGACTCTCTCGGGGCCGCTGGATCCGCGGCGGTACATGTCGCCGACACGCCCGAGGATCACCTACGTGCGTTGGAAAACCCGCACAGTACGATCACTTTGACCACTGGCGGAACCATGCATGGCCCGGTCGATTACCTCCACCCGACGCTCCAGCGATTGAATGCCACCTATCATGTCAATACGGTGGCGGTTCGACCTGGTTTCCCCATGCTGTTGGCCGAAACCGACAGTGGCATCGTATGCGGGCTGCCTGGAAATCCCCAATCAGCGTTGATAGCGATCGTCACCCTGGTCGCGCCCTTGATCGACGGAATGCTACGACGGGACCCGCCCGACCTCTCAACCGTCACCGTCGCCGACGACATCGCGGGACGAGGCGACTGCACCCGACTTGCCCTCGTCGACCACGACGGACGTTTGGTCGCCCATCACGGTTCGGCCATGCTACGGGGAGTGGCGGCCGCGCGGGGATTCGCCGTCGTCCCCCCTCATGCCGGGGCCCGTGCCGGCCAAGAACTGTCGTTTCTGTCCTTGTCGGGCATCAGTTATTAGGAGCGCCATGATTCTCACCGAAGTCACCGACGATCCGATCAACGTCGACGTGCTAGAGGAGAAATGCCGAACCGCTTCCAGCGGTGCCCATGTGACCTTCCGTGGGGTCGTACGCGACCACGACCACGGTCGACAGGTGACGGCACTTTCCTATGAAGGTCACCCCTCCGCCGCGAGCGTACTCGACGAAATCGCGCATGACATGCGCCAACGCTTCCAACTAGACGCGATCGCGATCAGCCATCGCCTCGGCGACCTCTCGCTCGGAGACGCCGCTCTAGTGGTCGTCATTGCCTCCGCTCATCGAGCCGAGGCATTTCAAGCATTGACGGCAACGGTGGACGAGGTCAAGGATCGTGTCCCAGTATGGAAACATCAATACTTTTCCGACGGTAGCGACGAATGGGTGAATTGTGCGTAAGCAATTGATTGACCGATACGGTCGAGTGGCACGCGATTTGCGGGTATCACTCACCGACAAATGCAACCTGCGCTGCCAATACTGCATGCCGGCGGATGGTCTGCACTGGATCCCCAAACCGGAAATCCTCACTGACGACGAGGTTAAACACCTGCTGAATTTGGCGGTGGACCGCTTGGGCATCAACCAAATCCGGTTCACCGGCGGGGAACCGCTGCTTCGTCCGGGACTCACCTCCATCATCGCCGATATGGCCGAACGCCACCCGACCGTGGAAATGTCGCTCACGACCAACGCCATCGGATTGGACAAAACCGCTCCCGCTTTGGTGGAAGCAGGATTGAAACGCATCAACGTTTCGCTTGATACGGTTGATCGGGACACCTTCACCAAGCTCGCACGTCGTGACCGGCTACAGGATACGCTCACCGGTATCCATGCCGCCGCTGAAGCCGGATTGGATCCGGTCAAGATCAACACCGTGCTCATGCCCGACATCAATGACGCCGAAGCACCCGATCTCCTGCGCTTCGCACTCCACCACGGATACGAACTGCGGTTCATCGAACAAATGCCGCTCGACGCCGACGGAATATGGAAGCGCGATACGATGATTACCGCCGCCGACATTCTGAATCGGCTACAGCAGGAGTTCGACCTGACTCCCGCGACCGAACCTCGCGGTTCGGCACCTGCCGAGAAATGGCTCGTCAACGGCGGACCCGCCACCGTGGGAATCATCGGAACGGTCACGCGTCCGTTCTGTGGCGATTGCGACCGGACTCGGCTCACCGCCGACGGCCAGATACGCAACTGCCTCTTCGCCCAAGGCGAGACCGACCTCCGCGACGCTTTGCGCGCTGGACACACCGATGACGAACTGGCCGATATCTGGGCGCAGGCGATGTGGGGTAAAGCCGCTGGGGCCGGTATCGACGACCCCTCGTTCCTGAAGCCCGCACGCCCCATGTCGGCAATCGGAGGATGATATGAGCGTGACAGTACGTTATTTCGCCGGCGCCAAAGCCGCCGCCGGCAGAGCCGAACAGACTCTAACGGCATCCAACCTTGCCGAGCTGAAGAACCAACTGATTGACGAGCACGGCGACGGATTGGAAAAGGTGCTGGCCATATCGTCGTTTCTCATTGACGGCAAGCAGGCCACCGCAGGGCACACGCTCCTATCCGACGGCACCACCGTCGAGGTTCTGCCGCCTTTTGCCGGTGGCTGACGGCCCGCAACAACGGTGTCCGCCCACCGCTCACGTCGCAACGAACGGTCATTTCCACGGGCCTTCCTTTATTATTACGAATTCAGATTTAGCTATATAGTTGGCACACGCCTTGCGGCGACGACATTTTCGCCGTCACAAGACGTGTGCCGCACCTGTATCGCAGTGGGTATGCGGAAAATCGATTGAAGCGCCGATGCGGCACGACGCGTCAACAGCCAGGGACTTCTCAGGTGGGCGGGCCACGACACCGCGCTACGAAGAACAATCGGTGAGCAATATGTGTATCGGTGCCCCGGCAGCTCCACAGTTGCAGATACCGGGTCGACAGTGAAACGGCACAAGGTCGTCGATGACCGGACGTCACCCGCACGACAACGCACGCGCCGATACTGCGCCCGGACAACCAAATACTTCGCACCCTAGGCCTCGCAACGGGTTCATAGTCATACAACGCCTCGCCAGTGATCGCCACACGCCGACCGATGTACACAAACGCTTGGAGAAGTAGCATGCACCCCGCTACGGCCAATCCCCACAGCTGCTCCATCGCTTCCATACTCTGATTACACGACAGGCAATGCGCTACCACAAGGCTCGCGCCTCGCCCTGTGGACAATTGCGATGCGTCTGGGGACAGTCGGGCGGAGAAATGCCCTTAAAACGCACATTCCACGCCGAATCTCGTGCATTTCTCTTGTAAAGAACTAAACGCCACTTGACCGCGTAATCCACCAATGCTATGCGCTTATGGCCCGAACGGTATTGCCAATCCTCGCATCGCACCCGCGACTGGGCAGCCTATCCAAGCTCAGGGCCTTCCGTTCTCATGATTGTCGAACCGCATGCCGCTTAAACGCCCCCTAGAGGCGTAAACCGATATGCCGATAGCATGACGATTCCAAGTTCACGGATTAATTCCCGAGGCATGTCGATTGATAAAGTCAATCGATCCAGGTCCATGGTCACGACTGAAATGGAATCGAGAGAAGGCAGCGTATTCCAGGTCAATGACCGGACCCGAACCAATGGGAGCACCCAGAATCCGGCACACCAGCCACGTATGCGGGCCACTGTGCGATACGAATAGAATCCGCCGAGGTCCGCCTGATCTGGCAGCAAGACCTTGCACAAACTCCATCATTCTCGTCGCGGCCGCCTCCACCTTCTCGGCCTCGGTCGACTTCTGGGAATCTTTGCCGCCCATAACAATCCGATCGGTTTCGCCACGCTGGGCACCGATATCCGGGGCCGGCGATTCCGCATCAGACGTAACGTGACATTCACGCAAGTCAGCTACGGCTTCGACAGGTTGACCTGTGGACTGCACCGCGACTTGGGCCGTTTCCACCGCCGAACACGAATCGGAGGCGTATACCGCGTCGGGCTCAAACCGTTGCACAGCTCGCTGCGCGGCCAAGGCTTGAGCACGCCCACGAGTCGACAGCGGCATCGTCGAAGGATCTATCGTGGGCTCCCTGGGAGATTCTGCCTCACCGTGGCGCAGGAACAGCACATCGATACCCGCCCGCTCTCTGCGGTGCCCACCGTCGACCCGTGATTGGGTGATCAATTCATGTACGTCCTCGGCCACCTCTTCGGGGAGTTTATCGTTTATGGAAACCGCGGTCCCTCCCGCAAGGAAGCCCCGATGCAACTGTCGAATGCGTGATGCGGGAAGCTGCGACAATTCCTCACGGCATTGATTGCGATGCAGCAGGTCCCCGATATCGCCCACCAGGGTGAACACTTCCATTGAAATATCCTGCAGGGCTAGTTCCCAACTCACCGCATCAAGAAACTCTCGATCGTAAAAGACTCCGTCGGCAACCGGAATGAACCCACTTCGCGCGTATGACACGGCCAGATCAATGCATGCCCGTTCCGACGCTTCCAGGGACAGCCGACTGAAATCGCGTGGCTTTGCCAGATACCGAATATCATCGTTGCTGACACGAACCGCAGTGCCCAACCGGTCGCGAAGCAACGCGCTGGTGGTCGTCTTTCCGGAGCCGGGTAGGCCTCGCAATACGATGACCGGTGTAGACATCCGTCAAACCACTTCCTAGGCCTCTCGTCGACGGCGTTCAAGCAGCCACTTTCAAACACCCGTCGCTAGGCGTTTACAGTCTTTGGCAACCTACGAACAGAATGCTTCGGTGGTCCTGCCTATGACGGGTCGTCGGCGCGTTCAACGTCATTGCGCACGATACAGAACTCATTGCCTTCCGGGTCGGCCAATACCACGAAGCCGCGCCCGTCGTCGGTTCTGAAATCCGCTGCGATCGTCGCCCCGATGCCGACCAATCGTTCGACTTCCTCGTCGCGGGTGGTGTCGGAGGTCAGGTCCAGATGCACCCGGTTTTTCACCTGTTTGGATTCGGGTACGTTCAAAAACAACAGGGACATGGTCCCGTCGGGACTTTGAATCAGATTTTCGGAATGTTGCGGTTCGTTCGGATCGTTGGGGTCTTCACGCCACCCGGTCACCTTCTCCCAGAACTTCGATAGCCGATACGAGTCGCGACTGTCGATGGCGATCTGACGGATAATAGCAGTCATCTATTTCCTTTGCGTACGATGGCGCATTGCGCACTATGGATTGATCTCGACCCAGGGCAGGGTCCTGCGTGAATCGGATGTACCAATGGAATTGGGCATTTCCTCATAAGTATTGGCGAGACACGTATACAACGCAAGCGATTTATGCACGACCACTTATCGGTGATTTCCAACGACCGCACGCTATACCACGGGGGAGGCGGTATGAGACGATGAACTCACCCTGTTTACCAGTGAGTAACATAGCAGAGAGGCTATAGTCATGGCTGTTTACGCGATCGGTTTGTTCCAGATGACGGAACTGCATTCCGATATGGTCGAATATCTCGAGAAAATCCAGGATACCTTGGAGCCGTACCACGGCCGTTTCATCATCCACGGAGGCAAGGTCACCCCTAAGGAAGGGGAATGGAACCGCGATGTCGTCGTGATCGAGTTTCCGGATTCCGAGTCCGCCACAAATTGGTACCACTCCGACGCTTACCAGGAAATCCTGCCACTTCGTACCGCGCATCTCACCGGTGAGGCCTTCCTCGTGGAAGGCGTCGAACCCGGGTACCACCCGCAGAGCAAGGCCGATCTATTCCGTGGAATGCTGGATTCGCAGTGACCCGGACGCGTTCTCGGGAACCATCGGTGACCGAGGCGCGACAGCCGAAACGGGCCGGTAAGGCTGACCCTGTTCCGGTCGAGGATCATGGTCATCCTTATTGGGCCACATGCTCATGGCACGCTCCGCCTGGGCGGTGATGGTCAAGGACGGGTTGACTCCGAGATTGGCGGTGACGGCCGAACCGTCGACGATGTGCAGGTTCGGGTATCCCCAAGCACGGTGATACGCATCGACCACACTGTTGTCCGGAGCGTCGCCGATCGGACAACCGCCCAGAAAGTGCGCCGTGGTGGGAATATTAGCGAGGTCCAACCACGTACCTCCCGGAATCGCACCGATCTCCTCCGCCAACATTCTGGTGGCCCGATGACCTATGGGAAGCCACACCGGATTCGGCTCACCGTGCCCCGGCTGTGCCCGCAGGCCCCTCCCCTTCGACGTCACCGTGACCGAGTTATCGCGGTGCTGCATCACCAGCGCAATCACCGAACGTTCCGACCAGCGCCGTAGCTTCGGGATAAGCCCCAGGAGCCATGGTCGTCGGGCCACGACTCCCAAAAGCCGCACCCAGCGAGGCAATTGAAACCGTTTCGAATTACTGGGTCCGTCCACCATCAGCGTCCGAATCAGAGCCATCGCGTTCGACCCCTTCCCATACCGCACCGGTTCCACATGAGTGTGCTCATCGGGATAGAACGACGAGGTGATCGCAATTCCTTTACTGTGATCGTCGCCTTTGGTGCGAATTCGTTCCGCTCCCAGCAGGGCTTCGGAATTGGTGCGAGTCAGGACGCCCAGTTTGGTCGATAGGTGTGGAAGCCGCCCACGATTCCGTAGCCGATGCAGCAGATTCTGCGTACCCCAGGTTCCGGCGGCCATCACCACTTGATCAGCACGGAATTTCTGCTGAGAACGTCGAAACGGGCCGGTGGCCTTTGCCGTCACATGCCAGGTTCCGTTCTCTTGATGCAGATCGGTGACGGTCGTCAGGGGATGAATGACCGCACCCGCCTTCTCCGCGAGGTAGAGATAGTTCTCGGTGAGCATGTTCTTGGCACCGTACCGGCAGCCGGTCATACAGGCTCCACATGCGACGCAACCACTACGGGCGGGACCCGCACCTCCGAAGTACGGATCGTCCATTGAGCCGGACGATCCCTTCGTCCCAAAGGTGATCCCGACCTTGGTCATTTTAAACGTGTCCGCCGCGTCCATACGATCCGCGACCCGGCGCATGGCATGGTCGGCCGGGGTGACGATCGGATTCTCTACGACACCCAGCATCCGTTCGGCCTGATCGTAATAGGGTGCTAGTTCATGCTTCCAATCGGTGATGTGTCCCCACTGTCGGTCCTGGTAGAAGCTGGGGAACGGCCGATATAGGGTGTTGGCGTATACCAACGACCCTCCCCCGACTCCCGCTCCGGCCAGGACCATCACCCGACTTCCTTTACGGCCACGGAGCAGGTGCAGGCGCTGAATGCCTCGGAAACCAAACTGCGGTGCCCACAAGTAGCGCCTCAGTCTCCACGAAGTACGTGGAAGCTTCGCATGACGGCGGGCGGGGTCGGTTTCCGAGGGATCGTCGAACCGATCTCCCGCCTCCAAAACGGCGACTCGGTAGCCCTTCTCCGTCAATCGCAGTGCCGCGACCGAACCTCCAAAGCCGGACCCGATGATAACGACATCATAATCGTGTGATTCGTGGGAGGACATGATCGATCCTATTCTCTTGCGGCGATTTGCTCACGGAGGCTCTGCACGGGAACCTTTCCCGTCGCGTTCCGGGGTATGGATTCAACGAAATATATATCACGCGGCACGCTATGGGCCGCCAGACGGCTTTTCACGCGGTGCTTGAGAGTGGCGGCGTCCAGTTCCCATTCGTCTTTGACCACCACGAAAACCGCCAAACGTTGGCCGAAATCGACGTCGTCGACTCCAATGGCGATATTGTCCGCCACCTCGGGCATCCTGCCGATGCACTCTTCGACTTCACGCGGCATGACATTCTCGCCGCCGGACACGATCATGTCGTCCGTGCGCCCTTCCACCACGAGGGACCCGTATGAATTTATATGACCGTAGTCGCCTGTATGGAGCATATTGGAGTGCCGGTTCGGCGACTTATGCGACACATAACCTTCGAAGAGCATTTCATTACCAACGAAGATGCGGCCACTGTCACCCTTCTTCACCGGCCGATCCGCATCGTCCAACAACCGTAGGACCGTCCCGAACGGAGGCGTACCCGCACAGTCGGGCGCCTGTCGCAGTTGTTTTGGACCGGCAATGGCCGCCCAGGAGACCTCGGTCGACCCGTAGAGGTTGTACAGCACATCGGAAAACTCGTCCATGAAGCGGATCGCCAGCTCGGGAGGGAGGCGTGATCCGCTCACCGCGATCGCACGCAGGGCGCGCAGGTGGTGTTGCTGCCGTTCACGGTCAGGCAATTCCAACATGCGCTGCAACATCACCGGAACCGCAAACGCCGCCTGGCACTGATGTTTCGCGAGAGCCTGAAGCGAGGTGTTCGGATCGAACTTTCCGGTGAAGACAAACGTTCCTCGAACCGCCATCGTCAACTGCATCGCCGCGTATCCCCACGTGTGAAACAGCGGCGCGGCAATGTGGACGTTGTCTCCGACCCGCAGAGGTATGCGCGACAGCATTGCCGTCAAGGAGCGCAGCTTCGGGTGCGGCCGTCGAGCGCCTTTGGGCGTCCCGGTCGTACCCGAGGTGAGGACGATCGTTCGTCCTTGTTTTTTCGCCGGTGGGATGGTGGTGGCCCGTTCCGGGGCGATGACGTCTTCGAGGGTGAGGTCGGGACCGTCGTTTCCCGTGGTGACGATGCGGGTGTGCGACGGCATGGTGATGCCTTCGAGGAACTCCGCATCGGCGATGAGTACGTTGATCTCCTGCTCTTCGATGACGGATTTCAACTGCGTAGGACTGGCACCGGTATTGAGAAGTACGATGTCGCAGCCGAGGTGGGAGGCGGCGATGACGGTTTGAAGAAACCCCCGGTGGTTTCGGCACAGTAGCCCGAGTCGCGGTTTCTCGTGCAGTTTCGGTATCGCGTGCGCCAGTCGGGTGGACCGGTCGAACAGTTCGCGGTGGGTGAGGCTGCCCCATGGATCGATCACGGCGGTGTGGTGCGGTACCCGGGCAGCGTTGGCGCGGAATGCGCCTACCGGACTTATTCCCCATCGCGCCAGTGAATACAGCTGTTTGAGCAACCGTATGGGGCGCCCCGGATTGAGGATTCCACGTCTGGCCATGGTGAGTGGGATGTGGAATCCCACTCCGAAACGACCGGCGAGTCGGCTACCACTCATTTAAGGTCCATTCCCGAGATCGCCCGTGCGATGACGAGACGCTGAATCTCTGACGTGCCTTCAAAGATGGTGTAGATCTTGGCGTCGCGGGCCAAGCGTTCGACGGGGTTTTCGCGGCTGTAGCCCGCTCCGCCGTATATCTGAATCGCGCGTTCGGTGGCCCAGACGGCCACTTCGCTGGCCTTTAGTTTGGCCATCGAGCCTTCTCCGGAGGTGAATCCGCCTCCGTTTCGGGCCATCCAGGCGGCGCGCCACACCAGTAGACGGGCCGCGTCGATTTCGGTCTTCATGTCGGCCAGCGTGAACCCGATGGCTTGATTGGAAATGATGGGCCGCCCGAATTGGTGGCGCTCACTCGCGTATTCGAGGGAGTGTTCATAGGCGGCACGGGCGATTCCGAGCGCTTGCGCGCCTACGGTGGGTCGGGAGACCTCGAACGTCGACATGGAAGGGTTCTTGGTTTTGGCCGCGTCGGGGTTACGGCGCCTCTCGTGTGCTCGGGCAAGTCGTTCGTCCAGTTTTTCTTTTCCGCCGAGCAGGCACGAACCGGGTACGGTCACTTCGTCGAGAAATACGTCGGCGGTGTGGGACGCGCGCAATCCGTGTTTTTTGACCTTCGACGGACTGTCCAGGCCGGGGGTACCGGGCGGAATGACGAAGGCGGCGTGCCCCTTGGTTCCCAGTTCCGGATCGACGACGGCCATGACGACGTGGATATTGGCGATGCCGCCGTTGGTGATCCAGGCTTTTTGGCCGCGCAGGGTCCACGTGTCGTCGACTTCGTTGTATTTCGCCCGGGTGCGCATGGCTGCGACGTCGGACCCCGCTTCGGGTTCACTGGAGCAGAACGCTCCGACCTTCGGGTCGTTCTCGTCCCCGAAACACTGTGGAATCCATTCCACGATCTGTTCGGGAGTTCCATTGGCGTAAATGCCCGCTGCCGCGAGGGTCGAACCGAAGATGGCCATTCCGATTCCGGCATCGCCCCAGAACAGTTCTTCATTAACCAGCTGCAGTTGCAGTCCGGTGTCGTCGCTCCAGAACTGCACTAGCGCTTCGAGACCGTACAGACCGATCTTGGCCGCTTCTTGAATGATGGGCCACGGAGTTTCCTCTCGCTCGTCCCATTCGGCGGCGGCCGGCCGTATGACATCAGCGGCAAAACCGTGAACCCAGTCCCGAATGTCTTCGTGCTCTTCACTGAGTTCAAGATTGAAAGACTCTGACATGCTTTATTTCCTAATAATCGATTTAGAAGTGACAGGCCGACACCGCCGAATACAATCACGACCGATGCCGGAGCCGGACCTCCGAGAAACCGGCCTTCTACGCTTTGGGAATGTTGAACAGGTTGCCGAGACTGGCGGCAAACCCTACGTCGCCCTGGAGCTTCAATTTTCCACTGAAGAACATCATGGGCGGTGAACCGTTGCCGGAGGCAAGGTTGAGGAATTGCTCGGCGTTGAGCTTGATTGTGACGCGAGGGTCTCGATCACCGTCTTTATTAACGACGCACTCCCCATTGTCGAGTACGGTTTCATAAAGATCGTATTCACCGTCGGGTCGATCGAGTATCTTCCAATGCACGACGGCACTTGTTTTACGGGAGCCCTTATATTGACTACCCATCCGGTCGAAGATGGCGTCCAGAACCGCGGCGCGGATCTCTTCCTGCCCCATGAGCTCGTTAATCTGACTCTTCGGGGTGCTTTTGACCAGCTGCGCGAAATCGCTGGGACTTATCGTTGCAAAATCGACATCAGCAATCGGATTATCACTCATGGTAATCTCCAATTCTCAATATTGCCCTTGAGCAATACTCTTATTACTTGGGCGTAACCTTACCCCAGAGTAAGATAGACTGGCAAGACTACACGGGAGAAAATTTGTGACCACGACCAGAAAGCGCATCCCACGCCGGGAACGGGAACAGCAAATGCTGGACGCCGCCGTACCGATCTTCGCTCGTGACGGCTTCCACGCCGCTGGGATGGCCGAGATCGCCCGAAACTGCGGTATCTCGAAGCCCATGCTATACCTTTACTTCGAGTCGAAGGAAGGGCTGTTCATCGCTTGCATTCGACGGGAGTCCGACCGACTCATAACGATGATCACCGAAGCAGTGGCGCGCGGCGGCTCTCCCAAAGACGACCTGTGGAACGGTATCCGGGCCTTTTTGAGTTTCATCGACCAACACCGTGGCGCCTGGTCCGTACTCTATCGGCGCGCCCGTTCACTGGGAGAACCGGTCAGCAGCGAAGTCGACGAACTCCGCAGCAACATGACGACCATGATCGCCGGCCTGCTTGCCCACTACCGCCCCGATATCGACGCCGAAACGAAGCTCGCCGCCCATACCCTGGTAGGAGCCTGCGAGTCCCTGGCCGATTACATGCTCGAACAACCCGACGTCACCGTAGAGGACGTTTCCGGTCGACTCATGGACCTCATGTGGCCGGGACTCGCGCTTATTTTTGATACTCAGCCCAAGTCGAACTCGACCCGACCCCGCAAATAAGCCTTGCCGTCTGCCAGTCGCACCAGGGCGAAATCGTCTCGGTACTCCGTGGAGTCACCGTAGAAGCCGATCTTTTGCCGCAACACGATCGGACGGCGAAACTCGACTTCGACTTTGCGGTCCTCCATTGACCCGGTGGGCTCCACTTCCGCGACGGCGCGGGAAAGTCCCCACATCCCTTGGGCTATCAGATCTTTGTTTCCCATCATTCGCGCCATGGTCCGCGAGACGTGAATCGGGTTGTAATCGCCTGACACGGCGGCATAGTCACGCCCCAGACGAGCGGGTACAAACCATTCCCGGTCGCTTTCCAGCTCGGGCTCCTCACTTCCACCCTTCTTAGGTGGACGAGGGCCCGATTTGGGCAACAGGCGGAGATACGTACTCGTCTCGCTCCACACCACCTCGCCGGCCAGCCGTGCCTCGGTACGTAGGTCAACGGTGACGCCTTTTCGATGAGCGCTGAGATTATCGGCCCACACGTGCAGGTCGAAATGGTCGCCGACCCCAATGGGCCGGTACTGGCGAGTGACGTTGGACAGGTGCAGCATTCCAGTGACGGCCATCGGAAATTCCGACGACATCATAATCCGCATCTGAGTTTTGAAGGCGAGGATGTGCGGGTAGGTAAACGGCAGATTCGCCGAGTCCCGGAAGCCACATACCGAATTGAACTCGCGCAGCGCCGCGCGATCAACGTGGACGTCACGCAGTTCACGGCGAACCTCGGGCAATCCGGCTCGCATGGGATCGGGATAGCGGCGTAGAAAATCGCGCATCCCACGCCAGAGTATCCATCCGCGCGTAGCCGCAGTCGTCTCCACCATGTCACGCCCCCATCAGATTCTGCCCACATACGCGGACCGTTTGTCCGTTCACGGCACGCGATCCCGGCAAGCTGAGCCATCCGATGGTCTCGGCTACATCGACACTGCTACCGCCCTGCCCCAATGAGGAAAGACGCCGAGCCACCTCACGCGTCATGGTCGGCATCTTGGCGGTCATCTTCGTTTCGATGAAACCCGGCGCTATCGCGTTGACCGATCCTTCTCGCTCACGCATGGGCCCCGCCAGGGCGTGAGTCAGGCCCACCAGCCCCGCCTTAGACGTCGCGTAGTTGCTCTGGCCTCGGTTACCCGCTATTCCCGATACCGAGGACAGAACGACCTGGCGAGCGCCCGAATTCAGCTTGCCACTGTTGAGGAGCTCGTTGGTGATGCGACGCGGAGCCTCCAAATTGATGTCCAATACCGTCTGCCATTGTTCTCTGCTCATCCGAGCCAAGGTCTTGTCGCGAGTAATCCCGGCATTGTGAACGATGACGTCGGCGCCCGACGGCAATGCGGCGGCCAGATCGGTCGCCGCGGAGGCAGAGGTGACGTCGAGGGCCACCGCCGTTCCATTCATCTCCTGGGCCAGCTTTTCCAGTTCGCTTTTCACCGCCGGGACGTCGACGCAGACGACATGTGCGCCATAAGCGGCGAGAACCTCGACGGTGGAACGTCCGATTCCACCTACCGCCCCGGTGACGATGGCGGTCTGTCCTTTCAGGTCCCACCCGTCCGCGCTCGCGGTGCAGCGGGCGTCCAAGGACACCACCTGTCCGGATACGAAAGCGCTGCGTCGCGAAAAGAAGAACCGGAGCGGCGCGGCGAGGTGCTGCTCGGCTCCGGCAGGCACGCGGATCAGTTGTACTGTGGCGCCCGGGCGGACCTCCTTACCGAGGCTTCGCGCGAACCCTTCCAGCGCCGTCTGCACGATCACGGCTTCGTCGCTTTCGGTGGTGTCGTCCAGGGCAGCGGATGCGATAACCACGCGGCCGTTCCGGTTCAATCGCCTCAGTTGGGCGGGGAAGAACTCGTATAGCTCGTTCAAATCCGTGATCGTACGAATTCCACTCGCGTCATAGAAGATTCCGTCGATCCGGTCGTCGTCCGATTGGCGACGAATCGTTATGTCGCATTGGGTCAGGGTTTCCTTGGCAATCGCTTCACAGGTGCCGCCGGGGGCACTGCCCAGTGAGGCCGAGGCGATGAACTCTGCTTCTCCCACGGTGTATCGTCGCAGTGGGGCGGCGGGTGGTAGGCCGAGTCTTTTGGCCAGCCCTTTCCCCATCCGTGAATTGACAAACCGTACATATCGATCAGGCATAACCCCTCCCAGGTGCGGAATACTCACATCTCAATGTAACATTACTTCTAAGTAATCTTACTCGCAAGTAAGGTAGGAGTAGACACCATGACCACCATTCGCCCGGTCGCCATCGTAGGCGGCAATCGAATCCCCTTCGCCAAGGAAGGCGGACCCTACGCAACGAAGTCGAATCAAGACATGCTCAGCGCCGCCTTGGACGGTCTGATCGATCGATTCCATCTGTCGGGGCTGAAGCTTGACGAGTTCTCCGCCGGTGCCGTGCTGAAGCACAGCCGCGACTTCAACCTCGCTCGCGAGGTCGTACTCGGCAGCAGGCTCGATCCCGCCACTCCCGCCTATGATGTCCAGAAGGCCTGTACCACCGGCATGGAGACGGCAATCGGCGTGTCCAACAAGATCGCACTCGGGCAAATCGATGCCGGAATCGCAGGTGGAGTGGACACCACCTCCGACGCTCCCTTGGGATTGAACGACCGTCTGCGTCGCCTACTGCTCAATGCGCGCAATTCCAAGAGCACCGGCGCCAAAATGAAAGCGGTTCTCGGACTGCGTCCCAGTCACATGGTTCCCGACATGCCTCGAAACGCCGAACCTCGAACCGGTCTGTCCATGGGAGAGCATGCAGCACAGACCGCCAAGGAATGGGGCATCAGCCGAATCGACCAGGATGAGTTCGCCGCCACCAGTCACCAGCGTCTTGCCGCAGCATACGAAGCGGGCTTCTTCGACGATCTCTTGACCCCATATGAAAATCAGCGTCGCGATCAGATTCTGCGGCCGAATTCGAACATGGAGAAGCTGACCAAGCTCTCCCCCACCTTCGGAGGCAGCGAGGGAACGATGACGGCAGGAAACTCCACTCCCCTGTCCGACGGCGCGGCAACGGTTCTGTTGTCCAGCGATGAGTGGGCACGTGAACACGACCTTCCCGTCCTCGCGCATCTGGTCGATGTGCAGTCGGCAGCGGTGGATTTCGTCGATGGAGACGACGGACTACTCACCGCCCCGGTTTTTGCCGTACCGCGGCTCTTGGAACGCAACGAGCTCTCGCTCGAGGACTTCGACTTCATCGAAATCCATGAAGCCTTTGCCTCACAAGTTCTGGCGACTCTCAAGGCCTGGGAGAACGACGAGTTCTGTCGCGATCGACTGAACCTCGACGGTGCATTGGGTTCGGTCGCTCGCGACCGCCTCAACGTCAACGGATCGTCCTTGGCCACCGGCCACCCGTTCGCCGCTACCGGGGCCAGAATCATCGCCACTACCGCCAAACTACTGCACCAGACCGGCGAAAAAGGGAAGCTCGGTCTCGTCTCGGTGTGCGCGGCGGGTGGTCAAGGGACCGCCGCGATTATCCGTAGCTAGCGCTTATCCGTCAACCGACGTCGCTCGAATGCCCGGGGAACAACCGGGCTGACGGGTCCATGCTGATGACGGCGTTGTTCACCGCCGTCGCCGCTTCCCCGAAACCGGTCGCGATGAGACGGACCTTGCCCCGATAGTCCGCGATGTCTCCAGCGGCGAAAATTCGGGGGACGTTGGTCGCCATGGTGGAATCAACGATGATATGCCGCCGATCCAGTTCGAGGCCCCATTCCCTCAACGGCCCCAAATCGGCGATGAATCCGAGCGCCGCCACAATCGTGTCGGCAGGCACATGATCGGGCACGCCGGACTCCTGCGACCGAAGGCTCACACCCGAGACCCGTTCTTCACCGTGAATCTTTTCGATCTCGGTGTTGACGTGAATAGGCACCCCCAGATCGCGGACGCGTGCGATGCTGCGTTCGTGAGCTCGGAATCGGTCACGTCTATGCACCATAGTGACGCTGTTGGCGATGGGATGGAGTGCCAAGGCCCAATCGAACGCCGAATCTCCCCCACCGACGATGACCACGTCTTGATCGGCGTGCGCATTCAGTTCCGGTACGAAATAGGCGATACCGTCTCCGTCGAACTCAGACGCCGCCGGGAGCGGGCGCGAACGAAAATTCCCCAGCCCGGCGGTGATGATGACCGATCCGCAAGCGATCTCAGTTCCGTCGTTCAATCCGAGAATCGGCCCGTCCTCGGTGTGCTCCAAAGTGTCGGCGCGCCTGCCCAGGAAATACTTGGGATCGTACGGAGCCGCCTGTTCGACCAGATTGTCCACCAGGTCGCGTCCCTTGATGTCAGGGAACCCACCGACGTCGTAAATCGATTTCTCGGGGTACATTGCCGTCACTTGCCCACCGGCCTCCGGCAACGAATCGACGATCGCCGTTTTGAGACCGCGGAATCCTGCGTAATAGGCGGCAAAAAGCCCTGTCGGCCCCGCACCGATAATCGCCACATCCGCCGAGATCTTGGACATAGTCGAAATCACCCATCAATGTCACATCGATTCTCCCGGTAGCTCCGGCAGTGTCCCGATGCTATCGATAAGGTCTGACTGCGATACAGCCGGTCACCACACCTCATCCGGAAACGGTTTCCGAGGGCCGCTTTTCAGAGGTCGACCTCGGTTCGAGCGCTGCATGGTTCCGAGCCCGCCATTCCAGACCGAGGGCGCTCAACCCCGCGAGCAGTGTTCCCAGACCCGCCGCTGTGAATCCCCATTCGGCACCGAATATCTCTACGGTCGATCCGACCAGCGGCGCACCCAACGCCGCCCCGATCGTCATCGCCGATCCTTGCATCCCCATTGCGGTTCCACGTACCTGTGGCGGCGCCAAACGCGATACCCGGTCGGTACTCGAGGCGACGGTCATGGACGTCAAAAATCCAGCCGGAAGCAAAGCAACGGTCAGAAGCCACCACGAACCGGTAAACCCGAGCGGAACGGTCATCAAGGCCAAAGTGATCAGCAGAACCGTAGGGGATACCAGCCGGTCGGTGGAAGCGAGCACAAAAACTCCGGTCAAGGAGTAGAGCGCCCAGAGAGCCAACGGCATCCAGGCCATATTCAACTGGTCATGGTGTTCCAGCAGAGAGACGATCGCGATGTCGGTCCCCGCCACCGCAATCGTCAGGCCCATCCCGACGAACATCATCGCCACCAGACGCCCGTTCAACCAATCTCGCCGTTTGAGTGGCACCGGCTTTTCGGAGATGTCCTGATTTTCCGCGTCGGAGACAGTGGGCGGATTGATCAGCCACAAGGAACCGCCCGCCGCGAAAATGAACAGTCCGACGACGACAGGAGTAAGAAACGGGTTCATGGCCGTGGCCAATACCGTTGCCGCTGCGGGAGCGATGGCGAACGCCAGTTCCACCAACATCGAATCCATGGCATAGGCGGTGCGCCGCAGGCGATCGGGAATCATGGCCGCGATGGGCTGACGAACCACCACGAATACCGGGATGGCCAATACCCCCGCGGGAAAAGCCAGAGTCACCAGGAGCCCGTAGCTCATGAGCGGAATACACAGCCACGTCAGTGTACTGATGACAGTAGTCGCACCGATGACAGTGCGCAGGCCCCATCTGTCGGAAATCCGACCCATCAATGTCGACCCGGTGGCCTGCCCCAGAACGTACAGGGTACCGATGAAACCAGCGTGAATATAGCTCAAGTCCAGCGCGAAACGAACAAACAGTGTCAACGTCAATCCGGCCGCCGAATACGGTAGGCGAATAAGCAGTCCACCCAAGAGCAATGACTTAAATCCGGGTATGGACAGGACGTCGCTGAATCGCGAGAATTTTACCTGAGGATGGGTCACTTCTCCATCCTCAAGATAATTTAGCCGACCGGCAAGTGCTCGAGGTGGTGAGGCTTCCCGCAATTCAGCACAGTCCGAGCCACTGCGGCCAGAAGGAGAGCTCCACACTCTTGACGTAGTCAGGAAAGTAAGTATATTACCGAGGCATTGTGGAAAAGTAATTATTCGATAACAATCGAAACGAACCCGCGTTCAAATTACGTGGTGGACGATACTGGGATCGAACCAGTGACCCCTTCCGTGTCGAGGAAGTGCTCTACCGCTGAGCTAATCGTCCAATACAACCGGCGTAACCGCCACAACCCAGTTCGACTGGACTGCACAGAGCGGATGACCGGGCTCGAACCGGCGACCTACACCTTGGCAAGGTGTCGCGCTACCAGCTGCGCTACATCCGCCTACCGCACCGTCCGCCGTCATGAGCGGCCGCTGCAACGGGAACCATAATACGACGTGGAAAAGGGGCGGTTCACAACCGCCCGGAATAGTATGATCCGTCCCTCACCAGGGATACATGTCAGTTTCTCTTAAAAATCCTGACTAGCCGCATTGCCCACAGTGTTGATAATGCTCAAGACGCTCAGTCCGATCACCAAGTTCAAAATACTCGTCGCGATCTTGGCTTCCGTTTCGGCAAAGACCGTCCACGGCACGATGGCGGCGGCGAGCGTGGCCAGCAGAACGATCCAATTAAAAAAGCTTCGTGGATCGGGAACCGACAGCACCAGCAAATGCAGGAGAGCCGTGGCGACTATCGCAGCCCCTGCCGCCAGAAGAACGTACATCGTCGTCGAGGCCGATCCGTAGGTACCGGCGCTTTCGGGAGCCAAAATATTAATGTTCAGGACGCCGCGGATGAGAAGAATTCCCACCATCGCCACTAGAGCCGCAACGATTGCCGCGGCGATACCGCCTGCCCACAGCTTGGCGGCGTCAATCGTCGGCCTGTTTGAGGACTGCCCCCGAGGCTGGGGGTAGTAGTCACCTTGATCGAATCGTCGGGTCGGTTGGTCTGGGTCGGGCACAGTCACGGCTTCTCCTCTGGTTATCTGAGATAACAGTTCGACGTCCGCGTGTGGCACTCGCAGCGCTCAGGACTTCTGCGAAGTTACTTTAAAGCGGCCTGCGGTGACGCACTGGTCTGGTTTTCCATTTCAGATTTTTCCAGACCGTTCGGCATCAGAAGCGAAATTCAGCAATACACCGCAGAAAACGGAGCACTGCGCAATAAAAGGCGGTCTCGTGACAAACGTGATCGCACGAAACCGCCCTGCGCTGGTTCCGCTGAGCCCCGAACCCCGGCCGTCATGATCGAATCCAGACTCGAGCCAAACCCTCAACTCTGGGAAGGCGTCTTTCCGTACTTGCGCATGAATTTCGCGACCCGGCTCTGGTCTTCATAACTACGGCTCCTGCCGGTCCAGAACGGGTGTGATGCGGAGGAGATCTGAACGTCGACGACAGGATAGGTCCTACCGTTCTCCCATTCGATCGTTTTCTCCGAGGTCGCCGTTGATCGAGTCAAAAAGCTGTACCCAGCAGCTGCGTCACGGAATACCACGTAACCGTAATCCGGGTGTATGCCGTCCTTCATACTCCTCCAAACATTTGAATGTCGCTCATTCAATCAATGTCACCCGCTCATGATGCATTGAATAATGCTGCCGGCGACATTATTGATAACCGATTTCATTATGACCTAGGGAGGGCTGAACCGTCAGGGTAGCGGACAGCGTGTACGAACGGAGTTTAGGTTGATTCCTTTGAACAAAAACTAATATAACCCATGTCACGTGAACTCACGTTGTGGGTCGACTCCAGATAAAAATTGGAGGTGGAGACGGGATTCGAACCCGTGTAGACGGCTTTGCAGGCCGCTGCCTCGCCTCTCGGCCACTCCACCATGCTGACACAATGTCATTAACAGAGTTGGTGGACGATACTGGGATCGAACCAGTGACCCCTTCCGTGTCGAGGAAGTGCTCTACCGCTGAGCTAATCGTCCAATACAACCGGCGTAACCGCCACAACCCAGGTCACTGGGTTGCACAGAGCGGATGACCGGGCTCGAACCGGCGACCTACACCTTGGCAAGGTGTCGCGCTACCAGCTGCGCTACATCCGCCTACCGCACAATGCGACGAATGCCCGTTAACGGGCTCTTCCTTTCGCCGCGGCGACAAAGAAAACTGTACCTTGCTTTGCCACGGGCTACTACACCGGGGTGGGGTTTTGGATTCGCCTAGGTCACAGCCGTTGACTTCTGGCAGAATCTTCACGTGACTCAAACTATCGACGAACGCATCGCGACAGAACTGTCGATCGATGCGCAGCAAGTAAAATCAACGATTGCACTCTTGGACGACGGAGCGACCGTTCCATTCGTAGCGCGCTATCGCAAGGAAGCCACCGGAGGTTTGAGCGATGAACAATTGCGCCACTTGGCCGAACGACTCGAATACCTACGCGAGCTCGACTCCAGACGCGACACGATTAAGGCAGCTCTGAAAGAGCAGGACAAACTGACCGATGAATTGGAAGCCCAACTTAACTCCGCCGATACTAAAGCCCGTCTCGAAGACCTGTACGCCCCTTACAAGAAGAAGCGCCGCACCAAGGCACAGATCGCCCGTGAGGCGGGACTAGAGCCTCTCGCCGACGCTTTGCTGGGGAACCCCGACCTAAATCCGGAATCGGAAGCGGCAACGTACCTCAATTCCGAAGCAGGCATTGACGACGCCGCCGCTGCTCTGAACGGAGCACGTGCGATCCTCACCGAACGATTCAGTGAGGATGCCGATCTCATCGGGCAGCTCCGTGAAAAAATGTGGACGAGTGGGCGCTTGGTCGCAGCAGTGCGCGACGGCTGCGAAGAAAAGGGCGCCAAGTTCAGCGATTACTTCGATTTTTCGGAATCCTTCACCACCTTGCCGTCCCATCGCCTCTTGGCCATGATGCGCGGCGAAAAGGAGGAGATTCTTTCACTCAATCTCATGCCCGACGGAGACGACGAGACCGCTTCCTCGTTCCGCAGTGACATCGCACGGGCGTTTGAGATTCAAGATGCGGGTCGACCCGCCGATTCCTGGCTACTCGGTTGCGTCTCCTGGGCATGGCGTACCCGTATTCTCGTGAAGCTGTCGGTGGATATCCGTATGCGGCTATGGCAACGCGCGGAAGAGGAAGCCGTCGGTGTCTTCGGCACCAACCTAAAGGATCTCCTGTTGGCGGCTCCGGCGGGCGAACGAGCCGTCATGGGGCTCGACCCGGCGTATCGTACGGGGGTGAAGGTCGCAGTGGTGTCCGGCACGGGTGCGGTTCTGGACACGGCGGCGGTGTATCCCCATAAGCCACAGGGCCGTTGGGAGGAAGCACTGACCACGCTTGGCAGTTTGGTGAAGAAGCACAACGTTGAGCTCGTCGCCATCGGCAATGGGACCGCGTCGCGGGAGACCGACCGCTTGGCGGCCGATCTCGTCAAATTGGTGGAACCGTTCGCCTCGGTATCCAAGTTGGTCGTCAGTGAGGCGGGGGCGTCGGTTTATTCGGCATCAGCCTATGCCACGCAAGAACTACCCGATATGGACGTCTCCTTGCGCGGCGCGGTATCGATCGCACGTCGCCTTCAGGACCCGTTGGCCGAGCTGGTGAAAATCGATCCCAAACACATCGGCGTCGGCCAGTATCAGCACGATATTACCGGTTCCAAGCTGTCCCGGTCCCTGGAAGCGGTCGTAGAAGACGCCGTCAACGGGGTCGGAGTCGAAGTCAATACCGCGTCCGCGCCCTTGTTGACTCAGGTATCCGGTCTCAGTGAATCAGTGGCCAAGAACATCATCGCCTGGCGTGATGAGAACGGCCCGTTCAACGATCGTCGCCAACTGCTTGAGGTGCCGCGTTTGGGCCCAAAGGCCTATGAGCAGGCCGCTGGATTCCTGCGGATCCTTAACGGTCGCAACCCATTGGATTCGTCAGCGGTCCACCCGGAGGCGTACCCGGTCGTGGAGCGGATCGCGACGGCTTCCGGAAAGGAGGTCGGCGAACTGATCGGCGATACCGCTACACTGAAATCGCTACGCCCCAATGATTTCGCCGATAGCACCTTTGGCGTGCCCACGGTTGTGGACATCTTGGCGGAGCTGGACAAACCCGGGCGCGACCCGCGACCCGAGTTCAAGGCGGCGGCTTTTAAGGAAGGCGTGGAGACCGTTTCCGACGTCAAACCGGGTATGGTTTTGGAAGGTCAGGTCACGAACGTCGCCGCCTTCGGCGCCTTCGTCGATGTCGGTGTCCACCAGGACGGCTTGGTCCACATCTCCATGATGGCCAACCGTTTCGTCTCCGATCCGCGCGAGATCGTCAAGTCCGGCGACATCGTTCAGGTCAAGGTGATCGATGTGGACATCGCGCGCAACCGAATCTCGTTGTCCATGCGGTTGGACGACGAGGCCAAGGCCGACCAAGGTGGCAACGCACCGGCCTCCGGTCAAAAGTCGCCGTCAAAACAGAAACGGCAACGCCAGTCCGAAGGCGGTGCCATGGCGGAGGCGCTAAAACGGGCCGGACTGGCCTAGTACACGGTTCGCAGCTGTAACAGGACACGCATGCGGTGGCCGATACCGACCGATCGAGGAGGTGGGCGATGATTCGCGATCGCCTGGGTGACTTCATAGTGGCCACAGTCGTGTCGGTCGTCATCGTGACATGGACGGCGCTCGAGCCACGCGTCGGTGGTTACGTGGACGATCAACCGGGCCTGTACGAACCGATCGCCTGGATCTGTTTGGCCATCGCATGTCTTGTCCTGTATTTTCGCAGTTCATTCCCAGTGACGGTTCTTATCGTTACGACACTGTGCAACACCGTGTACTACCCGGCCTCCGGTATTGACGGTCCAGTGGCGTTGACGTTCATCATCGCGCTGTATACGAGCGCGTCGCGCGGATATCTCTGGACGTCGATCACCATCACCGCGGTTCCGCTGACGTTGGCGTTCTTCGGACAAATGGCCACCGGATTTCGGCACGTCGATCCGCTCAATATGTTCCTGCTGGCAGGTTGGTTCGTCGCCATCATCGCCGTCGGCGGCATGGTGCACAAGAACCGGCAGTATCGTAGTGAAGCCGAAGCGCGCATTGCGGCCGCCCATGAAACGGCGGTGAACAAGGAGCGCCTGCGTATCGCCCGCGAATTGCACGACGCGGTGGGGCATCACCTGTCGGTCATTCGCGTGCAAAGCGTGGCGGCGCAACGCAAGCTCAGCAAACGTCCGGATCATTCGCCTGCCGACACACTCGAATTGGTGGCCCAAACCAGTCAACACGCACTTCAGGAACTGCGCTCGATCGTCGGAGTACTCCGATCGGACGAGGACGGTACGTCGCAGCAGGGTCTGGCACAGATCCGTGGCATGGTGGGCGCAGCCGAAAGTGCCGGTTTGACGACAGCACTGGAGTTCGACGATCTACCGGACATTCCATCTGAACTGGAACAGAACATCTTCAGGGTCACCCAGGAAGCCATTACGAACGTGGTCCGCCACGCCCATGCCTCGCTTATGACGGTCGTTCTACGCGGGCAGGGCGATCATATATCGGTAACCGTCACCGATGACGGTGTCGGGGGCGTAGTACACGAAGGCAATGGGATCACCGGGCTGCGCGAAAGAGTGCAAAACTGGGGAGGAACGGTTGTCATCCGAAACCGCCAATCCGGCGGCACCATTGTGGAGGTCACGTGGCCACTGAAGCGCTGAATCCCGTAAGAGTCGTCATTGCCGACGACCAAACGCTGGTACGGGCCGGTTTTTCGTCGATCTTGGAAGACGAGGACGACATCGAGATCGTCGGTCAGGCCGATACCGGCCAGTCGGCTCTCAACGCCGCCCGACGGTGGATGCCCGACGTCATATTGATGGATATCCGCATGCCGGGTACCGATGGTCTGACCGCCACCGAAATCATCAGCGCCGACAGGGAGTTGGACGAGGTCAAAGTGGTGATTCTGACCACCTTCAGCGAAGACGATTACGTCTACCGCGCCCTGCGTGCCGGAGCAAGCGGATTCCTCCTCAAGGACATCGATCCCGACGACCTGGCCGGAGCCGTACGCGTCGTCGCCGCTGGAGACGCACTGATTTCGCCCGCCATCACCCGCAAGGTGATCAGCGAATTCGCCCAACAGGTACGCCGTCCCGAACCCGCTGAAAACCTCAATGTGCTCACCGGCCGCGAGCGCGAGGTCTTGCGTTTGGTGGCGGCCGGTTTGTCGAATCGGGAGTTGGCGGAACATCTGTATATTTCTCCGGCTACCGCCAAGACGCACGTGTCGCGGGTGATGCAGAAGTTGGGGGCGCGCGATCGTGCTCAGTTGGTGGTCATGGGCTATGAGTCGGGTCTGGTGACTCCGGGGTGGGCGCGGGGTGAGGATCGCGACCGTTAGTTGGTCTACTCCCCCGGTTGTACGTTGCCGTTGGTGTACGACCGGGGTGGTCGGTGGATTGCCCGCCTTGGGCCGATGCCGGGTGGTGCGTGGTGGACCAAGCTGGAACCCATGATGACAGGTGCTATTTCTTCTCGTTCCTCCTCGCCTCTGGTGCGGGTTTCGGCGTGGACGCGGCGGTGTCCGTGGTGGGCTTTGGTAGCGTGGCTGGCGATTCTGGGTGGTTTGTTGGCCGCTGCGACCTCGGTCGGTTCGGCGTTTGAGGATGACCATTCGCTTCCCGGTTCGCAGTCGCAGGAGTTGTCCGATCGTTTGGAAGAGATCGATACCGGGTTCGACTCGGATGAGGTCAGGATTGTTTTTGAGGCCGCTGGTGGGATTGATTCTCAGGAATCGGCTATTGCGAGTCTTCTGAGGGAGGTGGAGTCTCTCCCTGGGGTCGCCGGGGTGGATTCACCGTTTGAGGTTCCCGGTGCGGTCAGCGAGGACGGCACGATCGCCTATGCCACAGCCCAGTGGGACGGTTCGAACGCGCAGGCTCTGGATCTGCTGGATCAGGTGGAAGGGGCCTCGGATGACGATGTGACGGCCGTGGCCGGCGGTGACGTGATCTCTGAGGTTCAGGAGGATGAAGCCGGCGGTAGTGCTGAGGGTGTCGGGATGACGGCGGCCTTGGTGATTCTGGTGGTCATGTTCGGTTCGTTTGTGGCGGCGGGGATGCCGCTGATTACGGCTGTCTTCGCGGTGGGGAGCGCGTATGGCGTGATGGCGTTGGTGTCGAACGTGATCGTATTGCCGACGTATTTGCCGCCGAACATGTTTTTGGTGGGCTTGGGTGTCGGTATCGATTACGCGTTGTTGATCTTTGCTCGATATCGTTCGGAGATTCAGAACGGCCTGGATCGGGCCGAGGCCACTGATAAAGCCATCGATACCGCTGGGCGTTCGGTGCTGTTCGCCGGTTCGGTGGTCATGGTGGCTCTCTTGGGGCTGTGGGCGACCGGTCTGGCAGCTTTGCAGGGTGTCGCTTTGGGCGTGTCGGTCACGGTTCTGTTGACCATGATCGCGTCGGTGACCTTGCTTCCGTCGCTGTTGACTTTGTTCGGCAAGCGTTTGGAGAAGAATGCTCATCGGCGGGCGGCGAAGGGGCGTCGACAGGAGAACTCACGGTGGTGGGGTTGGTCTCGATTCATTGAGCGGCACGCTGTGGCCGCCTCGGTCGGTGTCGGCGTGGTGTTGCTGGTGCTCGCGTCGCCGATCATGAATCTGCGTCTGGGTTTCGCCGATGCCGGAAGTGATGCGGACGGTCTTCCCACCCGGGAGGCATACGATCTGATGGCCGAGGGTTTCGGTCCGGGAGCGAACGGCCCGTTGATGATCTCCACCGAAGGTTCGCGTGAGGACGCGGAGGCGACGGTCGGTGCGATGGAAGAGCTGTCCGCGGTGGAGTCGGTGTCCCCCGCGGTGGAACTGGACGACGGGTTCTGGCTGTCGACGGCGATTCCCGTCGAAGGGCCGAATGCCGACGAAACGATCGATCTGGTGCATCAGCTGCGCGACGACGCCCTCGCTGAGGCTCCGGGTGACCATCTGGTCGGTGGTATGACGACCGCCGCGATCGACTACAACGAGGCGATCCGCGATTCGGCGGCGGTGTTTCTGCTCTTCGTCGTCGGCCTGACGTTTGTCATTCTGCTGTTGGTGTTCCGGTCGGTGCTCATTCCTCTGAAGGCGGCGCTTTTGAACGTCGTGATGATCGCCGCCTCGCTGGGTGTGGTTTCAGTGATCTTCCAGCGGGGGTGGTTTGGAATCGAGCCGGGTCCGGTGGAGAGTTTCGTACCGATTATGTTGTTCGCCATCGTTTTCGGACTGTCGATGGACTACGAGGTTTTCCTGGTGTCACGGATGCGTGAGGAGTGGGTTCGTTCGCGAGACGCTTCGTACGCAGTGCGTAAAGGACTGGTGTCGACCGGTTCGGTCGTGACGGCGGCGGCGACGATCATGATCGCGGTGTTCGCCTCCTTCGTCCTGTCCGACGTGCGGATGATGCAGCAGTTCGGTATCGGTATGGCCGTGGCGATTTTCCTGGACGCGTTCGTGATTCGTTCCTTCGCCATGCCGGCGATCATGCGGCTGTTCGGAGCTCGCGCCTGGTGGATTCCCCGCTGGCTGGACCGCTTTCTACCTCGGGTGACGGTTGAGGAAGAGCAGGCGGAGACGCAGCGGAAACCTCGCGTACCGGCTTCACTGAGTTAATCTGTTCGGGGTGAACGCAATGGGCGTTCACCCCTTTTTGTGCCTGTCGACACATTTTCGGTTTTTCTGTCACGTTTTCGCGTGCCGCCTCGTCCACTGGGTATGAGCGAACAACAACGGGCTTGGAACACCGACGAACTCGTAGCCGAGTATCAGGAGTTGCGACCGCGACTCATTGGAGTCGCCTATGGACTCCTGGGAACGCTTCCCGAGGCGGAGGATGCCGTCCAAGAAGCATGGATACGGCTGCAGGGCACGAACACCGACGCCATCGAGGACGTGACCGGCTGGTTGGTCACCACCACTTCGCGGCTGGCTCTGGATACTCTCCGCTCGGCGCGTCGGCAACGCGAGAACTACATCGGTCCGTGGCTACCCGAACCGGTGGAGACCGGGTCGGACCCGGCCGAGCGGGCCACCCTGGCCGATTCGCTCTCCTGGGCCATGTTGGTGGTTCTCGAAACACTAACCCCGTCCGAACGCGCCGCCTTCGTCCTGCACGACGTGTTCTCGGTTCCGTTCGACGAGGTCGGTACGGCACTCGGGCGCAGTCCACAGGCCTGCCGCAAACTGGCCGCTCGCGCTCGACAACACGTACGAGAGAGGAAACCTCGCTTCGACGTGGACCCCGGGGATCATCGCGAGGTCGTGGAAGCCTTTGGAAGCGCCATGACCGACGGCGACCTGCAACGACTTTTGCAACTACTCGATCCGGACGCGGTGCTCATCTCCGACGGTGGCGGTCTCGTACAGGCGGCACTCAATCCCATCCTGGGACACGACAAAATCGCCCGTTTCCTGGCGGGAGTTCGCCCTATCGACGACCACTTTTCCCTCCGGCACACCATCATCAATGGCAACCCGGCTCTGGTCGTGTTTTCCACCGAGCACACCGAAACGGTATTCACCCTCGGTATCCGCAACGGACGCATCCGGACGATCGACGCCGTCCGCAACCCCCACAAATTTCACGGACTGTCCCACAGCCAGAACTAGAACAAGGAAGGAAACCTCATGGAAGCACGTATGGACATTTACACCAATACGATCGGGAAGAAATTCATAGGAGGGCTCGTCCAGGCAAATACGGCCATCTCAGGGAATGCTTTGCCGCAGAGCATCGCGGAATTGGTGAAAATCCGAGCCAGCCAGATCAACGGATGCAGCTTCTGCCTCGACATGCACACCAAGGACGCCTTGGCAGCCGGTGAAGACCAGAAGCGCGTGATCATGGTAGGAGCGTGGAAAGAAGCGAACTGCTTCACCGAAGCTGAACGGGTTGCGCTGCGGTTCACCGAAGCGATCACTCGTATCACCGACGATAGGGACCACGTGGACGACGAACTGTGGGCAGAGGTAACCAAACACTTCGACGAGGACGCGATTGCCGAGCTGGTAGGCAACGCCGCCCTCATCAACGCCTTCAACCGCATAAACGCCGCGCTCCACGCACCCGGCGGCGACTACGTTCCCGGCCAGTTCGATTAAGGAAACCGCGTGGCCCCGTCACTACGACGGGGCCACATGTTCGTCGCTATTACCGGACCATGTTCACTGAGATCGCGACCAGGCAGAACGGGTGGCCGGAAGGTTCGGCATATGTTCGGCAACGGTCATTCAACTCGCTGCGACACTCGGCTCCCCAGGAGACGCACCGTTCATATTCGACATCCAGATCTTCGACTCGGACATCCAAGTGCACCTGTTGCGGGACTGCGGAATCGGGCCACATCGGTGCGACATGGCCGGGCGCTCGCGGGTAGACCGGTTCCACGTCGTTGGGACTCGTGCCTACCATCACCCAATCGGCCTCGTCGTGAATCCAAACCGTCGAAAGCAATCCCTCATAGAACCCGGCCAATCGATCCGGGTCAGCGGTATCGACGACAATTCCGTGCAACTGTGCACTCAGAGCAGCTCTCCTATCCGCGAGCGCCCTATCAGGTGTGGACCTGATCGCCGTCTAGCGCGGGAGTAGTCGTGACAGCCCTGCGGCGGCCGGGCATGCGCTGCGGCCAGCGGATCGCATTGACCGCGAAGCGGCACACCAGCTCCTTGTAGTGGGCGCCCGCTCTTCCCGTCAGGAATCCGCGGCGGGGACGGTCGTCCCAGGTGACGAACTGGATGAGCGACTCTTTGCGACCCAGGCTGATCGCCTGGTGGACGTAGCCCAGCGGAAGGCATCGGGGCTTGCGGCCGGTCAGCCGCGCCGTGATCGCGCCGGCCGCCTGCCAGGCCTGCGGGACGCCCGCGCCGCAGCGCATCAGGCTGACTTGGCCTCGGGGTCCGGGAGCGCAGGCGCTGTCGCCGATGGCGTAAACGTCCGGGTGCGATGTGGACTGCATGGTCTCGTCCACCTTAATCCGCCCGTCGGCATCGGTCTCGAGGGCCGTGCCTTCCGCGAGTGTGGAGGCAGTGAACCCGGTGCACCAGACCGTGGTCGCCCCGGTCTCGCCCGGGTCGACTACTCGGTTCTCTTCGAGCGTGATCCCCAGCTTCGCGACCACTTGGCGCAGGTGCCGCCTCGCTCCGGGTGCCAACCAGTCACCGAGTTCGCCCGCCGTGGCCAGCGTGACCGCCAGGCCCGGCCGCGTCTCGGCGATCTCGGTGGCCGCTTCGAGGCCCGTCAGTCCGCCGCCGACGACGGGCACGCGCTCGCCATCGCCCAGACTCGACAGCCTCTTGCGCAGCCGCAGCGCCCCGGGGTAGTCAGCGACGCTGTACGTGCCCTCAGGAGTTCGGCCGAAGCTTCCGAGGGAGTAGATCAACGTATCGTAGCGGAGTTCGCCCGTCTCGGTAGCGACTTTCTTGTCCTCCACGTCCAGTCCCGTCACACGGTCGATACGTAGGCGGACCCCGGTGCCGGCGAACAGCTCGTCGAGCCGGTGGACCAGCAAGTCCTGTCCGGCGGCGATCTGGTGCAGGCGCACGCGTTCCACGAAGTCGGGTTCGGCGTTGACGAGCGTGACCTCGACGTCCTCCCGGCGCAGTCGACGGGCGATCCGCGAGGCGGCGTGGGCGCCCGAGTATCCGGCTCCGAGTACGACGATGCGGTGTTTCATGGTTCCTCCTCGGTTCTTGTCGCTCCCTGAACCGGGCGGCCGCGAAAAACCTGACACGTCCTCAGAGCGATGTGGGTCACTCGAAACTGTGCAGCGGCTCCCCGTGGTCGAAGCTGTTCCACGCGCGTTCGAAGGCGGTAAGTTTGCCCGGGTTGACCGCGTCGTGGATCGCCGAGACGGATCCGCCCTCGAAGCTGAAGGCGATCACGCCCACAACCTTCTCGCCGACGGTGATGGCCAGCGACGGCGTGCCGTTGGCGTAGGTGAAGTACAGGTCCGGCAGTCCGCCGATCATCTCCAGCTGACGCTGCGACGGGCGGAACAGACCGGTGATCAGCTTGGCGACGCGCTCGGCACCCAGCACCGGCTTGCGGGCGGCGGTCACGACGCCTCCACCGTCGCCGATCACCACCGCGTCGGAGGTCAGCAGGGCGACCAGCGTTTCAGTGTCGCCGCTAGAGGCGGCCTTGAGGAACTCCTTGATGATCCGCTCGGCCGCGTCTCGGTCCACCTCCGCTGACCTTTTGGCGTCCGCCAGGTGGCGCTTGGCGCGGCTGAACAGCTGCTGCGAGTTGGCCGTCGAAATCTCCAGGATCTCGGCTATCTCCGTGTGGGAGTGAGAGAAGGACTCCTTGAGAACGAAGACCGCTCGCTCCTGCGGAGTCAGCTTCTCCAGCAGATACAGGACGGCAAGCGAGACCGACTCCCGCTGCTCCGCCGTCTCGAGGGGGCCCACTACAGGGTCGCCGTCAAGCACCGGTTCGGGAAGCCACTGGCCTATGTACTCCTCGCGGCGTGCGCGTGCCGACGTCAGGGAGTTGAGGCAGATGTTGGTGAGCACCTTGGTGAGCCAGGCAGCCGGCACCCGGATGCTTTCTCGGTCGGCTCTCGCCCAGCGCAGATACGTCTCCTGCACGGCGTCTTCGGATTCCGAGACGGCGCCGAGCATGCGGTAGGCGATGGCGAGCAGACGCGGGCGCGCAGACTCGAAGTCCTCCAGGGTGCCCATATGCAAGAGCCTACTACGGCGAAGCCGCACGGGCCCATGGCTTCGCGCACGGTTCAGAGTCGGCTCAAGCTGTCGCGATTCGGACAGAAACCACTGCCTGTCAAGGAATCGAATCGACCTCGCCGGTTCTTATTCTGAGCAGACGGTGGTAGCCGAGCACGACGTCACCCTCCGGTTCCTGCAGGGCAGACCGAAAACCGTGCTGGACGTTCTCACGATCGCCGGATTCGACCGGCCGCGCGCCACACCTCACCACCGCAGCCGGAATGGTCGTTGAATTCGATTTGGGATAATTGCAGGCATGCCCACACTCCCAGAGCTGCCGATCAATCAGGTCTTGACCGACCTGTCCACCGCCGTGGACCGCCACTCCTCAGCCATCCTGGCCGCTCCTCCCGGTACCGGAAAAACCACCGTTGCGCCACTCGCCCTTGCCGGACTGCTCGATGACGAGGAACCGTCACGCCGAGTCGTGGTCGCCGAACCGCGCCGCCTCGCGGCGAGATCCGCCGCGCAGCGTATGGCCGCTATTCTGGGCGAACCCGTCGGAGAGACGGTCGGCTATCGAATCCGCGGTGAAACTCGTCGGTCCCAGAAGACACGTATCGAGGTCGTCACGACGGGGGTCCTTGTCAACCAGCTTCTCGCCGATCCCGAACTACCCGACGTCGACGCGGTCATGCTCGACGAATGCCATGAACGGCACATCGAAACCGATACCGCCGCCGCGTTCATCGCCGAGTCCCGCGCGATCCTCCGGCCTGAGCTGGCGTTCATCGCCGCCTCCGCCACCGCCGACGTCGACCTATGGCGCGTCCTGCTCCCTGAAGCGCCCGTTATCGAAACCGAACCACTCGACCACCCCGTCGATATCCACTGGACACCTCCCGCCCATCGTGACCGGCCTCTCGGAGACAAGGGCGTCTCACCGCGATTTCTCGCCCACGTCACCGGCGTCATCGAGCGTGCCCACGCCACCGACACCGGCGATATCCTCTGTTTCCTCCCCGGCACGGCGGAAATCAACCGAGTGGCCGGACGCCTGGACCTCCATGATACCGAGGTGCTGGCCCTGCACGGTTCCGTTCCCACAGCGGAGCAGAACGACGCGATGCTCCCACGCGAGCGCCGTCGCGTCATTCTCGCCACCGACATAGCCGAATCCAGTGTGACCGTTCCGGGGGTTCGCATCGTGGTCGACGCGGGGTTGGCACGCCGACCGTTCATCGATCACGCTCGGGGCTTGCCGGGGCTCGCAACGATTCCGGCGCCGCGTTCGTCCACGGCCCAACGTGCCGGTCGAGCCGGACGGGAAGGGCCAGGTGTGGTGTGGCGCTGCTGGTCGGAAGCCGAGGATGTTCGTCGGCCCGCCCACGCCAAACCCGACATCGAGACCATCGATCTCACCGCATTCGCCCTCCAGGTTCTCTGCTGGGGTACGCCTGTCGATCGACTGCCCTTGTCAACCCCGCCGCCGAAGGGCGCATGGCAGGCGGCACTGGAAACACTGACTTCCCTGTCCGCCATCGATGCGCGGTGCCACGTGACAGCCCGTGGTAGAGAAATGCCTCGGTTCGGCGTCCACCCGCGTCTGGCGCGGGCGCTACTGGACGGTGCTGCATATGTAGGGACCCGCCAGGCAGCGGAGGTCACGGCCTTGCTGGCCTTGGATCGCCGTGGGCGCGGCGACGATTTGCTGCAGGAATGGAAGCGACTTCGCACTCAGGGCGACCGGCAATGGCGCAAGGAAGTCAAGCGTTTGTCGACCAAGGTTCCACGGATAGACGGAACCACCAGCGACGACGAGGCCGCCGCCATCATCACTGCTTTGGCTTTTCCCGAACGCGTCGCTCGGAGGAGGGAATCCGGCAGTGACCAGTCGTCTCGTCAATGGCTTACCGTCTCCGGTACGGGGGCAACCGTGACGCCCGGGTCGCCCCTGTCCGATCATCGTTGGCTGGCCATCGCCGAAGCCACTCGAGCCCGGGGATCGGCGACGGCGCTCATCAGGTCGGCGGTTCCCATCGACGGAGACGTCGCCTGCGAACTGGTCGGGGTGGCCGAACGTGCGGAGGTGGTTTGGGACCGCGAGCGCGGGGACGTTCGTGCTCGGCGAGTACGCACAGTGGGGGCCGTTGAGTTGGAGTCGGTTCCGCTCGCTCAACCGGATGAGGATCTGGTGCGGACGGCTCTGGAGGAGGGCCTGCGCCGCGAGGGCCTGGACCTTCTTCGGTGGAATGAGGGGGCGGTGCGTTTGCGGCAGCGGATGGCGTTTTGCCATGAGCAGCTGGGGAGTCCTTGGCCGTGTGTGGACGATATAAGCCTGGTCGATTCCACCGATTGGTTGGAGCCGTGGTGGTCGCATTGTCGGCGGCGTGGCGATGTGGAGGCGATCGACGTCGCGGCGGCCTTGCGGAATCTCTTGCCGTGGCAGGTTCGGCTTGACGATGTTGCTCCCGAATGGATCACCGTTCCGAGTGGACGTCGGGTTCGGGTCGATTATGGGCAGGAGTGGCCGGTGGTGGCGGTCAAGCTACAGGAGATGTTCGGGGCCACCGAAACACCGCTGATCGCGGGGGTTGGCGTATCGCTGCATTTGTTGAATCCGGCGGGTCGTCCGGTGGCGATCACGTCCGATCTCGCTTCGTTTTGGGAGGGTCCTTATCAGGAGGTTCGTAAGGACATGCGGGGCCGCTACCCGAAACATCCGTGGCCGGAGGACCCGTTTTCGGTTCCGGCCACGGCTAAAACGAAGCATCGTCTCGACTTACCGTTGTGATCGCGGAGTCGGTCGTGTGGCCGAACCGTGGCTCAGATGCCGCAGCAGCACCTCCATCGGGCCCTGCAGATTCCGCCGTCGCATCCATTCAGCACCAATCAATGTGATCAACCATACGCCTGTGGCGCAGACGATCGCCATGAGGAGTGGACTGTCGGTGCGTTGGGGTAGTGCCAGGGTGAATGACGCGGCCAGAAGCAGCCAGGCTATTGATTGAAAGAGATAGGCGGAGAGGGATCGCCGTCCTAGTGCACTCAGCGATCGCACGATCGGTCCGGTGCTGCGTTTCCGTTCGATTCGACCGGCGACCAGGGTTAGGAGCGCGAGGTATCCGATGGCGCCGAAACTGCCGGTCACCTCGTAAAGCATGCGGGCCCAGTCGGCCGCGGCACTATTGGTGTGCCAGAGGTCGGCGCTGAGTAGTGCCATTGGCAACGCTCCGGCCATCGATAGCGTCAGTCCTATGGTGACGGCAGTCCATAGGAGCCGTCGGTACTGCTCCGGGTGTTCGAGGATGCCGTTCCGGGCCGCCCATACGCCGATCCACACGTGGAAGATCAGGGCGGTCAGGATGAGGGTGTGAACGGGCCATTCAGTGAGCCGTTCGGATACCGCGGAAAGATAGTCCGGCGCGCTAGCCGACGGGAACAGGCTGTAGGGTGTCGCAGCGTCGATCGCAGCGGATTGGGATTGTTCGACAGAGGTGAGCACGGCATAGACGGCGGCACAGAGCCCCACCACGCCGAGGTAACAGGGTGCGAGGCGGTGGAAGCGCTCGCCACGGTTCATGAGCACGACGACGAACAGCAGTCCCAGGATTCCGTACGCGCCGAGAAAATCGCCCGCATAGAGCAGGGTTCCGTGAACGGCGCCGAACAGGACCAGCCATATGCTGCGTCGGGTGAGTGTGCGGCGGATAGTGCGGTGATCGTCGCCTCTCCGCTGCCGGTGGCGTATGAAGAGCACCAGACTGTAGCCGAAGACGAGAACGAATACCGGAAATGAACGGGCGTGAACCAGGAGGGTGAGTACGGCGTTCATTCCCCGTTCCATACCTTCGGGGTCGGCTTCGAGGCCGGGTGTGCGTGCAAGAAAGATGCCTGCGGAGTTGGCGATGGCGATACACAGAAGCATGATTCCGCGTGCCAGGTCCGGGGTTAGAACTCGCGGTTTTTTCGGTGACTCGGGGTGGATGTTCAATTTTTGGGCTGGTATTGGCGGCGAACGACGGGGCATTTCGTCGGCCGGGTGTACATGTTCGGTCATGAGAACTCCCGTATCAACACTTACTATCTCTGAGAAACTATATCATAGATATTAATTATTGTGCGATACTCGAATCAGGCCGCATCAACCAGCTAAAGGACGGACATGACTGAAGACATCCCGGATGGAATCGCCCGCCTATGGCGAATACCCACTGAAAGCCGTCGGGGTCGCCCCGCTCGACTTAACGTCGACACGGTCATCTCCACAGCGGTAGAACTGGCCGATCGCGAGGGCATAGAAACGGTCACCTTGCCGAAGGTCAGCGATAAGCTCGGAGTTACCAAAATGTCGCTCTACCGCTATGTGGGTTCGAAGGACGAGCTGGTGACCCTCATGCAGGACTACGCTTATGGACCCGCACCGCACGTAGAAACGGACTCATGGAAAACGGGCTTGCGGGAATGGGTATGGGCGCAGATTCGGCTCTTCGAGAGGCATCCGTGGCTGGTGCGACTGCCGGTAACCGGTCCACCCGAGGGCCCTCATGGAATCGATTGGTTGGATACAGCTTTGAGGCACTTGAGTCAGACATCGTTGAGTCTGCCGGATCAACTTGCAGTAACCGTTTTGTTGAGTGGTTTCGTGCGGAACTCCGTACAGACGATGCACGACATGGACGGTAAACGCCACACCGACGGCGTCGACCTCGCAGAGTCGGAACGGCGCTGGGTGACGGCGATGAGTACCTTGGTCAATTCGCAGCGCTACCCCTATGCCTCCCAAATCTTCGATACCATGGCGCTCCCCGAGAGCACTGCGGACGACGAAAGATACTCGGAACTGGAATTCGGATTGAATGTACTTCTCAACGGCCTCGCGGCCACTATCAACAGCGGCACGGTCAGCGAGCGCTAACCCGCGACCGTGATCCGTCCCCGGCACGCGATGTCGTGGTTATTGAGAAGGAATAGTGACTTTTCGTAGATTCTCCACCGTCGCCCGTACGGTCTCCAGCTGGTGGCGTACCGCCTGCGGACCGGTCGACCCTGGTGTCGTGCGGGCGGCCAGAGCACCGTCGACGGTCAGCACCTCCCGCACCGAAGCGTCGAGGTGTTCGCTGAGGCCGACCAACTGTTCGTCGCTGAGCTCGTGCAGTTCGATTCCGTGTGATTCGCATTCGGCCACACACGCACCCGCGACCTCGTGGGCCGTGCGGAAGGGAATTCCCTTGCGTACCAGCCAATCGGCAATCTCGGTTGCCAAGCTGAAGCCTTTGGGGGCGGCCTGCCGGGGAACGTCGGGGTGGAAGGTGGCCGTCGCGACCATTCCCGTCACGGCCGGAAGCAGTAGCTCCAGGTTGTCGAGAGAGTCGAAAAGGGGTTCCTTGTCTTCCTGGAGATCCTTGTTATAGGCGAAGGGGAGCCCTTTCAACGCCGTCACGAGCGAGTTGAGATTACCCACCAGGCGACCCGACTTGCCGCGAGCCAATTCGGCGACGTCGGGGTTCTTCTTCTGCGGCATGATGCTGGATCCGGTGGAAAAGGCATCGTCCACAGTGACCCAGCCGAACTCCTGACTGGACCAGAGAATGAACTCCTCCCCTAGGCGAGACAGGTGTAGGCCGATTTGTGCGCACACAAAGGCCAGTTCAACGGCGAAGTCCCGATCGGCGACGGCGTCGATCGAGTTGGGGGCCGACGTAGTGAAACCCAATTCCTCCGCCACCGCTTCGGGATCGAGAGGCAATGACGAACCGGACAGTGCCCCGGAACCAAGTGGGCACACGGCGGCACGCCGGTCCCAATCGGCGAGTCGGTCGAGATCCCGCAGTAGGCCTTGGGCGTGAGCGAGAAGCTGATGGCCCAGGGTCACCGGCTGAGCGTGTTGCAGGTGTGTCATGCCGGGAGCGGGGTCGTGGAGGTGCTTTTCGGCCTGATCGGCAAGCGCTTCGACCAGTTCGGTGAGCTTGGCGGTGAGTGAGGCGGCCGCATCGCGGGCGTATAGGCGGAGGTCGGTGGCGACCTGGTCGTTGCGGCTGCGTCCGGCCCGTAGTTTTCCGCCGAGCGTCCCGAGCCGTTCGACCAGTCCGCGTTCCAGAGCGGTGTGGACGTCTTCATCCCCCGTTTGGGGTTGGAAAACGCCGGTGGCGATGTCGTCGGCCAGGGCATCGAGGGCACCGAGCAATTCGGTGAGTTCGGCATCGGTGAGCAGGCGGGCCCGGTGCAGCACTCGCGCGTGGGCTTGGGAGGCTCGAATGTCGTATGGCGCGAGTCGCCAGTCGAAGCCGATGGAGTCGTTGAGTTGCTGCAATGCTTGCGCCGGGCCGCCGGTGAAGCGGCCTCCCCAGAGTGCGGTCATCGTTCGGTCCTTCTGCCTTGAGTTCGGTGTTGAACGGGTAGGGCCGCTGGTTCAGGCACGAATTTCGGCCCTACCCGAGTCGGTAGGCACGTCTAGTTCGATTGACGTGCGTAGGCGAGTTTGGCCGGTAGACTCCACAGTTCCACGAACCCACGGGCGTGTTCCTGCTTGAAGCTGTCGCCCTCGTCGTACGTGGCCAGGTTGAAGTCGTACAGGCTCTGGTGGCTGTGACGCCCGGTGACGGTGGCCTTGCCGTGCTGCATGTGCAGCCGAATATCCCCGCTGACGTGGCGTTGCGTGTCGTCGATGAAGGATTCGAGACTGTTTTTCAACGGAGAGAACCACAGGCCGTCGTAGACCATTTCGCCCCACCGTTGATCGACGGTCCGCTTGAACCGAGCCTGCTCACGTTCGAGGGTGACGGCCTCCAACTCCATATGGGCGGTGATGAGCGCGATACCCGCCGGTGACTCGTAGACTTCTCTGCTCTTGATGCCGACAAGACGGTCTTCGACCATGTCGATCCGCCCAATACCTTGAGCACCGGCTCTGCGGTTGAGCTCATCGATGAGCTGGTAGGCGGTCTTGGTTTCCCCGTCCAAGGCGACCGGCCGCCCCTTATCGAAGGTAACGATGACTTCGTCGGGGTCGGCGGGTTCGGCCGGACTGTGACTGTACGAGTAGATGTCTTCGATCGGAGCGTTCCACAGGTCTTCGAGGAAACCGGTTTCCACCGCACGGCCCCACAGGTTTTGATCGATGGAGTACGGCGAAGAGGCGGTGACGTCGATCGGTAGGTTCTTCTCCTCGGCGAAAACGATGGCCTTGTCCCGCGTCCAGGCGAAGTCCCGCGCCGGAGCGACGATCTTCAGATCGGGTGCCAAGGCCGCGAGCCCCGCTTCGAAACGGACCTGGTCGTTTCCCTTCCCGGTACAGCCGTGGCTGACGATGGTGGCGTCGTGCTTTTCGGCGGCTTGAGCCAAATGCTTGACGATGAGCGGGCGCGACAGTGCCGACACGAGTGGATAGCGATCCATGTACAGGGCATTGGCGGACACCGCCGGGTAACAGTATTCGGCGGCGAATTCCTCACGAGCGTCGATGACCTCGGCGGCGACCGCTCCGCAACCAAGTGCGCGGTCGTGGACGGCTTCCAGGTCTTCTCCCCCTTGCCCGGCGTCGATGGCGACGGCGATGACTTCGGCGTCGAATTGCTCGGCGAGGTAGGGAATGGCGACTGACGTGTCGAGGCCTCCGGAGTAGGCGAGGACGATGCGTTCTGTCATGGGTCGGTTCCTTTACTGTTGTTCGGTGTGTCCGAACCTGTGTCCACTCGTGTCGCGACGCGGTCAGGTCCGGTGTGAATTCGGTTCTTCGGCCCACCCCAACATGCGGTCGGCGATGGTTTTCCCGCTGACGCCGTCTCGGGCGATGACGGCGACCGTGTCGTCACCGGCGATGGTGGCGATGATGTCGGTCAACCCGGATCGATCGATGGCGCTGGCGAGGTACTGTGCGGCCCCCGGCGGTACCCAGAGGACGGCGAGGTTTCCGGAGTGGTCGGCCCCGGTGAGGAGTTCGCGGAGGAGTCGAGTGAGACGGTCGGAGGGATGTTCGGTATCACGAAGCGGTCGACTGCCCTCGGGAAATATCGCGTAGACGGGTGTGGACCCGTCGGCACCGCGGACCTTGACCGCGCCGAGCGATTCGAGATCGCGCGACAACGTCGTCTGAGTGACGCTGTGTCCTTTATCAGCGATGAGGTCTTGCAATTCGGTCTGGCTGGACACCTCCTGTGAATTGATGATGTCGGTGATGAGAGCCAGCCGTGCGGCTTTGGTTGGCGACGTTGCCATCAGTGTTCTCCTATCAACCAAGTCAACAGCGCTTTGTGCGCATGCAGACGATTCTCCGCTTGATCGAAAACACGCGAAAAGGGGCCGTCGATAATGTCGTCTGTGATTTCCTCTCCACGGTGTGCCGGTAGACAGTGCAGAACGACGGCGTCAGGTGCCTCTGCGATGAGGGCGCGGTTGATCTGGTAGTCCCGCAGAGAGGTCAGCAGCTTGTCGTCATGCTGCTGTCCCATGGAATTCCAGGCGTCGGTGTAGAGGACATCGGCGTCGCGGACCGCGGCCCGCGGATCGGTGTGCAGTTGAACTGATCCGCCGGTGTGGGCGGCGATGTCATTGGCCTGCTGCACCAGTTCATCACCGGGGGAGAGCGCTTCAGGGGCGGCGAGGCGAATGTGAAGCCCGGCGGTGACTCCGGCGATGAGCAGTGAAGCGGCGACGTTATTGGACGCGTCACCGAGGTAGGTGAGGTGGGTTCCCGCCAGCGGACGGTGTTCGGCGATGGTCTGCAGGTCGGCGAGCACCTGGCACGGGTGCCGGCCGTCGGTGAGGGCGTTGACGACCGGAACGCTGGCGTGGTGCGCCAGTTCGGCAAGGCGTTGGTCTTCGTAGGTGCGCATGACGACGGCGTCGACGTAACGTGAAAGAACCCGGGCGGTGTCGGCGACCGTCTCGCCCCTGCCGAGTTGAGTGGTGGTGGCGTCAACGGAGACCGGGTGGCCCCCGAGCTGATGGACGGCGACGTCGAAGGAGATGCGGGTACGGGTGGAGGGCTTTTCAAAGACGAGTGCGACGCTTTTGCCGTCGAGGGGTCGAGCCGGTGCGGAACCGGACCCTTGTTTGTAGGCGGCGGCAAGCTCGAGCACCTCGGCCTGTTCGTCGCCGTTGAGGTCGGTGTCTGTGAGAAAGTGCGTCGGAGTGGTGTTCATGGCGTCTTTCCTTGAGCCGGATATTGGTCGAGAACGTCGGTCAGAGCGCTGGTGAACTGCTCGAGTTCGGCGGCGGTGATGCTGAGGGGCGGTGCGATCCGGATGACGTTGGGGCGAACCGGATTAGCCAGAATCCCCGCATTCCTCAGTTGACCGCAGACGTCGGCGGCGATGTCGGTGTCCAGGACGATGCCACGCCAGAGCGCTTCACCGCGTACCGCGATGACGGCGGGGTGGTTGTGAAGCCGATTCTCCAGTTTTCGCCCCAGTGTGTTGACGTTGTCGAAAAGGTCTTCTCGTTCGATGATGTCGATGACGGCGAGCGCGGCGGCACCGGCGATGGGGTTGCCGCCGAAGGTGGAGCCGTGGTCGCCGGCTTGGAAGACGTTCCCCCAGTCCCCGACGCCGATGGTGGCACCCATGGGGATTCCTCCGGCGAGACCTTTGGCGAGAGTGATGATATCGGGGGTGATGTCGGCGGCGTGATGAGCGAACCACCTCCCGGTCCGTCCGAATCCCGCCTGGATCTCATCGAGGATGAGAGCGCTGCCGTGTTCGTGGGTGAGCGCACGAGCGGTGTGAAGGAAGTCGGTGGAGGCGGGGACGACGCCCGCTTCGCCCTGGGTGGGTTCGAGAATCACGGCGGCGACGGTGTCGTCGACGGCGGCGGTGAGCGCGGCGGTGTCGCCGTACGGTACGAAGGTGGCTTCGATACCGAAGGGCGCGAACGGTTCGCGGATGCTTGCTTTACCGGTGACGGCGAGGGTGCCGAGGGTGCGTCCGTGGAAGGAGTTCTCGGCGGCGACGATGCGGGTTTTACCGTGGGGTTTTCCGGCTTTGAGGGCCAGTTTCAGGGCGGCTTCATTGGCTTCGGTTCCGGAATTGCTGAAGAACACGCGCCCGTCGGCTCCGGTGAGTTTCACGAGGGTTTCGGCCAGTTCCACTTCGGTGGGATGGAAGAAGAGGTTGGAGGTGTGGGCGATGGTGGCGGTCTGACGCACGACGGCTTCGACGTAGTCGGGGTGCCGGTGCCCGACGGTGGAGACGGCGATGCCGCCGATCATGTCGAGGTAGGTCCGTCCGTCGACGTCGGTGACGTGGCGGCCGTTTCCTGACGCCAGCGCCACGGGCGGTTGTCCGTAGGTGTCCATGAGGGCGTCGGCGTAGCGGTTTTGCAGTGCCGTTGTGGAGTCAGTCGTCATTGGGAATCACCATCGTTCCGATTCCTTTGTGGGTGAATACTTCCAGCAGGGTCGAGTGGGGGATGCGGCCGTCGATGACGTGGGCGGCGTCGGTGCCGCCTTTGACGGCGTGGAGGCAGGCTTCCATTTTGGGAATCATGCCGGACTGCAGTCGTGGCAGGAGCCCTCCAAGGTCGTCGGTATTGATCTCGCTGACCAGCGAATCTTTATCGGGCCAGTCGGTGTAGAGACCTTCGACGTCGGTGAGTATGACGAGTTTTTCGGCTCTGAGGGAGGCGGCGAGTGCGCCGGCGGCGGTGTCGGCGTTGAGGTTGTAGAGCACGCCGTCTTCGTCGAGGGCGACCGTCGAGATGACGGGTATCCGTCCGGCGGCGATGAGGTCGCCGACGGCGTCAGTGTTTACTCCGGCGACGTCTCCGACCCGACCGATGTCGACTTTTTCACCGTCGATGGTGGCCCACCGCCGTTTGGCGACGAACATTTGGGCGTCTTCCCCGCTCATTCCGACCGCGTAGGGGCCGTGACTGTTGATGAGCCCGACCAGTTCGCGGCCGACCTGCCCGACGAGGACCATGCGCACGACGTCGGCGGCCTCGGGAGTGGTGACGCGTAGGCCGCCTTTGAATTCACTGTCGATGCCGAGTTTGTCGAGCATGGCCGAGATCTGAGGTCCGCCGCCGTGAACGACGACCGGCTTCAGGCCGGCGTACCGCAGAAAGACCATGTCGGCGGCGAAGGCCGACTGCAGTTCGGGTTTGATCATGGCGTTACCGCCGTATTTCACCACTACGGTGGCGCCGTGGAATTCCTGGAGCCAGGGTAGGGCTTCGACGAGTGTTTCGGCCTTTTTCAGCGCGTCGTTGAGATTGTTGTTCACCGGTCACCTCAGGAGGAATAGGCGGAGTTTTCGTGTACGTAGTCGTGGCTGAGGTCGTTGGTCCACACCGTCGCGGTAGCCTCACCCGCGTTGAGGTTGACGGTGACGGCGACGTCGCGTGAGCTCAGGTCGACGAGATTCCGATCGGCGGCGGCGTAGCCGTTGCGACAGATCCACACGTCGTTGATCGCGACGTCGACCTGGTCGGGTTCGAAGATCGCGTCGGTGCAGCCGACGGCGGCGAGGATGCGTCCCCAGTTCGGGTCTTGCCCGAAGAAGGCGCATTTGACGAGGTTGTCGCGCGCGATCGCTCGCGCCGTTTCGACCGCGTCTGCCTCCGAGTCCGCTCCGGTGACGGTAATGGCGATGTCCTTGGTGGCACCCTCGGCGTCGGTGAGCATGCTTTGGGCGAGGGTGTGGCACACCTGTTGGAGTGCGGTGTTGAACTCGTCGACGTCGGGCGTGACGTCGACGGCTCCGGAGGACAGCAGGAGCACGGTGTCGTTGGTCGAGGTGGAGCCGTCGGAGTCGAGGCGGTCGAAGCTGTATTCACAGGCGGTGGCGAGCGCGGAGTCGGCGGCCAGCGCGTCGATCTTGGCGTCGGTGGTAATGACGGCGAGCATGGTCGCCAGGGAGGGGGCGAGCATGCCGGCTCCCTTTGCCATTGCTCCCATGGTCCAGTCTTCGCTTGAGCGGTAGACGGCCTCTTTGGCAGAGGTGTCGGTGGTGAGTATGGCGTTGGCGGCGGCCGATCCGCCCTCGGCGGTCAGCTCTTTGGCGGCCTGGTCGACGCCGGGCAGGAGTTGATCCATGTTCAGGCGTTCGCCGATAAGTCCAGTGGAGCAGACGGCAACGTCGATCGCTCCGCAATGGAGCTTGTCGGCCACCTTCTCAGCGGTTTTATGGGTGTCGGCGAATCCGTCCGGCCCGGTGCAGGCGTTGGCACCTCCGGAGTTGAGAACCACCGCGTGCAGGGACCCGGTGGTCATGACCTGACGCGTCCATTGCACTGGAGCGGCTTGAATGCGGTTCTTCGTGAATCGAGCCGCGGCCACTTGGCTGGGGCCCTGGTTGACAAGGAGGGCAAGGTCGGTCGCACCGGTGGATTTGAGTCCACTGGCCACCCCGGAGGCGAGGAACCCTTGCGGTTGCGTAACGGTCATGTTGTGTCCTTTGGTGTCGCGAGGTGCAATGGCGGTTCAGGGAGCGATCCCGTTGACGGTCAGACCGGTCGTCTCCGGCAGTCCGAGAAGGAGATTGAGGCACTGTACGACCTGACCGGATGCTCCTTTGCCGAGGTTGTCGACGGCGGAGGTGACGATCAGTCGACCCGAGTCCGCGTCCACCGTCGCTTGGAGTTGAGCGGAGTTGGTGCCCAAGACGGCTTTGGTGGACGGTTGCGCTCCTTCGGGCACGACATGCACGAACGGCTCGTCCTTGTAGGTGGTGAGCAGGAGGTCTCGGACGTCATCGGCGTCGATGTCGGGCGTCGCGGGGAGAGCGGTGACGGTGGCGAGAATGCCGCGCGGCATGGGTGCCAGTACCGGAGTGAGCGACAGGCCGGTGGCGCCGGTGGCCTGCTTGATTTCGGGTACATGCTGGTGCCGACCGGTCTTGTAACCGGTCAGAGATCCGGTCACTTCGCTGGCCAGTAGGCGCTTCACAGGGTTGTTGCCCGCTCCGGTCGTCCCGGACGCCGCGACGGTCACCACGTCGTGTTTCTGAGCGATTCCGCTGTGGAGCAAGGGAGCCAGGGCCAATATCGTGGCTACCGCGTAGCACCCGGTGGCGGCAACTCGCGTGGACGCCTGAATCCGCTCACGCTGTCCCGGCAGTTCCGGTAGCCCGTACGTCCAGCTGCCGGCGTGTGGCCCGGAATAGTATTTGGCCCATTGGTCGGCGTCGACAAGCCGGTGATCGGCTCCCAGGTCCACGATCGCCAGGTCGTCGGGAAGTTCAGCGGCCAATGCCGCCGACTGTCCATGCGGCAGGGTCATGACGACCGCGTCGGGGCGGGCCGCCTGGATGGTTTCACTACCGGTGGAGTCGAAGTATCGCTCGCTGAGCCCCGGCAGGTGCGGGTGCACCTCGGTCAACGCTTGACCGGCTTGGGTATGTGCGGTGGCGCAGGCCAGTTCCAGTTCGGGGTGGTCGCAGATGAGCCGTAGGGCCTCGCCTCCGGCGTAGCCGCTGGCTCCCGCGACCGCGATGCGATAAGTCACGTACTTCCTCCAATTGCATGTTTATGCGATAGATTGTATTAGTATGACATTGGCTGAGTCAAGAGAATATTTATGTGTCGCATGCCATAATTTATTGAAGCCCCAGCACAAGGAAGCGAGAAAGCATTCCGAAACTCCCATATACTGGACTTTGCGCCTCGGGTGACATCAAGCATGGCCACATCGGGGCTCGCGGTGTGATTTCTATTAGAAAACTTTGCTATTTCTTAGGTGTCCGCACTACAGTGAAGTTGGAAACCCTCATATCAACAGCCACAAGGACTTTCGTTCCCCACTACCACCACGCCACAATGGCCACTCCCCAACCGGACCGTGGAAACCTCACGACCACAGGCGATATCCATGTCTCAGATCTTTCTACCGACACCGCCCGACGACGGCGAAATATATTCCTACCTGGGGCCGCAGCAACGCTGGGTCCTACTCGGCATCGCCGTCTCCTACCTGTTCACCGCCACCTCGCTGTTCCTCTTCTCCCTACGTCATCCCCTGTTGTGGATGTTCCTCGTCGTTCTGGGAGCCAATATGATCGCTTGGTCCCTTGCTTTGTTGGACGGCCAACGGTCGCGCCGAACCACCCGGACGAGCCATCGGCTCCTCGTGCACGGGTACCGGCCACATCACTACCCGAGCGTCGACGTACTCCTACCCACCTGCGGCGAAGACTTCGACATCCTCCGCAACACCTACCGACACGTCGCGGCCATGCGATGGCACGGACCGATATCGGTCTACGTTCTCGACGACTCCGACCGACCCGAGGTCGCGGCGTTGGCCGCCACCTACGGCTTCCACTACGACGTCCGCGACGACCGGCCGCACCTCAAGAAGTCAGGCAACATCAACCACGGCTACCGCGTCTCGAACGGTGAATTCATCGCCGTCTTCGACGCCGACTTCTGCCCCCGCGACGACTTCCTCTACCACCTCATGCCGTACTTCGCCGATCCCGACACCGCGATCGTGCAGTCACCGCAATACTTCCGAACCACAGAAAGCATGGGGTGGTTGGAAAAAGCCGCCGGTGCCGCCCAAGAACTCTTCTATCGTTGGATTCAGCCCTCCCGCGACGCCGACCACGCCGCAATCTGCTGTGGATCCTGCGTCGTATACCGACGTCACGCGCTGCGACGTCTGGACGGCTTCCCCAGAATGGAGCACAGCGAGGACATGTTCACCTCCATTGAACTGTCGAAATTCGGCTGGCAGACGGCCTACGTTCCCGTCAACCTCGCCACCGGAGCCTCGCCCGATACCGTCACCGCCTACGTCAACCAGCAATACCGCTGGGCGATGGGTAATCTCGAGCTCCTGGTCGACCGCCGGTTCCATCGTCGCCGCATGCCGCTACGGACCCGCCTGTGCTTCTGGAACGGCTTTGCCTCCTACATCGTCAACGCCGTCAACGTCTTCGCCGTCCCCATACCAGCCATCATCATGGCCACCGCCTACGCCGACCAGGTACGCCCCTGGCACATGGTGGCCTTCATTCCCACGCTGTGGGTATGGTTCGTGCTGCTACCGGCCGCCCATAAAACCAAATGGCGCCTCAACGTCGTGCGCGCCCAACTGCTGTACAGCTACACCCACGTCGTAGCGATCTGGCACCTCATCCGAAAGCGCACCGCGTCATGGACTCCGACGGGAACGACCAAGAAACGCAATCGACTGGCGACCACCGTGGCCCGGCTGACCGTGGTGTGGTCCAGCATCACCCTGCTCAGCCTCTGGGGCTCACTGATATGGGCGGCCGCACAGTACGATCCCTACGCCTTTTGGCCCGCGGCCGTCTTTATCTGCATCCATACCGTCCTCCACGCCCCACTGATCGGAGCGGCATGGAAGACGCTACGGCCGGTTCCCGCCGAGCCACCCACCACCACCGACTCGCTCGCCCATCGGGAGAAAGCCCATGCAATCGCCAACTGACAAACCGCCGAGGTCACCGCACCAGCGCGGCTTCGCCCAGGGAACCGCCATCACCCTCCTACTCCTTTTGTTCACTCTGCTCGCCTCCGGAACAATGGACGGAATGCTCCCATGGACCACCTAAAACACAACGACCGCTTCCGAACCGACATCGAAGGGCTGCGGGGAGTCGCCGTGATCGGCGTGCTGCTTTTTCACGCCGGAGTTCCCTTCGCCCTCGGCGGTTACGTCGGGGTGGACGTCTTCTTCGTCGTATCCGGTTTCCTCATCACCGGACTGCTGATACGAGAGAAAGAACGCCACGGACGAATCAATCTGCCCGCCTTTTACGGACGCCGCGCTCGCCGTTTGCTGCCCGCCGCCACCACGGTTCTGGTCACCACCCTGGTGGCCGCGTGGTTTCTGCTGCCGCCTTTGCGTATTCGCGACATCGCCTGGGACGCCGTGACGTCGGCGCTGTCGGTGGCCAATTGGCGCTACATCGACCAGCAAACCGATTACCTGGCGGGACACAGTGAACCGTCGCCACTGCTGCACTTTTGGTCACTGGCGGTGGAGGAACAGTTCTACCTGCTGTGGGCACCGCTCGCCGCCGTGTGCGTCCTGACCGCACGATGGCGGCGAGCCTTGGCCGTCACCATTGCCGTGATCGCGGTCGTGTCCTTCCTCCTCAACCTGTGGTGGGTGGAGTCTTCTGGACCCCTCGCCTATTTCAGCACCCCGTCGCGTGCCTGGCAGTTCGCGGTCGGTGCGGCCTTGGCGCTGGTGCCGAGGTTCCTGGACGAGCAAGCCGCCTGGCTGAAACACTGTCTGGCCGCGCTGGCAACGGCGGGGCTGCTCACGGCGATGGTGTGGTTCGATGCCACGACCGCTTTCCCCGGTAGCGCCGCTCTACTCCCCACCCTGGCGGCCGCGCTCCTGATCGCGGTAGGACCGCAGTCCAATCGTCTACTGCGACTACCGGCCCTGCGATGGGCGGGACGAGTCTCCTTCGGTTGGTATCTCTGGCATTGGCCGGTGTTGATTCTGTTCCACGCCGCCTGGGGGCCACAACATTGGGCCGTCAATCTCCTCATCGTCGCCGTGGCGGTACTGCCGGCCTGGCTGACGCTCGTGACGGTGGAGCAGCCCATTAGATTCCACCAGCCGAGGTATCACCGCGTTTCGGCGGGACTCTCGGTCGGAGCGTCGTCCATGATCATTCCGGTGATCGTGGCACTGCTGGTAGGAAGTGGAGCCATGAAGGTTCTGGAACAGCAGGGTCAATGGACCGACCTGGATCCCGGAGGAAGCGGAAGTCGCTGGGAAGCGGGGCTGCCGGTGTCGACCGACCGCGAGCAACCGCTTTCGCCGTCCCCTTTGGAGGCGTCACAGGACTTTGGAACCGCCGGAGACTGTCAGCTCGAACCCACCGAGATAGAACACGACACATGCGTCCGGGGAGACGGAGACCGGATCGTCGTATTCGGTGATTCACACGCGTCCCAATGGTTGCCCGCGATTGAGGCCATCGCTCACGAACGGGACGCGGCGGTCGAGATCCTGACGAAATCCGGTTGCCCGGTGCCGTCCATGACGGTGCACAACGATCAGCTCGATCGCAGCTACACCGAATGCGACGACTGGAGAGAGGCCATGTTCAAGCGAATTGAGTCCGGTCCCCCGCCCGCTCTCATACTGGTAGCCTCTCTCAACCGCTACTCGGCCGACGCCGACGAGGTCACCTCCGCTTGGGAGACATCGCTGTCACGTCTGACCGACAGCGGCGCACCGGTCGCCTACCTGCGGGACACGCCGTATCCGGGATTCGACGTCCCCACCTGTCTATCGAACGATCCGAGCGACTGGGAATCCTGCGAATTTCCCCGCACCGACGGCCTGTGGCCCGACCCGACGGCAGAACGCATCGCCCAAGACGTATGGGACGACGTTCATTTGATCGACCTGTCGCCGACCCTGTGTTCCGCCGATACCTGTCCGTCGGTCGTGGACAACCTTCTGCTCTATCGCGACGAGTCACACTTGACCCAAGCGGCGGTCTCCCGCCTCACCGCACGTCTGGAGCACGAACTCGCCACCACGGGACTGGTCGCAGCGGACACGGCCGCCGTGACGACCGTCCAGCCCGGGGACGATTGGCGGATCGCCTTCCGCGACGACTTCGACCGAGACGCCGGAACCGGATTGAGCGAGGACTGGATCTACGACACGGGCACCTGTTACCCCGGATGTCCGGCACCCGATTGGGGAACCGGCGAAATCGCCGTCCACACCGATGAGATCGACAATGTTTCACACGACGGGAAGGGAAACCTGGCCATCACCCCGCGGCGCGACGCTCAAGGCCGGTGGACGTCCGGCCGGATCGAGACCGCACGCGATGATTTCGGTGCCGACTCGGAAGGAGTCGTGCGGCTCGAAGCGTCCTTGCGACTGCCAGACGTCGACGAATCCGACGGACTCGGGTACTGGTCGGCCTTCTGGGCGATGGGCGCCGATCTCCGTGACGGCTATACCGGATGGCCGGCCACCGGTGAAATCGACATGATGGAGAGCGTGAACGGCAACGGTTCGGTCTTCGGAGCACTGCATTGCGGGTCACTGGAAGACGGTCCCTGCCAGGAGGAAACCGGCGGACTCGGGTCACCGCCTCAGGACTGTTACAGCTGTTCGGAGTCCTTCCACCGCTATGCCGCCGAAATCGACCATGAAGTCGGTGAGGTGCGCTGGTATCTGGACGGTCGGCTGTTTCATTCGATCACACGCGACGATATCGGACCTCGGGCCTGGAGCGATGCCCTCGACCAAGGGGTGTTTTTGATCCTAAACGTCGCCATCGGCGGACAATTTCCCGATGCCTACCACGACGGCCCCGGATCGACCCCGGTGAGCGACACCGTCGACGGCAAATCCATGTTGATCGACTACGTGGCGGTCTACACGCACCCCTGAGAGCGGAGGTCGTTTCGCTGTCCCGCAAGCGGCGGTGCGACCTCCGATCGAGAACTGTCGGCAATCGGATTCGGCACCGTGCGCTGCTGCGAACCCCGTTTCGCAACGCACGGTTCATCAACCGTACACATTTACATTTACATGCTTATACTTTTATTTTACTCTCTAGTATGTCGTACCCAACGGTATGACAACAGGTGCGCCTACGCGCCAACACGACAGGGAGACGACACATGACACAATCCATTCGACGCCGCGCCATCGGTACAGTGGCGACCGGTGCGCTTGCCATCGGGGTGTTCGCCGCCACCGCCGCCACCGCACAGCCCAACGCCGACGGCCACGTTCTCAACGCCGAACATCCCGACGCCGTGTCCGGCTCTTATCTCGTCACCATGCAGGACGGACACACGGCACCGTCGATGTCGCGCTACAACGCGCAGGTGACCGAGAAATGGGATCTCGTCAACGGTTTCGCCGTCGACATGTCTCAGTCCGAAGCCGAGCGACTCGCCGCGCATCCACATGTGGACACCGTGGAAGCGAATATCGAGGTTGAACTGGACGAACCGTTCAGTTCGCAGGCCTCTCAGGACAACCCGTCGTCATGGGGAATCGATCGCATCGATCAGCGCAACCTTCCCCTGGACGATTCCTACGAGTACAATCGCACCGGAAACGGGGTGGACGCCTACATCGTCGACACCGGAGTCAACATCTCCCACAACGATTTCACCGGTCGCATGAAACCCGGATTCGACGCCGTCGACGGCGGGGACGGCTCCGACTGCCACGGGCACGGCACTCACGTCGCCGGAACCGTAGCGGGCTCCGAGTTCGGCGTGGCGAAGGAGGCCAACGTCGTTCCGGTGCGTGTCCTTGACTGTGAGGGTTCGGGAACCTCGGCTGACATTCTCAGTGGACTCGACTGGGTGGCCGACAACGCCAATGGTCCTTCAGTGGCTAATATGAGCTTGGGCGGCTTCATGAACAGCACTCTGGACGACGCCGTGCAGGGACTCATCGATTCCGGGGTAACAGTGGCCGTCGCCGCCGGTAACACCTCCTGGCTCCCCGCCTGTTGGCAGTCACCGGCCCGGGTCGCGGACGCCATTACCGTGGCCGCCAGTGACAATGCCGACGCCGCGGCGTCGTTTACCTCAAGCGGAAGCTGTGTCGACCTCTTCGCTCCCGGCGTCGACATTACGTCGGCGTGGATCGACGGTGACGACTCCACCTATGTGGCGAGTGGAACGTCCATGGCCTCCCCGCACGTCGCCGGAGGAGCCGCCCTGTACCTGGAAACGAACCCGGGAGCCTCGCCCAGCCAGGTCCACGGTGCGATCACCTCCAGCGCCACCTCAGGCGCCGTTTCCAACCCGGGAAGTGGAACACCGAACCTGCTCCTATACACAATGGACTGGTAGCCCGGTCGCTTCAAAAGCGCGATGACCTGAATACTCCCCGGTGGGCGGGATCGACATCCGTCGGTCCCGCCTATTTGTCGCCACCCTCATTGGACGTGCCGCGTACCTCTCGCGTCTCGGCCGTCATCGGTTCCACGTCGACCACACCTCTCCTCCGCCCCAACACGATCTCAACCGGGCCTTACACTAACCTTCTGGTATGTCACCCAATGGAACCGAAGTCCTCAATCCTATTGTGGCGCAATGCCGTCGCTGGTACGACTCCAGCCGATTCCAGTATCTGTCCATGGCCGTCATCATTCTCAACGGCCTCGTCCTCGGCGCGGTAACCTTCGAATCCGTCGCCACTCGGTGGGGCGCGGCCCTGGAACGCCTGGACAAGGTCTTTCTCGCGTTTTTCACCGTGGAAGTGGTCATTGGGCTTATCGCCTATGCGCCACGGACGTGGCGTTATTTCGCCAGCGGATGGAACATCTTCGACTTCACCATCGTCGTCGCCGCCTACATCCCCGGGTTGCGGGAAAACATCACCATCATTCGGCTCCTTCGCCTGGCGCGCATCGCTCGCCTCCTGCGCAATATCCCCAGCCTGCGCATCATCCTCGTCGCGGCGAAGAAGGCCGTTCCCAAGTCCGTCGGCCTCTTCGCCCTCATGGGCGTCATCATGTATCTCTGGGCGATGCTGGGTTGGATGGCCTTCGGAGAGGACAATCCGGAACAGTTCGGCTCCATCGGGCAGGCCTTGCTGACTCTCTTGCAGATGGTGGCACTTGACAGCATCGGCAATGTCATTCGGACGGCCATGGCCCACAGTCTCTGGGCGGTCCCCTACTGTCTGACGTTCATCGTCTTTGGAGCTTTTCTACTTCTCAACATCTTGATCGGTGTCGTACTGGCCTCCATGGAAGAGGCACAGAAAATCGAGGAAGAGAATTCCGGGATCGCCTGGGAGGCCTCGGACGACACCAAGCTCCTCCTGGCACGACTCGAGGAACTGCAGAACACGGTCGACCGACTGGCGGAGCGGCGAACTCCGGTCGACGGGGACGAATTGGAACGCGTCACCGCTCGCGACTAACGCTATTAAAGGAGTCGCTTCGCCCGGCATGCCTCACGGACGACGAGCGGGTGGCGGCGCAGACGCTGCCACCCGCTCGAACCGAACGACACCGAACGGTTAGGGAACCCCGGGAGGAATATTGTCGGACGGCATCCGACGCAACAGTCCTTCCTGGGTCGCCGAGGCAATGTGGTGTCCGTCGGCGGTAAAGAAACGACCCTGCGCCAGACCACGACCTTCCGAGGCGGTCGGCGAACTGGAGTCGTACAGCACCCAGTCGTCGACGCGGAACGGGCGGTGGAACCATAGGGCATGGTCCAGACTCGAGCCGAGGAATCCGCCGGGACCCCATACCTCGCCGTGTCGGTTCAAAACGGTGTCGAGGAGGGTTAGATCCGAGGCGTAGGTGAGGACGCAGACGTGGATGAGCGGGTCGTCGGGTAGCTTGCCGTCGGCTCGCATCCAGACGCGCTGGCGCGATTCGGCGGGGCGGTCACCTTGCGGGGCAAATCCCGACGTTCCGACGTAACGCACGTCGATGGGGCGAGGTATACGCGCCCAGATGCCCAGGCGTTCGGGATGGGTCTGCAGGCGCTCCTGCAGTGTGGGTACCTCTTCGGGCGGTGGGATGTCGTCGGTGGGCCCACCTTCCTCGTGTTCCAGTCCCTGTTCACCACGGTGGAACGACGCCGACATGAAGAAGATCGTCTTCCCACCTTGTTTGGCCACGGTTCGCCGCACTGAGAAGGAGCGACCGTCGCGAATGTTCTCCACTTCGTACACAATGGGGCGTTCGGCATCGCCTGGGCGGACGAAATAGCCGTGCAGCGAATGCACATGGCGGTCCCCTGAGACGGTACGACCGGCCGCCACCAGTGCCTGACCGGCGACTTGTCCACCGAACACGCGCTGTGGGCCGACTTTCGCCTTAGGACCGCGGAACAGGTCACTGTCGATCTCTTCGAGATCCAGTACGGCCAGCATGTCATCGACCGCTTCTTGTCCGACGAGCACTTCTGGTACCACGTTAACTTCCTATCTGATGTACACGCACTGTGTTGGTCGATCCCGGCTTTCCGGGCGGCGACCCGGCCACAATGACGACAGTGTCTCCTATCTCGGCGAGGCCGTTGCTCTGCATGGCCTGATCCACCTGCTGGAACATGGCGTCGGTGTGATCGACGTACTCCACAATATAAGCCTTCGTTCCCCACGACAGTGCCATCTGGTTGCGCACCGATTCGATCGGGGTGAATCCGATGATCGGAATGTCGGGCTTCAGGCGCGCCAGCCGTCGGATGGTGTCGCCGGTCTGCGTGAACGCACACAGTGCCTTGGCGTCCAGAGCATCGGCGATCTGCCAGGCTGCCGCCGTCACGGCACCGGGTTTGGTACGCGGATCATGATCCAAGGTGTCGAAGGACATCGGCCCGTCCTCTGTGGTGCGCACGATCCTCGACATGGTACGTACCGTGCCGATAGGGTACTTGCCCACCGAGGTCTCCCCCGACAACATGACCGCGTCGGTACCGTCCAAAACGGCATTGGCGACGTCGGATACCTCCGCGCGGGTCGGGCGGGCGTTCTCGATCATCGAATCCAACATCTGCGTGGCGACGATGACCGGTTTGGCGTTGGCGCGCGCCAGCCGGATGATCTGCTTCTGCACCAATGGAACCTCGTCCAAGGGCATCTCCACGCCCAGGTCCCCGCGAGCGACCATCATGCCGTCGAAGGCGAGGACGATCTCCTCCAACCTCTCCACGGCCTCCGGTTTCTCCACCTTCGCGATGATGGGGCGTCGCACCCCGACCTCGTCCATCACACGGTGGCCCTGCCGCACGTCGTGAGGATGACGTACAAAGGACATCGCGATCAAGTCCACTCCCAGGTTCAGGGCGAACTTCATGTCCTCGATGTCCTTTTCCGACAAGGCGGGAACGGAGATGTTGACATTGGGAAGCGACAGTCCCTTATGGTTGGATACCGGTCCACCCTCTACCACCAGGAGATGGATGTCGTTTCCCTCGACCCCGGTCACCTCCAGGGCCAGTTTTCCGTCGTCCACCAAGAGCCGATCGCCGATGGTGACTTCCTGCGGCAGTTTCTTGTACGTGCAGGACACACGCTCGGCCGTTCCCTCCACCTCGTCAGAGGTGATGGTGACGTGGTCACCGGTGTTCCAGGAAACCTCTCCATCGGCAAAGGTACCGAGTCGGATCTTCGGCCCCTGCATGTCAGCCAGAATCGCGACCGGCTTGCCCGCGACTCGCGAGGCCTCGCGTACCATCTGGTACACCGCTTCATGATCGGCGCGCGACCCATGGCTGAAGTTCATGCGGGCCACATTCATCCCCGCATTGATGAGGGCGTTCATGCGGTCCGGCGTGGCCGTGGCCGGACCTATCGTACATACTATTTTTGCTCTACGTGTCACTCTTGCCAGTCTATGCCACATTCGGCTCCGGTGGCCGACTCCAAACGCTCTAAGAGGCCAAGTTCACGGCGGAATTTTTGCCACAATACCTAAGTTGACCTGCACAAATATTGCACGCATTTCTAGGGCCGTCGGTAATTCCGACGGCCCTAGAAATGCGGATTTCACGATTGTGCCTACCGCCCGATGACCGGTCTCCTCGACCGGCACGGGTGCTCCCGATCGGGGAGCACGACTACAGGCTCAGGTCACGAGTGCCCGGGCGCACCGGCGCGGGCAACTCGGCGTTGGAACTCAGGTGGTTATGAGCGGCAGCGGCGGCCGCTCGTCCCTCGGCGATGGCCCACACGATCAACGAGGCGCCCCGCTGCGCGTCCCCGGCCACGAAGACCCCCGGCGTGTCGGTCTGCCAATCGTCGTCACAGTCGATCACGTTGCGCGCATTGCGTTCCAACCCCAGCTGCGGAAGCATGGGCTGGTCCTCGGTTCCGGAGAATCCGATCGCCAACAGAACCAGATCAGCCGGTACCGTACGCTGCGTTCCCTCTACGGGATTCACGATGCGTTTCCCAGTGGATTTGTCGACCGTCACCTCGCTCATGCGCATCTGGCGCACATGGCCGTCGTCGTCACCGATGAACTCCAGAGCGGCGGCGCCGAAGTTTCGCTCCCCGCCTTCCTCGTGAGCAGGATAGTTGCGCACGACCAACGGCCACGTCGGCCACGGGTCTTTGACCCCGGTACGAGTTTCGGGCGGCATGGGATACAGATCCAACTGTCGCACCGAAGCGGCTCCCTGGCGGTGCGCGGTTCCCAGGCAATCCGCACCCGTATCGCCGCCACCGATAATGATGACGTGCTTGTCCTTCGCGTCGATCCCGGCGAAGGGAACGCGTCCGGCCTGCACTCGATTGGCTTCGGTCAAATGCTCCATGGCCTGGTGAATCCCGGTCAGTTCACGCCCCGGCTGATCGGTCTCGCGCGGTTCCAGCGCACCGGTGGCGATCACGACCGCATCATGGAAGTCACGAATCTCGTCGGCGGAGACGTCCACGCCTACGTTCACACCGCAGGCGAACTCCACCCCTTCGGCCTCCATCTGCTTGATGCGCCGATCGATCAGATGCTTTTCCAACTTGAAGTCAGGGATGCCGTATCGCAGCAGACCGCCGGGAGCATCATCCCGCTCGTAGACGATCACCGCGTGCCCCGCCCGCGCCAGCTGCTGTGCGGCGGCCAATCCGGCCGGGCCCGAGCCGATGACGGCTACCAGTTTGCCCGTGCGATGTTCCGACGGCTGCGGGGTGAAGGGCTCATCGGTTCCACCGTGATCGGCGATGGCCTGCTCCATCGTCTTAATCGACACCGGATCGTCTCCGATCCCCAAAACACAGGCCCCTTCACACGGTGCCGGGCACAGTCGCCCGGTGAACTCGGGGAAGTTATTGGTGGCGTGCAGCTGATTCAGCGCTTCGTCCCATTGTCCGACACGGGCCAGGTCGTTCCACTCCGGAATCCGGTTCCCCAGGGGACACCCGTTATGGCAGAAGGGAATACCGCAGTCCATGCATCGAGAAGCCTGCTCGTGCAGCAATTCGTCATCCGGCTTTTCATATACCTCACGCCAATCGCGCAGGCGGATCGGCACCGGCCGACGTGGGGCGTTTTTGCGGGGATATTCCATGAAGCCACTGGGATTAGGCATGGGCGGTCTCCTTCGCTTGTTGGGCGAGTACCGCTTTGTACTCGGTGGGGATGACTTTGGTGAACGCACGACGGGACTGCTGCCAGGTCTGCAGCAACTGGTTGGCCAAGGGAGACCCCGTCTCCTCCACGTGGGTCAACAGCGTGGAACGCAGGAAGTCCTCATCGTCCTCGTCCAGGCTCTCGCATTCCACCAGAGCCAGATTCGTCTTCGCCTCGTCCAGCCGCCAGACATAGGCGATACCACCGCTCATTCCGGCAGCGAAGTTACGTCCGGTCGCTCCCAAAACGACCACCCGGCCGCCGGTCATGTACTCACAACCGTGATCGCCCACGCCTTCGACGACGGCGACGGCACCGGAGTTACGCACGGCGAACCGCTCCCCGACCGAACCGGAGATGAAAGCCTCGCCACCGGTCGCTCCGTACAAAAGCGTATTACCGGCAATGATGTTGGTCTGCCGGTTGAACGTCGCCGCCTCGTCCGGCCGCAGGCTCAATCGACCGCCGCTCAGACCCTTACCGACATAGTCGTTGGCGTCGCCCTTGAGACGGAACGTCGCCCCTTGCGGTAGAAAGGCACCGAAGGACTGACCGGCCGAACCCCGGAATCCGATGTCGATGGTGTCGTCGGGCAAGGGATCGTCGCTGCGGCTACGGGCCACCGCCGCACCGAGCAAAGCTCCCACGGAGCGATCCCGGTTGGTGATGGACAGTTCGGTACTCACCGGAGTGCCCTCCGCGATGGCGGAACCACTGAGGTCGACGACATGTTGGCCCATCGTCGTCTCCACCCCGTGTTCCTGACCACGCAATTGCGAGCGCGGTCCCGCCTGTGGTTCTTCGAGGACCAGTCCGAGGTCGATGCGGCTGCTCTGGTCGTCGCGTTCACGTTGTTTCAGGCGATTGACCTGGCCGATTGCTTCATCGAGACTGCGGTAGCCCAGGGCGGCGAGGTTTTCGCGGACTTCTTGGGCGATGTAGCGGAAGAAGTTCTCCACGAACTCGGGCTGACCGTTGAAGCGTTTCCGCAGTTCGGGGTTTTGGGTCGCGACTCCGACCGGGCAGGTGTCGAGGTGGCAGACGCGCATCATGACACAGCCGGAGACGATCAACGGGGCGGTGGCGAAGCCGTATCCTTCGGCGCCCAGAAGAGCGGCGATGACGACGTCACGTCCCGTCTTCATGGCGCCGTCCACTTCGAGGCGGACGCGGTCCCGAAGTCCGTTGCGCACCAGGGTCTGCTGGGCTTCGGCCAGACCGACCTCCCAGGGGGTTCCGGCGTGTTTGACCGAGTTGGCGGGTGCGGCGCCGGTGCCGCCGTCGTAGCCGGACACCAGGATCGAGTCCGCCTTGGCCTTTGACACTCCGGCGGCGACGGTGCCCACACCGACTTCGCTGACGAGTTTGACCTGGACCTCGGCGGTTCCTCCCCCGGCGTGCTTCAGGTCGTAGATGAGTTGCGCCAGGTCTTCGATCGAGTAGATGTCGTGGTGCGGGGGCGGTGAAATCAATCCCACGCCCGGGGTGGCGTTTCGCGTGGAGGCGATCCAGGGGTGAACCTTCTTCCCGGGCAGTTGTCCACCTTCACCGGGTTTGGCCCCTTGCGCCATTTTGATCTGGATGGCGTCGGCGGTGGCCAGGTATTCGGCCGTCACTCCGAAACGCCCGGACGCGACCTGTTTGATGGCGGAGCGTCGTTCGGGATCGTAGAGGCGCTCGCGGGATTCGCCGCCCTCTCCCGAGTTGGAGCGACCGCCGAGTCGGTTCATGGCGATCGCGAGGGTTTCATGGGATTCGGCGGACAGTGCTCCGTAGGACATCGCTCCGGTGTGAAAACGTTTGACGATGTCTTCGACCGGTTCGACCTCGTCGATGCCGATGGCGGGGCGGGTGCCGTGTTCGAAGTCGAGGAGCCCGCGCAGCAGCCCGTTGTCGCCGGCCAGGTTGTCGACTTCCCGCGTGTAGCGTTTGAAGACGTCGTACTGTCCGGCTTTGGTGGAGTGCTGTAGGAGGAAGACGGTTTCGGGGTTGAACAGGTGTTTTTCCCCGTCACGCCGCCATTGGTATTCGCCTCCCGGCGGCAGGGGCTCGGCTTCCACGTCGGTGACTTGGCTATAAGCGTCTCGATGTCGGGTGGCGACGGCCTTGGCGATGGTGGACATGCCGATTCCGCCGATGCGGGAGGCGGTTCCCTTGAAGTAGCGGTCTACGAAGTCGGCGTCGAGTCCGACGGCTTCGAATACCTGCGCGCCGGTGTAGGAGGCCACCGTGGATATCCCCATTTTGGACATCACTTTGACGATGCCTTTGACCAGTCCCTGAATGTAGTTTTCCACGGCCTGTTCCGGGGCCTCGTCGAGGCTTCCGGTGGAGCACATGTTTTCGATGGAGTCGAAGGCCAGGTAGGGGTTGACCGCGGCGGCACCGTAGCCCAGGAGCACTGAGGCGTGGTGCACGGTGCGGCAGTCGCCGCTTTCGACGACCAACGCCACCTTGGTTCGAGTCTGTTCGGCCACCAGGTGCTGGTGTACGGCCGCCGTCAACAGTAGGGACGGGATGGGGGCCAGGTCGGCGTTGGAGTCCCGATCGGACAGTACGAGGATGCGTACTCCGTCTTCGATGGCTTCGGAGACGTGGCGGCGGATTTCCACGAGCCGTTCGCGCATGCCTCGAGCGCCGTGCCTGGCTTTGTACAGCCCGGAGACGCGGACGGCCTTCAATCTGGAGTGGTCGCCGTCATCGTCGATGCGCAGGATCTTGGCGAGTTCGTCGTTGTCGATGACCGGGCGAGGCAATTCGATTTGCCGACAGGAGTGCGGTCCCGGTTCGAGGATGTTGCCTTCCGGACCGATGAGGGTACCGGTGGCGGTCACCATCTGCTCGCGGATCGCGTCCAGCGGCGGGTTGGTGACCTGTGCGAACAGTTGGGTGAAGTAGTCGGCCAACTGTTTGGGGCGTTGGGAGAGCCCGGCGATGGGAGTGTCGCTTCCCATGGAGACGACCGGTTCGGCGCCGGTAGTGGCCATGGGGCCGAGAAGCAGACGCATTTCCTCGTCGGTGTATCCGAAGGTGCGTTGTTGTCGGCGCAAGGATTCGGTGTTGAAGACGACGCGCTTGCGTTCGGGGAGTTCTTCGAGTCGGGTGAGGCCTTCTTCCAGCCAGTCTCCGTACGGGTGTTGACAGGCGAGACCGTGCTTGATTTCGTCGTCGTCGACGAGCTGACCTTTAGCGATGTCGGCCAGGAACATTCGCCCCGGTTCCAGGCGTCCCTTCGCGACGACGTCGCCGGGTGGCACGTCGACCACTCCGACTTCGGAGGAGAGGATGACGATGTCGTCGGAGGTTCGCCACCAGCGTGCCGGACGCAGTCCGTTACGGTCGAGGACCGCGCCGATCTGCGTTCCGTCGGTGAAGGTGACGCAGGCGGGTCCGTCCCAGGGTTCCATGATGGAGGAATGGTAGCGATAAAAGTCGCGTCGCTTGGGGTCCATGTGCGGGTTGCCTTCCCAGGCTTCCGGCATCATCATCAGCATGGCGTGGGGAAGGCTGCGTCCGCCGAGGTGCAGGAGTTCGACGACTTCGTCGAAGTTGAGGGAGTCCGATCCACCGGGCGTGGCGATGGGAAAGAGGCGACGAAGGCGCCCGGGAATGGTGCCGGTGGCCAGTTCGGCCTGGCGCGCGGTAATCCAGTTGCGGTTTCCTCGAATGGTGTTGATTTCACCGTTGTGGGCGACCATCCGGTAGGGGTGGGCCAAGTCCCACGAGGGGAACGTATTGGTGGAGAAGCGGGAGTGGACCAGGCCGATGGCGCTGGACAGTCGCTTATCACGCAGATCGGGGTAATAGACGGCGACCTGCGCCGGCGTCAGCATGCCCTTGTAGGTCATGGTGCGTGCCGACAGCGAAATGACGGCGGCGCGTTCCAGGGCACGTTCCCGTAGTTCTCGTTCGGCCTGTTTCCGTACCGCGTAGACGATCCGATCGAGATCGAGGTCGGAGACGTCGCGACCGGCGGCGGTCACGAACACCTGACTGACGCGGGGAGCCGTGGCGCGGGAGGCGCTGCCGAGCTCGGTCATGTCGGTGGGGACGTCACGCCAACCGAGCACCTCACACCCTTCGGAGCGGGCGTATTTTTCCACGACGGCGCGCACGGCCGCACAGGCGTCGTCGGCATGGTCGCTGAAGACGAGCCCGGTGGCGTAAAAGCCCATGGGGGGAAGCTCGATGTCGGACACGGCACGCAGGAAGGAGTCGGGAACCTGCAGGAGAATGCCCGCTCCGTCTCCTGAGTCCGGGTCGGGTGCGGTCGCCCCACGGTGCTCCATTCGTTCGAGAGCGCCCAGTGCGTCGGCCACGAGTTTATGACTGCCGCGCCCCGTCAGGTCGGCAAGGAAGGCCACTCCGCACGCGTCGTGCTCCTGCGCAGGGTCGTACAGACCGGAACGCGGGATCTCCGAACCCTCACGGGAATCGTCGTTCTGGTGGCTTTTGAATGCGGATACAGCGCGCAAGCAGGGCCTCCTCGTCGTCGTCAGCGCACCCGATCGGGGAGATCAGGCTCGGTACTTGATCGATACGGGACGACGTCGGCCCGTTCCTTGGCTTACGTGAATACAGTTCAAACCGCTAGCGTGTCTTGTGAGTGTAATCCATGGCTCATCGTAATGAAACACGGGTCCTACGATGCGGACATCGGTTGCACTTCACTCTCGTCCTTATCGCCGGTGACAAGGACAAGTTACTCACCAGTTAACTTCGTGGCCCCTCCACCATACTATGGTCCGAAATACGAACGACGCCCCTATCAGGCATGTGTTGCAACCTCATAAGCTTAGGTAGTAAATACATCTGTCCATCCGCCCACGGAGCTCAGCGATGACGTACCCGCCACAACCGCATTCGTCCCCGGACCCCTCACAGCCACCGAGTGGGTCGCAGCATTACACCACGGACCCCTACCACCCACAACAGCCCCATTATCCGAATTCGGCAGGCGGCCACGGTGTCACCTCCCCCGCCGGGGGCTACGCCCCCTCACCGATGGGAGGAGCCCCCGGAGGGCCACCTGGAGGACCACCTCAGGGCCCTTATCAATATTCCGCCCCGTCCGGACCGCCTCCGGGAAACAACTCCAGCATCGGACTTGTCCTCACCCTGGGCGTGATCGCACTCACCGTTATCGTGGGCGGAATCGTCACCATGGTGGCCCTCAACGCCTCCGACGACAACGACACCGCCACCGACGACCCCTCCACCTCGACCGACGACGAGAGCCCGGAAACCGATCCTTCCTCCGAGGAGCCCGATCCCACGCCGAGTGCGCAGGTGTCCGAGGACGACGAGCCCGACATCGAGGTACGTCTTCCCCGCGTCGACGAATGCATCACCGACAGCATCGAGACGATCGAAGTCATCGACTGCGACCACCCGGACGCGGCGTTCATCATCGTCAAGAGGGTGGACGACCCTGAGGACCCCGATCCTTCGGACTCCACCCACTATGAAGCCGCCGTGGAGGCCTGTTCCGACACCGACTGGGCCGACTACGTCTATCAGGACACCTCCCTGGCGAGCGGGGAGGAATGGGATCCGGACGAGCACCAGCTCCTTCGCATTCTTTGCGCGGAGTACAACGACTGACCGGAGCCGTCCCGGAGGAACCTACACGCCAAGCGCGTTGCCAGGGACGTCACCGCCGAAACGAAGTCGGGGGATCGAACGCTCGGTGCGTTCGATCCCCCGACAAACCTCGTGCCACCGTCTACTCGCCCGGCATTACTCCGCGACGATCGTAGGGTGCAGGTCGTCCTGCGGTGGGCACCACTCGTCCGGGTCGACGTCGAACTGGTCGCCCGAACGAATGTCCTTTATCTGAGCCCCACCGGACTCCTCGTCCAGAAACAGTACGAAGGGAATCCCACGCTTGTCGGCGAACTTGATCTGCTTGCCGTACTTCTGCGCCGCCGGAGCCACCTGACTGGCGATTCCACGCGACCGCAATCGTTGCGCCACATCCATGCTGTGGCCACGGGACTCTTCGTCGTTCAACGCCACCAGCACACAGGTGGGAACGTCACGTGTGGGACGCAGCACCCCCGAACGCAGCAGCGGAATCACCAAACGCGACACCCCGATCGATAGGCCGACTCCCGGATAGGTGTTCTTACCGTCGTCGGCCAAGGTGTCGTAACGGCCTCCGGAGCAGACCGAACCGAGGTTTTCCTGGCCGTCGACGAAGGTCTCGTAGACCGTCCCGGTGTAGTAATCCAGCCCCCGGGCGATCGACATATTGGCGCGCACCAGGCCCGGTGAGCGCTTGTTGGCCGCCTCCACGAGGGTCGCCAACTCCTCCAGACCCTGATCCAGCAGCTCATGCTTGACCCCGAGCTCACGGACCCGCTCCACAAACGAGGTATCGGTGGAGTTGATCGAGGCGAGCGCCAGGCATTGTTCAGCCTGCTCGGCATCGGCACCCACCTTGTCGCGCAGCATGTCGATCACCGCGTCGGGTCCGATTTTGTCCAATTTATCGATGATACGCAGGGTTTCTTCCGGATCCTCGATTCCCAGTCCTTGGTAAAAGCCTTGGGAGAGTTTGCGGTTATTGACGTGGACGGTCATCTTCGGCAAGGGCAGCCCGGCGAGCGCATCGGCGATGACCAGTGGGATCTCGGTTTCATAGTGGGCGGGCAGGTGCCCCTTGTCCACGATGTCGATATCGGCCTGCCAGAATTCGCGGTACCGCCCGTCCTGGGGACGTTCGCCTCGCCAACAGGGCTGAATCTGGTAACGACGGAAGGGAAACTCCAGCTTTCCGGAGTTTTCCAGCACGTAGCGGGCGAAGGGTACGGTCAAGTCGAAGTGGAGGCCCAGACCCGCGTCGGAGCTTTCGTCTTCGGCCTGCAGTCGCCGCAGAACGTATACCTCCTTGGAGGTCTCGCCTTTGCGCAACAGTTGATCCAAGGGTTCGGCCGAGCGGGTTTGAATATTGACGAAACCGTGCAGTTCGAACGTCTTCCGAAGATGGTCCACAACCTGTTGCTCCACGATTCGCTGGCCGGGCAGCAATTCAGGAAAACCTGATATCGGCTGTGGTTTGGACATTGCCATCTCCTTGTCGATTGGTCGAATACGGTCTCAGCGACGGCCGTCGGCACATGATTACGATGAGCGTTGCGCCGCTACGGATTTCAAAAACCGATTATTCCTGCGTTCGTCTCCGATGGTGGAACGGGGGCCGTGTCCGGGGAGAATAACGACGTTATCGTCCATCGGCAAGACCTTGTCCCCGAGGGATCGGGTCATTTCCTCCATGGAACCGCCGGGAAGATCGGTACGCCCAATGCTACCCGCGAACAAGACGTCTCCGGTAAAACTGTAGGGCGGTTCATCACCGCGCCCCCGCATGTTGAACATGGCCGAACCGGGGGTGTGTCCGGGCGCGTGCTGTACTTGCAGTTTCATTCCGGCCAATTCGATCGTGTCGTGGTCGGTCAGGGTGGCGACGTCGTCGGGCTCGGTCCATTCGAAGCCCGCCCCCATCATCTGAGCCATATTGGCGCTGAAGCCTTTGAGCGGGTCGCGTAGCAGTTCGGAGTCGTCCGGATGGATGTAGGCGGGGATCTCGCTGTTACGGCACACCGGGGTGACCGAAAAGGTGTGATCCAAGTGTCCGTGGGTAAGCATCACGGCCACCGGTTTGAGGTGATGGCGGTGATATACCTCGTCCAATCGGTCGGCGATGCCGATTCCCGGATCTATCACCAGGCATTCGTTGCTGCGGCCGTCGGCCACCACGTAGCAGTTCGTCCCGAAGGCGTCGGCCACGATCGTTTCTATCAACATCTCTCTACTCCTATCGGCTTTGAGGCGGCTCAAAACCACGGTAAGCTACGAACGGCCCGAGGGTGTACAGGCAGGCACGGCGATCGGCCGGAGGCGGAGTATTGACGACGCGGTTTCGGCACGATCGTTCGCGGCCGGGGCCGCTACATCGCTCGGGAGAGCGGACAAAACCGACGACGGTGGCGGTGACGGTGCCCGTATGACGATCGTGACCCAGCCGCCCACGAGGAGGAATCTCGTTTCTTATAAACTCCTGACTAGACCACTCATCTGTGCGACACAAGGAGGACTGCGCCCGTGCCCGCCAAATCCCGGCATATGCAGCGCCGTAAAGAGCGTCTTGCCAAAGCGAAAAAGAACGCGCGGTTGGCCCGTAAACTGCGTCACCGCCGCCAGTGGCAGGCCGGGGGCGGGATATTGGCCATCGCCGCTGCGATCACCCTGCTCTTGATGTTTCAAGGGGGCTTCTTCGACGACCCCGCGGAGTCGCAGCTGGACGACGACCCCACGACGGTCACCGACCCTAATGAGCTACCCGAGGATATGCCGGAGCCGGAGGACATGCCGGATTCCGAGGAGCAGCCGGAGGGCGAAACGGGTTCCGAGGACGGCTCTTCTGACGAGACCGAATCGGACGAGGGTTCCGATACCGATACATCCGACGAATAGCACCCCAAGCGAGAGGCACCATGACAGCTTCACAGAATAAAAAGAATGCGATTCAGAACCGCATGAGCGAGAAGCGCGCCGAGCTGGCCCGCATCGCCGAAGAGAATCAGAAAAAGGAAAAGCGCCGTAGCGTCCTTATCTTCACCGGCGTCGGCGCCGGGGTGTTCCTCCTCCTCGGACTGATCGTTTACGGCGGCTACCAAGTGGCCACGCACGATCCGAGCTCCGATTGGACCGCCGAAGACGGGGAGTCGGAGATGGAATCGGACTCGGACCCGGGATCGGAAATGGACAATCAGCCCGAAACCGTCCCCTCCGAACCGATCAAGTTCGATGACACCGGTTTCGATGTCGCGGGCGACTGCACCGTCGATATCGCCAACGTCGACGACACGCACCCTGAAATCCAGGTGCAGCCCGACTGTGATCCACCCGAAGAACTCGTCTCCGAAACCCTCGTCGAGGGCGACGGCGAACCGATCAAGGCGGGCGACACGGTCACTGCCGACTATGTCGGCGTCAACTGGGACGACAGTGAAGTCTTCGATTCGTCCTGGGACCGTGGCGAAGCACTCCCGATCAACAATATCGGTGGCGGTCAGGTCATCGAAGGCTGGGACAAAGGCCTCATAGGAGCCAAGCCGGGCGAAGTATTGACTCTTGTCATTCCTTCCGATATGGCCTATGGGGAAGGAACCTTGGTGTTCACCATTAGCATCGTGTCGGTGGAATCTCCTGAGCAGGGTTAGGCCGAACCGCTTCGCGGCGCCCGTACCTCTCAGGTCGCAGACTACAGACGCCCTCGTACCGACAAGTGGAATACTCCCGGAGTGTTCGACCGTTGTACGGTTGATCAGGGGCTACCAGGCGGGCCCGGAGCCGTCGGCTTCGGACCTGTCGTTAAGCTCACGTTGGGGCGCGCGTACGCGCTACGCCCCAACCCCCGGGGCCGAGTTTTACACTAAGCATCATGACCTGCTGCGGCCATGTCCCACCCCGGTCCCTTCCCAACGACCTCGCCGAGGGTTACCCGTCGTTTTAAACGTCATTCCAGGGTGTCGGTCGCTCCTCCACAGGGTGTCGTACGGCCGAAGCGGCTTTCCGGGCCGGTGACGATCCACCGTCAGGGCGAACCCACGCTCATCCTGGCATGGTCGGCAGCAAAGTTCTACGCTTAAAATATAGTTTTCGCATTTCCACGAGGGGGCAACAGTGGCGACCGACAAGGCCGCGAACGCCGAGAACGCCAATAACAAGGATTCCGGCCCACATACCGGACGGCGGATGCGTGCCCGTCTGGCGCGGTTCAATTCGCCGTGGCAATCCCCCAGCGTGCCTCAGGTGCTGGAACCATTGGTCGCCTCGCACCGTAAATCGCACCCTCGGGCCAACGTCCAGGTGCTGGAAAAGGCCTACGAACGCGCCGAACAACTGCACCGGACACAGTATCGCAAGTCGGGCGACGCCTACATCACCCATCCACTGGCGGTAGCCCAAATCCTGGCCGACCTCGGTATGGACACCAACACCCTCGTCGCCGCCCTCATGCACGACACGGTCGAGGACACCGAATACACCCTGGATGAACTTAAAGACGAGTTCGGTGACGAAATCCGCCTGCTGGTCGACGGGGTCACCAAGCTCGACCGCGTCAAACTGGGCGATGCCGCCAAAGCCGAAACGATCCGCAAAATGGTCGTGGCAATGGCGAAGGATCCGCGAGTACTGGTCATCAAACTCGCCGATCGCCTCCACAACATGCGCACCCTCATGTTCCTTCCTCCCAAGAAACAGGAGCAGAAGGCCCGCGAAACCATCGAAATTCTCGCTCCCCTGGCACATCGCCTGGGTATGAATACCATTAAATGGGAACTGGAAGACCTCTCGTTCCGAACCCTCTACCCCAAACGCTTTGAGGAGATCAAACGACTCGTTGCCGACCACGCACCGCAGCGGGAGAAAACCCTGCAGATGGTGATCGGCCAAGTCGAGGACAAGCTCAAGGAGTCCCACATCAAGGCCGATGTGAACGGCCGCCCGAAACACCTGTACTCCATCTACCAGAAGATGATAGTGCGGGGACGTGACTTCGAAGACATCTACGATCTGGTGGGACTGCGCCTCCTCGTGGAATCCGAACGCGACTGCTACGCGGCCTTGGGTGTCATCCATGCCAATTGGAAGCCGGTGCCGGGGCGGTTCAAAGACTACATCGCCATGCCAAAGTTCAATATGTACCAATCCCTGCACACGACGGTGATCGGTCCGGGTGGCAAGCCGATTGAACTGCAAATCCGCACCTGGGCCATGCACCGGACGGCCGAATACGGTATCGCGGCGCACTGGAAGTACAAGGAAACCAAGAGCTCGACCGTGGCGGGTGCGGCCGCACATATCGACGACATGGCGTGGCTACGGCAACTGCTGGATTGGCAACGCGAAGCCTCCGACCCCTCGGAATTCCTGGACGCCCTGCGTTTCGACCTCGCCTCCTCCGAGCTGTACGTCTTCACTCCCAAGGGAGCGGTGATCGCCCTGCCCGCCGGCTCCACCCCGGTCGACTTCGCCTACGCGGTTCACACCGAAATCGGGCACCGCTGTATCGGCGCCTCGGTCAACGGCAAGATCGTTCCATTGGAATCGTCCCTGTCCAACGGGGATGTAGTAGAGATCTTCACGTCCAAGAAGTCGGAATCGGCGTCGCCCAACCGGGCGTGGCTCAATTTCGTCAAGTCCCCGCGCGCCCGCACCAAGATCAAGCAGTTCTTCAATCGCGAGCGGCGCGAAGAGGCGATTCAGAACGGGCAGGACGACCTCGCCCGGCTCATGCGCAAGCGTCGCCTCCCCATCCAGCGGCTTCTCTCCGGCGACAACCTCACCACGGTGGCCCGCGAACTCAATCAAAAGGACGTGGAAAGCCTCTACGCCTCCATCGGGGAACACCAGATCAAACCCTCGCAGGTCATCGCCAAACTGGTGGAAACCCAAGGCGGTTCCGAAGGTGTCACCGAAGACGTCGCCGAAGTGACGCGACCGAGCCAACCCGACCGCATCGTCCCCGAGGCCCACGGTGATCTGGGAGCCGGGGTGAAGGTCGCGGGCATGGACAAAGGCGACATGCCGGTACGACTGGCACAATGCTGCGGTCCCGTACCGGGCGATGAGATCGTCGGATTCACCACGCGCTACCACGTGGTCAGTGTGCATCGCGCCGACTGCGAGAACGCCGAAGAGCGCATGGCCTTCCAACCCGACCGCGTCGTCGACGTCTCCTGGGCCGACCGCGGCGAGGAGTCCACCTTCATCGCGACGGTGCAAGTGGAAGCCCTCGATCGCCACCGTTTGCTCGCCGACGTCACCCAGGCGCTTTCCGGGGAACGGGTATCGATCCTCTCGGCCACGGTCACCACCACGCGCGACCGCGTGGCACTGTCCCGCTTCACCTTTGAGTTGGCCAATCCCGAGCATGTCAACCACATCATCAAGGTGATCCGCAAAATCGACGGTGTCTACGACGCCTACGAACTCAGTAGTTCCGACACCTCGTCCTGACCTGAGTCTGCCGTTTTGACCCACAGCAGCCGCTAAAAGACCTAAGGTGATATCAACTCATCTTTAGGAGGATTGCTGTGGGTATCAGCGACAAGTTCAAGGATATGAAGGACAAAATCAGCGACGCCGCCTCTGAAGCGAAGGACAAAGCCGAAGATGCGACCTCGGAAGCCAAGGACAAGATGTCCGACGCGGCCTCCAGCGCTAAGGACAAGGGCGAAGACCTGATCAACAAGTCCAAGGACTCCGCCTCGCACGCCAAGCATAAGGCCGAGGACATGAAGGAGTCCGGTAAAGACAAGACTGAGGACATGGCCGATACCGCAAAGCAGAAAGCCCAAGAGGCCAAGAAAAAGGACGAATAGGCCGCTGAAACGGCCGACCACGTTCTCACCGAGCACACACGCGGGGCGCTCCACCGTCGATCAGGTGGAGCGCCCCGCGTGAATCGTATGGGCAGGTAACCTCAGTCAGTTCCTACTGCGCCGCGACTTTCGATTCCCCGTCGCAGCGGCCGAACCCGCCGCTGCCGGTTCCGGCTCCAGCTCGAAATCGATGCCGTCATCGTCATCGTCGTCGATGCCGTCGTCCGCGCCATCGTCGTCACCGGCGGCCGTCCGCTTATTGTGGACCTTGCGGTTATGGCGCTTGTACTCCGACGATCGGTTCGCCATATCGGCCACCACGGGTGCCGCCAGGAAGATCGAGGAATAGGTACCGGTGATGATACCGACGAACAGCACCAGCGCCAGGTCCCGCAAAGTACCCACACCGAGCATTCCCACACCGATGAACAGCAGTCCCGCCACCGGAAGCGCACCGATCAGGGACGTGTTCAACGAACGCATCAACGTCTGGTTGATCGCGTCGTTGGTCGCCTCGGAATAGGTCTTGCGCCGGGTGTTCAGGAGGTTCTTCGTGTTTTCCTGCAGCTTGTCGAACACGACGACCGTGTCGTAGAGCGAATAGCCCAGGATCATCAACATACCGACGATCGTGGAAGGTGTGACTTCGAATCCGACCAGGGAGAAGACTCCGGCGGTAAGAACCAGGTCATGCGCCAGGGCGATCAGGGCCGCCCAGGCCATGCGGCGTTCGAAGCGAATCCAGATGAAGACCGTCACCAGAACCAGGAAGACCGCCAGGGCCACCAGGGCCTGCTGTGACACGGCCTGTCCCCAGGTCGCCGACACGGAGGTTTCCGATACCTGACCGGATTCCACCCCGGATACCTCTGCGATGGCGTCACGGATCGTCTGTGATTCGTCGGCCGTGGTCGCCGCCGTACGCACGACGTAGGAGCGCTCGTCGCCACTGCCGACTTCCTGACCGCTGCCAACCTTCGCACCGGCGTCCTCGGCGGCGTCTTCGACCTCTTCCAACGACACGTCGTTGTTCGGCGTGACGTTGAACTGGTTTCCGCCAGCGAAATCAATCCCGAGCACAAAACCCTTGAAAAGCATGACTACCACACAGGCGGCCAAAATAATTCCAGAGGCAATGTACCAGCGCTTTCGGTACTCTACGAAAGCAAAATCATTGCGGCCTCGGTAAAGCTGACTCCACACCGAGAGTTTCTGCGGATCATTCGTTGTCTTCACCGGTGCTCCTTAGTTCTCGGCGGCCACTGTGCTCGGCGTGGCACTGGTGGACGGCTTGGTGGACAGGTTCAACCGCGTATGCAAACCGGACAGACGCCGGTTGTTCAGCACATTGCCCCGAGCGAGCAATTCGGCGATCGGGTGGGTGAACAGGAAGACCACCAGGATATTCACCAGCGTGGAGAGCCCCAGGGCGAAGGCGAAGGCCTGTACCGGGCCAATCGCCAGGAAGTACAGGACGAGCGCCGAAATAATGGATACGGCGTTGGCCGACAGGATCGTACGCCGGGTACGCTCCCACGCCCGAGGGACGGCCGACTTCGCGGAACGTCCGTCCTTCATCTCCTCCTTGATTCGTTCGAAGTACACCACGAACGAGTCGGCGGTAATACCGATGGAAACGACGAAACCGGCCATTCCCGCCAGGGTCAGCGTCAACCCGATCTGCGAACCGAGTAGCGCCAGGAAGGGATACAGAATGAGTGTGGCGGTCGTCAGCGAGCCCAGAACGATGAAACCGAGAATCCGGTAATACGCCAGACAGTAAAGAAAGACCAGGCCAAGCCCGATCGCTCCGGCGATCAGCCCGGCTTTCAACTGCTGTACACCCAAGGTGGCGGTGACATTGTTGACCGTCTCGGTGACGAAGTTCGTCGGGAGGGAACCGAAGTTGAGCTGATCGGCCAGCTCCTGCGCCTCGCCGGGCGTGAAATCGCCGGTGATCTGCGTCTGATCGCGGGTCGGGGCCTGGATGACCGGAGCCGACACCACCTTGTTGTCCAGAACGATCGCGACCTGGTTCTGCACGTTCTCATTCGTCAGGGTTCCCCAACGATCGGCTCCGTCGGGAGTGAAACGAACGTTGACGACGAAGGTGTTGGGGCGGTTCGGGTCGCTGCCGACGTTGGCATCGCTCACATCGCTGCCCAATACGTCGGCCGGGGCCAGAATGTACTTGGTGCGAATGTCGGAGTTTTCGCCTTCTCCCGCGCTCTGCGTCTCTCCGCATGAGGTCACGACCTTATCGGGATTCTGCACCGCGCCGGGAGGACGATTGTCCAACTGTTCACAGGAAATCGTGGGGACGCCGAACTGAACTCCCGCCGGAAGCAGCGCCACTTCTTCGGCGCTGAGATCCGCGAAGGGCTTCAGCGTTGTCAACGTCGCGGGGTCGGTGGGGATCTCGCTCAGATTGTAGGCGGTGTTGGCCGCCTCGTAACCGACCTTCTCCAACACGTCGGTCAGGGTTTCACCCGATTCGAGTTCCTCGAGATCGGAGGCGTCTTCCCGTTCCATTTCGACGAGCGACTCAATGTCGCCGCCCGTTTCGGAGTCCTCCGGGGCCGCGTCCTCGTCCTCGGTGGCCTCCTGTTCGGAGGTCTCCTCCTCGGCGTCCTCTTCGCCTTCTTCGGCGGCCTCGATCTGCTCGTCAACGGTGCTTGAGGTGTCGACGGTGTTGTTGCTGACGATACGGAAACGAAGTTCGGCCGGGGCACCCACCGAACGCAACGCATCCTCATCCATATCGTGGCCGGCCACGTTGACGACGACATTGTCGTCGCCTTCGACGTAGATTTCCGGCTCAGCGACACCCGTGGAGTTGACACGGTTTTCAATGATCTGCCGTGCCTGCTCCATGGTTTCTTCGTCAGGAGGTGAATCCGACCCGTCCTGGTAGGCCGTCAACGTCATCGACAGCCCACCTTGCAGATCCAAACCGAGTTTAGGAGTGGGCACATCCTTCCAGTTACCGCTACCGACGAATGCGGCCACCCAGAGGATCGCGATGACAGTCAGAAGCGACAAGAAATACGGTGCCAGCCGGAGGCGTTTCCGCTGAATCTTTTTCTGCGGGCGTCTGGTGCCCGTTTTACTAGCCAATGCTCAGTCTCTTCCTTGATCCAATTTCACAGGCCGGGGCGCTGGCCGATATGCCTTGGTGCGAACTGAAACCACGGCATCGGACGTTTTTGGGGCGCGAGATAATGTAATCACAGACACCTGGCCCGTCTCACATCGGCCTATCGATCACACGCTGATTCCGATGCCGACCCGAATGTCGGATTAGTAGTTTTTGCCGTGGTCTTTCTTGTCGTCGTCTCCGTCGCGAAGTTTGTCAAGGTCGTCATCGGTGAGCTTCGGGTCTTCCGCGGCTTCGGTTTCGGTCGCGGCTTCCTCTTCGGGAATCACGCGTCCGATGGCCTGCCGAGCGAACACCAGGAAGGTGTCCTCCGAAGCTTCCAAGGTGATGGTGTCGTCGTCGGAGTCCACGACCGTGCCGTAGAGCCCACCGATGGTCACGACCTTGGTGCCGTTGTCCACGGTGTTCTGCATTTCCGCCTGCTGGCGCTGGCGTTTCTTCTGGGGGCGGATCATGACGAAATACAGCAGCGCGAAAATCGCCACCATCATCAGGAGCATGGGAATGAAGCTTCCACTGTCGCCGCCGTCTTGCGCCAGCTGGATCTGAGCGTCGAGCACTTTTGAGCCTTTCGTTGCAGTGTATATCTGGTAAGGCCGCTACCGATCCGGCGTCGAACCGTGCGCAGTCGCCGGACGTCCGTGCCGTCGAGCTCCAGTGCCTCGGCCCCATCGCTCGAAGTCGTATAAACCTCACCAGTATCATTGAATTAAACTGTGGGCGTGGCCGAAGTTTACCCCGACCTCACTGAACGGCAATAAGGACCCTTACGCCGTTCCCGCAGGAGTATCGCCACACGGCGATCTGACATATCGAAGCCGCCTCCGACCGCCCCACGACAACCGCCTTCCCAGCGGTTCCGCAGCGGTCGACGATCGCTGCGAACTACAACGGAATCGTGTCCGGCGGAGTTTTCCCCAGGTGACGCCAGGCTGCGGCTGTGGCAACCCTACCGCGCGGCGTGCGCGCTATCAAACCGGTACGCACCAGATACGGCTCGCTAACCTCTTCCACGGTGTCGGATTGTTCACCGACCGCGACCGCTATGGTGGTCACACCGACCGGTCCTCCCCCAAAGGTCCCAACCAGCGCATTCAAGACGGCACGGTCCAGACGGTCCAGACCGAGGATATCCACGTCGTAGAGATCCAGGGCCGCGTCGGCGGTCGCGGCGTCGATCGAACCGTCCGACCGCACTTGAGCGAAGTCCCGTACTCGTCGCAAGAGCCGGTTGGCGATTCGCGGAGTGCCGCGCGAGCGCCGCGCGATCTCGTCGGCTCCCGCGGCGTCGATCTCGACTTCGAGGATGGCGGCCGAACGGTGCACGATGGTGGCGAGCTCGGCATCGGTGTAGAACTCCAGTTGGCCCATGAAGCCGAAGCGATCCCGCAGCGGTCCGGTCAGCAGACCGGAGCGAGTCGTCGCCCCCACCAGGGTGAACGGCTCCAGGTCGAGGGGGATGGCGGTGGCTCCGGGCCCTTTTCCGACGACGACGTCGACTCGAAAGTCCTCCATCGCCGTATACAGCAACTCTTCGGCGGGCCGCGCCATACGGTGAATTTCATCGATGAAGAGGACTTCCCCGGGCGCAAGACTGGTGAGAATGGCGGCCAGGTCGCCGGAACGTTCGATGGCGGGACCAGAGGTCTGTCGCAGGCTGACGCCCATTTCGGCGGCGACGATCATCGCAAGAGTGGTCTTCCCGAGGCCGGGTGGGCCGGAGAGCAGAAGATGGTCGGGGGCACTTCCCCGCCGTCGTGCGCTTTCCAGCAGTAGGTGCAACTGCTCGCGTACTCGGGTTTGACCGACGACGTCGTCCAGTTTCCCGGGGCGTATGGAGTTTTCGGCGGCATCGTCTTCGGGACCGGCTTCGGCGGCGGTGAGGGCTTTCGCCCAGTCGTCGGCGCTGATGTCTGATTCGTCGGTCATGACTTATTTCTTTCCCAACATTCGGATGGCCTGTTTGAGCAAGGTGGGGACTTGGGCGGTCCCGGCCCCGTCGCTGTCAAGTTCTTTGATGACCTCTTCGGCTTCCTTGGCGCTCCAGCCCAGTGCTTGGATGCCTTGGGAGACCTGTTGCCGCCATTCGGCGGGTCGGCCGCTCTGTTGTGGCAGTCCGGTCGGGCTCGACGCCGGGCCGACCTTGTCGGCGAGGTCCAGAACGATGCGTTCGGCGCTTTTCTTTCCGACTCCCGGTATGCGCGACAGCGTCGCGATGTCGCCGTTGGCAATGGCGTTACGGATTTGGTCGGCGTCCAGAGCATCCAGAGCGTCTTGAGCGATGCGAGGGCCGATTTTCTGGGCCGTCTGCAGCAACTCGAAGAGGTCCCGGTCGTCGAGGCTGGTGAAGCCGTAGAGCGTGATCGCGTCTTCGCGGACGCGGGTGGAGACGTGCAGTACGTAGTCGTGTCCGACCGCCAGGTTGGCGAGGGTGTTGGCTCCGGCGTGCACGGCATAGCCCACTCCTCCCACGTCCACGGTGACGTAGGTGGGTCCGATGGCGGCAACGGTGCCGGTGAGCTGTGCGATCAACGTGAACTCCTTTGGTTCCGGTAACGCTCGAGAGCGGCTTTCCTCTTGGCCTCCACTTGTTGTCGACCGGCCTGGTTCAGGCGACTCTTCAGCGCTCCCCTCCAAAGATGACACAAGGCGAGGGCGAGCGCATCGGCGGCGTCGGCGGGTTTAGGCGGGCTTTCCAGGCGCAATATTCGCGTCACCATGGTGGTGACTTGGCGTTTGTCGGCTCCTCCGTTGCCGCAGACGGCGGCTTTGGCCTCCGAGGGAGTATAGCTGTGGGTGGGCAGATCCCGTTTGGCCCCGTGGACGAGGGCGATTCCGGCGGCCTGGGCGGTGGGAATCACGCTGGCCAGGTTGTGTTGGGAGAAGACACGTTCTACGGCGACGGCGTCGGGACGGTAGGTATCGAGATAGTGATCGAGTTCGTCGTCCAGTTTTCGGAGTCGTTGCGGTGTCTCGTCGTCGGCCGAGGTGCGGATGACTCCGACGGCGATCAGGCGCCCCTTGTTTCCCGGTTGTCCTTCGATGATTCCGATACCGCATCGGGTAAGGCCGGGATCGATTCCCATTACGCGCATCTGTCTCCGTTTCATTGCCGTTGTGGGCGGGTGTCGTGGTGTCGCCGACGGTTGTTGTACCGCACCGGAGTGCGGCATCGCTATTCAGATTAGGCGTTGACTACGACACAGGTGTGCTTTGTGGGGAATGTCCGTCGACCAGGCATGCGTTGTTCCCGGCGTGGGTGAGCGAGGAAACGTCCCTGAACCCGCAAAATTACTTGCCGACCGGCTAGTGCCTGAGTTAAATTCAAATAGTACGGCCAAAGCGTGTATTTGGATCAGACGCCGTCACCTACCGGCGCGCGACGGTGCCGTCGATCCTTCCGAACCGGCAATTGACATTCAGCATCACGTTGGCGCCACCGCAATCCCGACCGGCGCGCTGCCACCCCGATACGAATCGAACTGTTAGTGAGTGAGGGCTGCCTATGACACCACCAGCGAACTCTTCTACCGCGGAAGCTCCACTGAGCGAACAGACCCACTCCAAACGCTACGTTCTTCTCCTGATGGTCGTGCTGGGCATCTTGACCGCGGTCGGCCCCCTGTCCACTGACATGTACCTCCCGGCCTTCCCGGCCATCGCCGACGGTCTGGACACGACCGAAGCCTATATCCAGTTGACTCTGACGGCCAACATGGTGGGGTTGGCCATCGGTCAAGCCCTGATCGGTCCCCTGTCGGACCGCTATGGGCGACGTAAGCCTCTGATCATAGGCATGACGGTGTTCACCCTGGCCACCGCGTTGAGCGCCCTTTCCACCACCGCTTACATGCTGATCGCCGCCCGAGCCATGCAAGGGTTCGCCGGCGCCGCCGGCATGGTGGTGGCCCGTGCGGTCATTCGTGACCACTTCACCGGCGACGCCATGACCCGTTTCATCTCAAAAATGATGTTCATTACGATGCTCGCGCCCATGCTGGGACCGATCATCGGCGGACAGATCGTCGTCGTGGCACCGTGGCAGATGATCTTCGTGCTCCTGGGCCTCATTTCCATTGCCGCCACCCTGCTCATCTGGCGCTTCCTCCCGGAGAGTCTGCCGGAGCGGGAACGTCGCGAGATCAACCTCAAGAGCCTGGGACGCGATGTCGTACGGCTGCTGCGCACGCCGCAGTTCGTCTTCCCCGTCCTGACGGTGTGCTTCACCTTCGCGACGATGTTCACCTATATTTCGTCGTTCTCCTTCGTTTCACAGGTGGAGTTCGGCGCCTCGGAGCAGACCTACAGCTTGATTTTCGCCATCGGGACCATCGCGGTGTTGTCGGGCAATCAAACCAACGTCTTCTTGATGCGACGCGAGATTCCCGCTCCCACTCGGATGATCTCGGGAATGAGTCTGGCGGTTCTCGGCGTGGTTTCGCTCTTCACTCTTCATGCCAGCGGACAGGCCAACCTCGTGAACCTGACGGTGGTCGTCGTGGTGATGATGTACGGCAACGGACTGGTGTTCCCCAATACCGGTGCCTTGGCGATGAGTTCGCAACCGCCCAACACCGCCGGCACCGCTTCGGCTCTGATGGGTTGCCTCCAGATGGCCTCCGGTGGCGCTCTGCCGGCACTGGTGATGTTCGGAACGGTCAATCTGCAACACATGGCCTGGGGCATGTTGATTCTGTCGGCCCTGGCCACGATAGCGGTGTCGTTGACCGTACGCACCTACAAGCAGCCGCAGGCCCTCGCGGCCTAATTCGATGACAAGACACGTGTGGGGTGACCGAGAATCGAACGGTCACCCCACACGTGTCGTCGCTTAAGCGTCCAGAGCCGCCAAGACCTCGTCGGAGAGGTCGATATTGGAGTACACGTTCTGGACTTCGTCGCTGTCCTCTAGAGCGTCGATGATCTTGAAGACCTTCTTGGCTCCGTCGGCGTCCATGGGAACGCTGGTGAAAGGCTGGAATACCGACTCGGCGGAGTCGTATTCGATGCCCGCCTCCTGAAGAGCGGTACGGACCGCGATCAAATCGGTGGGTTCGCTGACCACCTCGAAATTCTCCCCCAGGTCCCGCACTTCTTCTGCACCCGCGTCGAGCACCGCCATGAGGACTTCGTCCTCATCCAGGTCCGCGGTTTTGGGGACGATGACCTGCCCTTTACGGGAGAACAGGTACGATACCGAGCCGGCGTCCCCCAGGCTTCCGCCGTTGCGGGTAAGCGCCACACGCACCTCGCTGGTAGCGCGATTGCGATTGTCGGTGAGACATTCGATCAACAAGGCCACTCCGCCTGGAGCATAGCCTTCGTACATGGCCGTTTCATAGTTGACGCCACCACCGTCGAGACCACCGCCACGCTTGACGGCCCGGTCGATGTTGTCACTGGGAACCGAGCTCTTCTTGGCTTTCTGGATCGCGTCGTAGAGGGTGGGGTTACCTTCGGGGTCGGGGCCACCGGTACGCGCCGCGACTTCAATGTTCTTGATCAGTTTGGCGAACAACTTACCGCGCTTAGCGTCAATGGCGGCTTTTTTGTGCTTGGTCGTCGCCCACTTAGAGTGGCCACTCATCCAGGTAGTTCCCCTCGTTGCATAGTGTGATACCGGCGTTCAGTTCAAGTCCGGGCAGCACGCACCAGACTGAGAAAGTACTCGTGGACCCGATTATCCTGGGTCATCTCCGGGTGAAATGACGTCGCGAGACACGAGCCCGAGCGCACGGCGACGATTCGGTCGCCTTCACTTCGCTGGGAAGCTGCGTCAACGCTAGCACCCGTGTGCGCCTGCGACGTCCCCTGGCCCGGCGTGACTGTTCCCAAGACCTCGGTATCGCCGGAAACGGATTCCACCCACGGGGCGCGAATGAACACCCCCGGATAAGGACCGCCCGCCATGCGTGCGAAGGATATCGGAGCTTCAAAGGAGTCCACCTGTCGCCCGAAAGCGTTACGGCGCACCGTCATAGGGATAGCACTGAACGATCTCTGGTCCGGCCGTCCGTCCCATACCTCCGACGCCAGCATGATCATTCCCGCGCAGGAGCCGTATACCGGAAGACCGTCCTTCAACAGCACGTCCAGGGGATCGAACAGATCGAACACCTGCAGAAGACGGCTCATGGTCGTGGACTCTCCCCCGGGGATGATGAGTCCGTCCACGGATTCGATCTCCGCTTGACGACGAACCGCCACCGCACGGGCACCGGTCGCTTCCATCATCGCGATGTGGTCGGCCACATCGCCTTGCAAGGCGAGAACCCCGACGGTTGGTGTCACGGCTACCTCCGGGCGTAGAGAATTCAGGTACTCTTCCAGAATACGGCGTGACAGGCTGAAACGACCTGTCCTCAACCGGGGAGCGAAATGCCTCACGCCGATCGGAACCCGCACCGAACTCCACACGAGCGCCGCAAAGCTCATTCACCGGAAGACGGTGCGTCCTTCGCGTTCCGCATCAGGTAATCGATGAAATCGGCCCGGGCCATCGGCTCCACCGATCCCCATTCGCCTCGCGTCGCCTCCCGCCACATGCCGACCAAGTCGTCGACGATGCTGCCCACCTCCGCGAGATCACTGTTCAGGTCCTCGGTTTCGGCCGCCGACGACGTATGACGCATGATGTCGAGGAAGAATCGCCAATCGCCCTTGGATCGCGCCAGGGCGAAAGCGCGCGACTGCAGTTCTTCCGTACTAAGCTGATCCAGCTGGTCGAAGTTCATAAGACCAGCTTAAAGCGTTTCCGGTTCCAGCGCGCCGATCGCGTCAGATGCCTCCGGCCTCTCCTCCCCCACTGGGGTCCGAGCGGCCGGAGAACGGCGGTCTACCAACCGCGCTTGGCGAGTTTTTCCTCTTCGGAAAGGTCGTCAACGTTGATTCCCACCATCGCGTCACCCAGTCCGCGTGACACGTCCGCAATCACCTTGGGGTCGTCGTAGAAGGTGGTGGCCTTGACGATGGCTTCCGCTCGTTTGGCGGGGTCGCCCGACTTGAAGATACCCGAGCCTACGAACACACCCTGAGCACCGAGCTGCATCATCATCGCCGCGTCGGCGGGCGTGGCAATGCCTCCGGCGGTGAACAGGACGACCGGTAGCGTTCCGGTACGGGCGATTTCGGCCACCAACTCGTAAGGAGCGCGCAGCTCCTTCGCCGCGGCGAAGAGCTCCGCTTCATCCAAGGTGGTCAAGCGGCCGATATCGGCACGAATCTGGCGCATGTGGCGCGTCGCCTCGACGACGTTGCCCGTACCCGCCTCACCTTTCGAGCGAATCATGGCGGCACCTTCGGAGATACGCCGCAACGCCTCGGAAAGGTTAGTGGCACCGCAGACGAAAGGCACGGTGAAATTCCACTTGTCGATGTGGTTGGCCTCGTCGGCGGGCGTCAAGACCTCGGACTCGTCGACGTAGTCGACCCCGACCGATTCCAGAACCTGCGACTCGACAAAGTGCCCGATACGCGCCTTGGCCATCACCGGAATCGAAACGGCGTCGATGATCCCTTCGATCATGTCGGGATCGCTCATGCGGGTCACGCCGCCTTCGGCACGGATGTCGGCCGGAACGCGTTCCAGAGCCATGACCGCGACCGCACCGGCGTCCTCTGCGATCTTGGCTTGTTCGGGAGTGACGACGTCCATAATGACGCCGCCTTTCAACATGTCGGCCATACCGCGCTTTACGCGGGCGGTGCCGACATTCGATTGGCTGTTCGCGGAGTTGTTCTCAGACACGCTCGTGGCTCCATCTGTCGCAGGTTGTCAACGATAGGACTCTTCTCATTTTACTCCGCGTTCCAGTTCACACTCGACGTGTAGGAGCCGACTTCCGTGACCGTCACCATACAATTCCCCGCCCGGCCGAGTTTCCTCCGAGGAATCACGAACGACTGGGGTCTTCGATGTCCCAGTAGGCGGGTCGCTCCAAGCGCCGCAGCAGTCCCAGCCATCTCACCGTTGGCAGATCGCGGGCGGCCAAGGCGTCACGGACCACATCGCTGTGAATCTGTCGGGCGTAGGAGACTCTGCGGTTCGACTCGGACACTTCGGCATGGCCGGGAGCGTCCTCAGTGAGATCGCGCAAGGCGCGCGTCAGATCGTTTTCGGCGTACTCACGCATCTCCCGTTGCTGGGGAGTGGCCACTGGAACGGCGACCACCGAAAGCGCCAGGGCTGAGGGCTTCTCATAGTCTGGGCTGCCGATGAAGGTCAAAATCAGTTCGGCTCGATCGTCCAGAGCTCCCAACAGGGCCGACTCCGCACTGCGGGCACGCTGATGCAGCCTCTCCACCCGCCCAGCGGTCCAGGTCAGGTACGCCCCCAGGCCGGCCGCCACGACGACCACAACAATCAGCCACCACATTACTCCCACGTTAAACGGACAAGTAAGACCAGTCGACATCAGTCCGGACGAATTCGACGCCCGTCACCGTCTTGTCGTCGATCTAGGAAATCCAGCGGTCAGCTCTGCGGCACGGCCTGCGCCTCAATGGCGGCGCGATACACCTCCGACACTCGTGCCGCCACGGTCGACCAGTCGTAACGTTGCACCCAGGCATCGGCTTCGGTGCGATATCGCAGCCGAATATCCGGGGCCTTGAGCAGATCAACCAGGTTGCTCGCCAAATCGACGACGTCTTCGGAGCGAAACAGCCGCCCGGCACGGCCCCCGTCCAGTACCGACGAAAACGCGGGAATGTCGCTGGCCAACACGGTCGCGCCCGCACTCATCGCCTCGGTGAGAATCATGCCGAACGACTCCCCACCCGTATTCGGAGCCACATAAACGTCCAGAGCCGACAGCATGGCCGCCTTGGTATCGTTGTCCACCGCTCCCATGAACGTCACCTGTTCCGCGGCCTGAGGGTTGAGGTACCGGCGAACCGCCTCCGCCTCTCCGGGGCCCACCACCAGCAAACGCGCGGTAGGAACCTCGGTGACGACGGTATTGAACGCCTCCGCCAACAAAGGAAACCCCTTGCGGGGCTCCTCGAAGCGACCCACGAAACCGATGGTCGGTCCCGGCCCCGCTTCCGCCAAAGGTTCCGCCTCACGGAAATAGCCCACGTCGACGCCGTTGGGGATTTCGGTCGCCCCACCTCCCAGATGCTCCACCTGGACCTTGCGCGCCAAGGGGCTCACCGCGATGCGCGCCGACACCCTTTCCAAAACCAACTGGGCGAGATACTTCCCTGCGGCCAGAACCCGCGAACGCGTGAGAGCGGTGTGGAAGGTGGCGACGACGGGAGTATCGCCGGAGGCGAGTACGGCCAAACACGACAACGAGGGGCTCAAGGGTTCATGGACGTGTATGACGTCGAAGCGTCCCTTGTTGAGCCAGCGCCGCACGCGCGCGGCCGAGCGGGGGCCGAAAGCGAGTCGGGCGATCGAGCCGTTGTAGCGCACCGCCACCGAACGTCCGGCACCCACCACGTACGACGGTAGGTCGGCGTTCGCGTCACCGGGGGCGAGCACTGACACCTCATGTCCCCTCGCCATCAGGGTCTCCGCCAAGTCGCGAATATGGAACTGTACTCCTCCCGCGACGTCGAAGGAGTAGGGACTGACGATCCCCACGCGCATTGATTCCGTCATTGGTCGGTCCAGAAACGTTGCATCATGTGCCAATCGGTGGGATGATCCGCGATACTCTTTTGAAACATGTCGGCCATCTGTTGGGTCGTATGGTTCATACGTTCGCGTAGACGCCCTTGGCCGGTATCAACCGGACCGGAGATATGGCAGACGGCGCGGTCGTCCTCATAGTGGATGGAGGCGGTGTAGAGCGGGACCTGGTGGCGAACGGCGAGGTAGGCGGGTCCTGCGGGAAACGAGGCGGTGGCATTGAAGAAGTCGACGTCGATGCCACTGTCGCTGAGGTCGCGGTCGGCCACGAGTGCCACCACGTCCCCTGCTTGCAATCGATTGCCCAAGAGCGCCAAAGGGGCCGTGTCGGATCCGTCGGTGGGGATGACGTGCATTCCGAGTGATTCACGGAATTCCACGAAACGTCGGTAGACGCCTTCGGGTTTCAGCCGTTCGACAACGGCGGTGATGCCGTGGCCCTGCTTGGCCACCCATGCTCCGGCCAGGTCCCAATTCCCGGTGTGCGGCAAGGCGACGATGCTTCCCATCCCTTGACGAGCGCGTTCGGCGACCGGTTCGAAGCCGTTCATTTCAAAGGCGGCGGCGAACGCGCGGTCGCTCATCGAAGGGAGCCGAAACGCTTCCTTCCAGTACCGCGCGTACGAACGTAGTGCGGTGCGCAGCATGGCGTCGTCCACATCGGTTCCGGTAACGCGTTCGAGGTTGCGTCGTAGTTGATCGACGCGGGGACCGCCGCGTCGGAACGAACGATCGGCTCCATAGCGGAACAGTCGGTCGGCAACGTTGTCGGGGAGAAGCCGGATTCCGCGCCAGGCGGTCAGATAGGCCCATTCGTGAAGTTTATCGTGCATCCACTCGATCCTCGGAGTTCAGGAACCGTTTCGAATAAAGTAGCCGTTGTACGACCGTAACGCTGGACAGCACCGCCAGTAGCGCGAAACCGGCCTCCCAGGCGTAGGGCACCCCGAGAAGTTCGACGATGGCGACCACACCGATGAGTATCAAGCGTTCCGGACGTTCCATAAGTCCGACGGAACCTCGCACTCCCAGACTTTCGGCACGCGCCTTGACGTAGGAGATCACTTCGGAGGCCACCAAGGTCCACAATGCAAAAGCGCCGGCCACGGTTCGACCTTCGGCGAAAAGGTAGAAGGCGAGCGCCGCGAACAGCGCTCCGTCGGCGATTCGGTCGCAGGTCGAATCCAGCAGGGCCCCAAAGCGAGATCCACCACCGCTGACACGGGCCATGGCCCCGTCGATCAGATCGGTGAAGGCGGCCAAGGTGATCACGATCAAAGCGGTCAGGATACGCCCTTGTGGGATGAGTACGACCGCGGCGGCGACGATGACGGCCGTGCCGAGCATGGTCACGATATTGGCGGTCAATCCGATGCGTGCCAACGGCCGGGCGACCGCCTCCAAGCTACGACGCAAGCGGGCTCGACCCGAGGTCCTCAGAAATTTCGCCATGATAATCCCACAACATCCGACTGAAAAGAAGTGTCCACACAGTGGTGTGGAGACATGTGTACTCTAGCGCCCCGACCGGTTGTCACAAGCACTTATAGGGTATCCGTCGCCGTATCGGTCACCCCGGGCGGTCGACGACGGCTCGGGAGGAGGTCGGGTTTCGGAGCGACTCGCGTTCAGCCGACGGTTTTCCAGGCGGCGGCCAAGCGCTCGCGGGTGTCGTCCAGCATTTCGGGAATGGTCTTGGTGCGCGCGATGACGGGCATGAAGTTCGAATCACCGCCCCAGCGCGGCACGATGTGCTGATGCAGATGCGCGGCTATTCCGGCCCCGGCAATCTGACCTTGGTTGATGCCGAGATTGAATCCGTGGGGCCCCAGTACCTCCCGCACGGTACGCATCGCCTGCTGGGTCAGTTCTCCCATTTCCGTCACCTCTTCACTGTCGAGGTCGGTGTAGTCGGCCACGTGCCGAAACGGAATCACCATGAGGTGCCCGGAATTGTACGGGTACTTATTGAGAATGACGTACATTGCCTTGCCTCGGGTCACCACCAGGCCCGAACGATCGTCGACGGCGGAGATGTCGCAGAAGGGGCAACCGTCTTGTGCCCTCGGGCCACTGGGTTTGCCTTCCCCTTTGATGTAGGCCATGCGATGTGGAGTCCACAGGCGGTCAAAACAGTCGTCGTTCTCATCAGTCATGGTTCCGATCCTACTGGAATCGACGCGTGGTTCCCACGTGTGTGATGTCGTCGCTAAGAGCGCCACACCCGTTAGTTTGTGCCTATAGACTGGCGCTGTGTCACTTCCCATGCTCTACGTCGTTCTCCTCATCGCCTGTGTGTCGACTTTGGCCGCCGTAGCGGTCGTGCGGGCGACGCACCGGCTCGGTCTCCCGGCTCTACTGGTCTTTCTCGGCGTCGGGGTCGCGCTGGGTGAAAACGGGCTGGGAATCGAATTCGACGACATGGCCCTGGCGCAGACCCTGGGGACGTTGGCGTTGGCCATTATTCTCATCGACGGTGGCCTCTCCACCCGTTTCTCCACCATTTCGCGCCAGCTCCAACCGGCGGGGGTGTTGGCGACGGTGGGAGTGGGTGTGAGCGTCTGCGTCACCGCCGTGGCGGCCCATTATATTCTGGACTTCAATTGGCAGATCGCGTTTCTGCTCGGCGCCATCGTCTCCTCCACCGACGCCGCCGCGGTCTTTTCCGTCCTACGCGGGGTCAGCCTTCCCAAAAGAGTCAGTGGAACCTTGGAAGCGGAATCCGGACTCAATGACGCTCCCGCGTTCATTCTGGTGACCACCTTGGCGTTGAACGCCACCTCCGAGTCGACCGGGGTGTGGGAGGTCGTCGGTCAGATTCTGTGGCAACTGTCCGGCGGTACCGGTATCGGACTGGCGGTGGGATTTGTCGGCGCGGCGGTGGTGCGGCACCTGGCCTTGCCGGTCGTCGGACTGTACCCGTTGACGGTGTTCTCCATCGCCTTGGCGTCCTTCGCTCTGGCGGGAACCTTGGGCGCCTCGGGTATTTTGGCCGCCTATATTGCAGCGCTGGTGCTGGGAAATTCCTCTCTCCCCCACCGCGCCGCCACCATGTCGTTTGCCGTCGGACTCGGTTGGATCGCCCAAGTCGGACTCTTTATGATGCTGGGCCTTTTGGCCAGTCCGTCCAGTCTCCCCGCCGTGGTATTGCCCGCGGTGGCGGTGGGATTGATCCTCACCCTGGTGGCACGTCCTATTGCGGTGGCGGTATGCCTGTCCCCGTTCCGGTTTCGCTTCAGCGAACAGATCATGATCTCCTGGGCCGGTCTTCGAGGAGCGGTTCCCATTGTGCTGGCTACCATCCCCACCGCCAGCATGTTGACCGGGGCCGGTTACCTCTGGGACATCGTCTTTGTCCTGGTCATCATTTTCACGTTGGCGCAAGGCCCGACATTGCCGTGGGTGGCCAAGCGCCTCCCACTGCGCGGCAAAAGCCCCGTCAAGGACCTCGAGATGGAGGCGGCACCGTTGGAAACGATCGACGGTGAGGTTCTGAGCGTGTCCATTCCGGAAGGTTCACGCCTGTCGGGGCTGTGGCTGTTCGAATTGCGACTGCCCACCAATACCTCGGTCGCCGGAATCGTGCGGAACGGGATCATGACCGTCCCCGGCGACGACGATCGCCTCATGATCGGCGATGAAATGTTGGTGGTCACGCCGAGCCATTGCCGTATCGCTACAGAGGAACGCCTCGAGGCGCTCTCGCGAGAGGGTCGCCTCACCGGATGGCACGTCGATCGGTCCGATGACGAGCGGCGCCGCTGATTCACACGCGGATCAGCGGCGCCGCTCCATCGACGTTACTCCGCAGCGGCCTCGGCGTTGCTGGGGCCGTGGTTGACTCGCGTCTCGACGACCTCCACGACGTGTTCGACCGCCTGAGCGATGGGAACACCGTTCCACGTCGAACCGTCGCGATAACGGAAGGACACGGTTCCGGCGTTCTGATCGTCGTCACCCGCAATGACCATGAACGGGATCTTCTGCAGCTGGGCGTTACGTACCTTCTTCTGCATACGATCGTCGGATACGTCGACTTCGGCTCGGATTCCCGAGGCGCGTAGCTGATCGACGAAGTCCCACAGGTAGTCGGAGTTCTCCTCGCGTACCGGAATACCCTGCACCTGAACCGGTGCCAACCAGGCGGGGAAGGCACCCGCATAGTGCTCCAGCAGAACCCCGAAGAACCGTTCGATCGAACCGAACAGAGCGCGGTGAATCATGATGGGACGCTGCCGGCTACCGTCCGGGGCAATGTACTGCAGATCGAATCGCTCCGGAGTGTTGAAGTCCAACTGCATGGTCGACATTTGCCAGGTCCGACCGATCGCGTCCTTGGCCTGCACCGAGATCTTCGGTCCATAGAAGGCGGCACCGCCCGGGTCGTCGACCAGTTCCAGGCCCGAAGCGGCCGCCACGTCGGCCAGGATCTGGGTCGCCTCCTCCCAGATGGCGTCGTCTCCGACGTACTTCTCCGGGTTCTTGGTCGACAGCTCGAGGTAGAAATCGTCCAGCCCGTAATCCTGGAGCAGTTCCAGAACGAATTTCAACGTGCCGGTCAGTTCCTCGGCCAGTTTGTCCTTGGTGGTGTAAATGTGCGCGTCGTCCTGCGTCATACCGCGCACGCGGGTCAGACCGTGGATCACCCCGGACTTCTCGTACCGGTAGACCGATCCGAATTCGAACATGCGCAGTGGCAGTTCCCGGTACGAACGCCCCCGACTGCGGAAGATCAAACAGTGGAACGGGCAGTTCATCGGCTTGAGGTAGTAGTCGGCCCCTTCCATTTCCATCGCCGGGAACATCCCGTCGCGATACCAATCGAGGTGGCCGGAGGTTTGGAACAGGTTTTCCTTCGTCACGTGCGGGCTATTGACGAAGGAGTAGCCCCCGTCGATATGCTTTTGACGTGAATAGTCCTCCATGATGTTGCGCACCAGACCGCCTTTGGGGTGGAACACCGGTAGCCCCGACCCGACTTCTTCGGGGAAGGAAAACAGGTCCAACTGCGCCCCCAGCTTGCGGTGGTCGCGCTTCTCCGCCTCCGCCAAACGATTGAGGTATTCCTTCTGCTCGGCCTTGGACGGCCAGGCGGTCCCGTAGATGCGCTGCAACTGCGGATTCTTCTCCGAACCCATCCAATACGCGGCGGCAACCCGCATCAGTTTGACCGCCCCGATCAGTTTGGTGGTCGGCAGGTGCGGGCCCCGGCACAGGTCCGACCAGACGACGTCACCGGATTTGGGGTCGAGGTTGTCGTACGAGGTCAGCTCCCCGTCTCCCACCTCCATGACCTCCTCGGCGTCGATATCGGAGCCTTTGGACTCGATCAACTCCAGTTTGAAAGGTTCGTTGGCCAGTTCCGTGCGCGCTTCCTCTTGCGAGTCGAAACGCCGCCGCCGGAAGGTCTGACCCTGCTTGATGATCTGCAGCATCCGCTTCTCGATCTGCTTCAAATCATCGGGGGTGAACGGTTCGGCGACATCGAAGTCGTAGTAGAAACCGTTGGTGACCGGCGGACCGATACCCAGCTTTGCCTCATGCAACTCTTGGACCGCTTGCGCGAGAACGTGTGCGGCGGAGTGGCGCATCACATTCAGTCCGTCGGGACTGTTCAGCGCGACCGGCTCCACCTTCACCTCGGATTCGGGGGCCCAATCGAGGTCGCGCAGCTGGCCGTCCGAGTCGCGCACTACCACGATGGCGTCGTTTCCGCGCGTAGGGAGCCCCGCGTCCGTCACGGCGTCGGTGCAGGTAGTGCCGGCCTTGACCCAGAGTGGTTCATAGACGTTCGAGCCGACGTCGGCGTGTGCGGATGCCACAGTTCTCCCTCGTTTTTCTTCGTGTAGACATTGGTGTGCACTTAGGCCGCAGATCGAGTTCGTACCGGACGAGCGATGTCGTCTCGTACCTCGTCATTAGGGCCCTCTCCATCTTAAACCGTGACGCATCGAGGGATGAAGTCGATATTTCGCGTCGTGATGGGAGTCGGACCACTCCGCGCTTCGGCATCGAAACGGAGCAGCAGCACGCCCCGGGGATCACGCCTCGCCTCCTCGCGGCCCGGCCTCTACACTTGGGACATGGCTGAACATCGCATTCTGCTGACCGGCTTCGAACCGTTCGGCGACGACGCCACGAATTCCTCCTGGGACGCCGTTCGCAACGCCGCCGAGATCGACTCCTCCGTCGTTCTACGACGTCTACCGGTGACCTTTGCCGGGGCACATCGCGAGCTGTTTTCCGCCATCGACGAGGTCGAGCCCGACATCGTGGTCACCACCGGCCAGGCAAGCGGACGACATGCCCTCACCGTGGAGAGGGCCGCGCTCAATTTCGCCGCCGCACCCATCGCCGACAACGCCGGGCATCAACCCACCGCCGAAACCTTGGAGGGACACGCTCCGGCCGCCTATTTCACCACTCTGCCGCTCGACGCCTGTATTGTCGCGTCACGCCGATCCGGAGTACCGGCCGCCGCCTCCAACAGCGCCGGAACCTATGTCTGCAATGCGTTGTTTTTCCATCTCATGCACTGGGTCAATACACAACGCCCCGACTTGAGGGCCGGATTCGTGCATATTCCCGCCTCACCCGGCCAGTCTCTGGACGGGAAACTACCGACGATGGACTCCACCTCGGCGGCACAAGGCCTTGTGGCCATGCTGACTGCGGCAACCGGCCCGGATGCCTCGACCGCCACGTCCGAAGGCAGCATCGCTTGAATGTGCCCGACCGGCGGTAACGGGCGAGCGCTCATTGACTGAGTACGATCTTTCCCCACTGACCACCTGCTCGCAGACTCTGTAGGGCGTCGGCGGCCCGCTCCATGGGAACGACCTTGTCGACCACCGGGTGAATGGACTCGCCTATATACGGCCATACCTCCCGGTGAACGGCGGACATAATGTCACGTTTCTGTTCCAGCGGGCGTCCCCGCAGGGTAGAGCCACGAACGGTCAGACGTTTGGGAAGCAGGCTTCCCAAGTCGAGTTCGGCGCGTCGTCCCTTCTGCAGACCGATGACGACCAGGGTGCCGTCCGGTCGCAAGGCGGCGACGTTTCCTTCCAGGTAGGCCGCGCCAATGACGTCCAGAATCACATCCGCGCCTCCGGCGGCGCGCAGGCGCGCGGCGAAATCGTCGTGGCGATAGTCGATGACTTCGGAAGCGCCCAGGTCATGGAGTGCCGAGGCGAAGGTCTCGCGCGCCGTGGCCCATACCTCGGCTCGCCCCACTTTTGAGGCGTACTGTACGGCGAAGGTACCGATTCCGCCGGACGCCCCGTGAATGAGAGCGCGTTGACCCGGTTCGGAGAATTGATCGCCCAGGTTGGAATGAACCGTGGCGGCCACCTCGGGCAGCCCTGCCGCTTCGATCAGCGATACACCGGTCGGTTTGGGCAGAACGAGGCCGGCGTCCACGGTGACGAACTCAGCCCAACCACCGCCGGGGAGAAGGGCACATACCTCTTGTTCAAGCGGGAGGTCCACTCCTTCGCCCACCGCGATGACCGAGCCCGACACTTCAAGGCCCGGCCATGAGGGAGCACCGGGTGGGGACGGGTAATTGCCCGAGACTTGCAGCAGATCGGCCCGGTTGACCCCCGCGGCTCGGACCTCGATGAGTACCTCCCCGTCTCCGGGAACCACGTCGGGAACGGTATCGACGCGGACCGTTCCATCCGCGATAGTCATTGCACGCATGGGTTCATAATAAGGGTCTGACCGTTATTTGATCTCGAATGGGTGTTTCCGCTCGCCTGTCCGGTCGCAGGTGGAAGCCACGTCACGACTTCGAATCGGATGAGTTCCGTTCGTGTAACGTAGTTTCCGCCGTAATGTTCCACGGTTAGACCGACCCTCCACACTAAGGAGTTCACCTTGCCGACCCGTACCGCATTGATTACCGGAATCACCGGCCAGGACGGCTCCTATCTGGCCGAATTCCTCCTGGGTAAGGGGTACGAGGTCCATGGAATCGTACGGCGTTCCTCCCAGATCGCCTCCACCACCCGCATCGATCACCTCTATCAAGATCCCCATGAATCCAATCGGAAACTGTATCTGCATCACGGCGACATTACCGATGCCGGGTTCATGGTCAACCTCATTCGGGACGTGCAGCCGCAGGAAATCTACAATCTAGCCGCGCAGAGCCATGTTCGAGTCAGCTTTGACCTACCCGATTACACCGCGAACGTGACGGGGCTGGGCACGATCCGATTGCTCGAGGCCGTCCGCGCCTCGGGAATCGATACTCGGCTGTATCAAGCGGGAAGTTCGGAACTGTTCGGCACGATCGAACCGCCACAGGACGAGAACACTCCTTTCCATCCCCGCAGTCCGTACGGGGTCGCCAAGGCCTTCGCCCACTGGTCCACGGTGAACTATCGCGAATCCTACGACCTGTTCGCCGTCAATGGCATCGCGTTCAACCACGAGAGTCCGCGCCGGGGAGAAACGTTTGTGACCCGCAAGATCACCCGTGCGGTGGCCCGCATCCACGCGGGGTTGGAGCAGTTCGTTTATTTGGGAAACGTCGACGCCGTCCGCGACTGGGGGTACGCACCTGAATATGTGACCGCGTTCTGGCACATGCTGCAGGCGGACGAGCCACGCGATTACATCCTCGCCACGGGAGTTCCCGCCACGGTACGGGACTTCGCCGAGGTCGCCTTCCGGCACGTGGGCTTGGATTGGCGCGAACACGTTCAGATCGACAAACGTTACGAACGCCCCGCCGAGGTACCCGCGTTGACCGGCGATCCCAGCCGTATTAAAGCCGGCCTCGGGTGGGAGGCCACTACCAAATGGGACGACCTGGCCCGTCTCATGGTTGATGCCGATATCGCTTCCCTTCAGGCAGGCAACGACTTAAGATCGACACCATGACAGAACTCAGCGATACCGTCTCGCTCCACGATGGCCGTACCCTGCCCCATATCGGATTCGGTACGTGGAGGCTGGACGACGATTCGGGCCCCAACGCCGTCAGCACCGCAATCGACCTCGGGTACCGATTTCTCGATACCGCCGAACTGTACCGAAACGAAGAGGCGGTGAGGGAAGGCGTCGAAGAGTCCGGGCATACTCGCGGTGACGTCATCATTCAATCCAAGGTCTGGAACAATCATCAAGGCTATGACGCGACACGACAGGCGCTGGAGGCGAGTCTGGAGAGATTGGGGACCGACTACCTCGACCTGTACCTGATTCACTGGCCCGCGCCACAGCAGGACCTCTACGTCGATACGTGGAAGTCAATGCTGAAGGCACAGGACGAGGGCCTGATTCGGTCGATCGGGGTTTCGAACTTCCTCCCCCAACACATCGAACGTCTGGTTCGCGAAACCGGTCAGACGCCGGCGGTCAACCAAATCGAGTTGCACCCGTACTTCAATCAGGCGGACCTGCGGTCCTGGCACGCCGAGGCCGGTATCCCGATTCAATGCTGGGGTCCGCTGGGCCACCGCAGCGGCAACCTGTTCGAGGAGAAAACCCTGACCTCCATTGCCGCCGAGCATGGTAAAACACCAGCGCAAATAGTTTTGCGCTGGCATCTACAACATGGCCTGCTCCCCATTCCCAAGAGCCAAAACCCCGACCGTATCCGGCAGAACCTGGAATTGTTCGATTTTGCTCTGAACGACGCGGAGATGACCGCCATCGACCGTCTGGACACCGGGAAACGTCAAGGAGACGATCCGGCGACCTTCGGATGACGGCCCATTGCCGCTTAGGAGTCCTTTTCCACGTACAGGTCTTGATGGAAGTCGGTCTGACCTTCGACCACCGAGTACGGTGACAGGTCGTCGATTCCCTCCTCGTGCAGGACGTCTTCCGCCAAGGTGGCGTGTCCGGTGTAATCGGAGGGGTTCCGACTCAAGATCGCCAACGCCGCGTCGGAGACCAGGTCAACGGAGCGGCTGCGGTCGATCATGTCCTGACCGCCCAAGCCGTAGCGAACCGCCGCGGTCGCAATCGTGGTCTTGGGCCACAGGCAGTTGGCGGCAATCCCGTTGTCCGATTCGCTTTCCGATACGCCCAGCGTCATGATCGTCATGGAGAACTTCGATGCGGTGTACGGGCCGGGGGCGAACCACTTCGCATCGGTGGACAGCGGCGGGGAGAGGGTCAGTACATGGGCGTGTGAACTCTCCCGGAGATAGGGCAGCGCATAGTGCGTCGTCAGGTAGGTGCCTCGAGTGTTGATCTGCTGAATGAGGTCGTACCGCTTCGGTTCCATCTCCCCCAACGAATTGAGGTTAAGGGCCGAGGCGTTGTTCACGCAGAGGTCGATGCCTCCAAACGTCTCGGCGGTCTTCTTCACCGCGTCGGCGACCGCTTCCTCGTCGCGGACGTCACCGATGATCGGAAGGGCCTTACCGCCCACCGCTTCGATCTCCTCGGCGGTCTCGTATACCGTGCCCGGAAGCTTCGGATGCGGCTCGCCGGTCTTGGCGAACAGGGCCACGTTGGCCCCGGCCTTGCCGAGTGCGATCGCAATCGCCTTACCGATTCCTCGGCTGGCCCCGGTAATGAAGGCCGTAGAGCCGGTGAGTTTACTTGTGTCCATGTGAATCGTTCTCCTTCGAACCAACGGTGGATCAACGGTTGATTCTCCCCTGTCAACTCAACGCGGGGCGATCTTTATCCGTCCCCTTCCAATCTACCGATTAGTAACTTAAATCTGTGACCCGCCCCGCGATCTTTGGCCTCCCGGCGCCACGAACCTGAGAATCGGCTGAATGTCCGTGTAGAAATCCGATGGAAACCCACCGCGGACCTTTGAACTGCATGTCTACAGAGCTAGTATGGCCAAGAAGTCCAGGTCCATACCCAACGAAAGCGTGATGAACCAGTGACCGACAGCTCAACTCCACCCGAGGCCTTCAGCCGACCGGATGGAACTCCAGCACACCTACTGGTTGTCGACGACGAGGACAGCCTGGCTCACTTGCTGGTGGAGGCTTTGTCGTTCCAGGGCTACCACGTCTCGGTCGCCCAGTCGGGGTCGACCGCCCTGCGCATGCTCGACACCGAAGACCCCGATCTCATCGTGCTGGACGTCAACCTACCCGACTACGACGGATTCGACGTCGCCAAACAACTCCGTGAGGCCGGACACGACATCCCCATCATCTTCCTCACCGCCCGAACCAGCACCGAAGACCTACGCGACGGCTACGACTCCGGCGGAGACGACTACCTGACCAAACCCTTCCGACTTGAAGAGCTGTCCCTCCGCGTCGCCGCCGTGCTGCGCCGCACGCTCACCGGCAATACCTCCAACCGAGAAGGCGACACCATCACCGTCGCGGAGCTGACCCTCAACCTCGCCACCCACGAAGTCGGCCGCAACGGCGAGTCGGTCGAACTGTCCCCTACCGAATTCCGGCTCCTGCGCTACCTGGCCGCCCGGGCCGACCGCGTCGTCACTCGCCCGGAACTCCTCAAACACGTATGGGGCTACCATTTCGAGGTGGAGACGAACCTGGCCGAAACCTACATCTTCTACCTCCGCCGCAAGCTCGAGAAACTCGGACCACGGGTCATCCATACCGTTCGCGGAGTGGGATACATGCTCCGGACGCCAAAGGAATAACCCGTGTCAATCAAAGCCAAAATATCGGCCGCGATCGCTGTTTTGGTCATCGTCGCCGTCACCGCCATCGGCCTGGTCACCATCAACGTCGTCTCCACACAGCTCACCGACCAGGTCGACCAACAGATCGAGAAGTACGTACAGCAAATCATCACCAAGGGAAACTGGCAAGAGCTGGAACACGACAATGAAAGCCGCTACGGCTACTACAAATTCGCCCAAATCCTGTACGACACCGACGGCGAAAAAATCGTCGGCATAGGCTCCGGATACGAAAACGACCCCGATCCCCTCCCCGACATCCCCAGCGCCCCCGAAGCCGGACGCTTCTTCACCGTCTCGGCAGTTGAGGGAAACATGGACTACCGCGCCGTCGCGGTTCAAGACTCCTACGGACGCACTCTCGTCATCGCCGAATCCCTCAGTGACGTCAAATCGGCGGTCAAAGCACTCACCGCCACCGTCATCATCTGCGGCTCCCTCGTCGCCGTCACCGCCATCATGGTGGTCTGGATGATCATGCAACGTGGACTGCGCAGCGTCGATCGCATGGTGCACGACGCCGAAGTCGTCGCCGGAGGAAACCTGAACCACCGCATGACGCCGTCCCCGGCCAACTCCGAAATGGGACGCCTCTCCGCCGCGCTCAACCTCATGGTCAATAGGCTCACCCACTCCATTAGAGAAAGCGAAACCCAACAGAAACGACTGAAGCAATTCGTCGCCGACGCCGGACACGAACTACGCACCCCACTCACCGCCATCGGCGGCTACGTTCAGCTCTACCAAAACGGAGCGGCCCGCGACGGAGAGAAACTCGACCGAGCCATGGAACGTATCGGTGCCGAAAACAGCCGACTCGCCCGACTCGTCGACGACCTGATGGTCCTGGCCAAACTCGACCAGAACGTCCAGAAGGAACGCACCCCCGTCGATCTGACCCAACTGGCCACCGACGCCGTCGACGACGCCACCGCAGCCGACACACGGCACAGCTTCGAACTCACCCCGGCCCCCACGATCATCGTTCTGGCCAATGAAGGACAGATTCGCCAAATCCTGGTCAACCTCATCAACAACGCCCGTACCCACACACCCGACGGTTCCACCGTGACCGTGAGCGTGCACGATGACACCGACACCGCCCTCATCACCGTCGCCGACGACGGGCCGGGAATCCCCGAACAACATCGACGGCGCATATTCGATCGCTTCTACCGAGCCGATCCGTCGCGCTCGCGGCAGACGGGCGGCACCGGGCTGGGACTGTCGATCGTGGCCGCCATCGTGGCCTCCCACCAGGGAACGATCGACCTGCATAGTTCGGAAGGGAACGGCACCTCCGTCACCGTCCGCATCCCCAAGGTCTGGCTCGAAGACACCTCCGACGAGCAACAAGAGAAGTAAGCGATTTTCAGGGTCCGGGCCAGTGAGACCGATCCGGTCTGTGGCGTAGCTCCGAATCGGATACCCGCCTGCAACAGAGGGAGACGGATGGTCTAGAATTAACTGTCGTTGAGGACGATTAGCTCAGCGGGAGAGCACTACCTTCACACGGTAGGGGTCACTGGTTCGATCCCAGTATCGTCCACCAGGGAATGTCTTCTATGGCGCGGTTGTTGCGAAAAAGTGCAGCCAGAATGTGCAGCCGAAATCAATTTTTAGATCAAACGGGCAATATGGAAATACTCTGTTGCGGATACGCCATGACATCTCATAGTCGAGCCTCAAATACACCCGGAAGGGACTATCGGTTCCGTTCCGAAATCGCCGAGGGAAATGTCCGTCGTTCCACCACTCACCCTGCACAGCCGAAGGGACCGACTTCCGATCGATAGGACGTCCAGGCGTCTCTCGTTGAGGAGTCCATTCCACTTCGGTGCAGCCGGTGTGGACCATAAAGTTCACTTCTTCGGAGGCATCTTAGTATCGCCGTGGAAACTATTGACAACCAGAATTCGACTGAGACGCCCCAGGACGGCGGTCGCGTTTGGGACGTGACACGTTCGGTTAGTTTCCGGCGGGCCGGGCCATTATGTCGCCCCACCCGTTCTGGAGCAGACCAAAGGCATGATCGGCATCATGTTTGGCCAAGCGACGTCGTTCCGCCACATCGAACCCCTCCACATAACGCTCACGATTGGTGGCGGTAAGGACCTGTTTGACGGCCATGAGTTGCAGGCTGACCAGGTGTGCGTCGAGAGGCGCGTATCCCTCTGCCTCCAATTCCAGTGCGACCCGATGCCAAACATGCTGCAAGGCTCTATGGAAGGCATCGGCCAAGTCCGGGGTGTCGTGGATAAGCCGCTGCATGATGCGCGACGCCTCACTGTCGGTAAACCCCATATAAGGGTCGTGATGCTCAACGGACTCGAGGTAATACTGTTTGAACGCCTCCACCGGTGTGGTTCCCGCAGGGCGACTCGCGATCACCTCGGTGACGATGTCCCCGCGCCGGTCGGCAACGCTGGTGATAATGCCTTCCTTAGAACCGAAATAGTTAAATACGGTCATCTTGGAGACCTCGGCTACCTCGGCGATCTCGGCGACCGTCACGTCATGGAAACCGTGCCGCCCGAAGAGCTCGATGGCCGCACGAATAATGCGATCTCGCGTCTCGGCCTTCTTACGTTCACGCAGTCCCTGTTCCTTAACCACCATTCCAGTATACCAGATCAAAAATTGTGATCGGACTAATATTATACTCAGTCAAAAATTGAGCTATCGTTTCATCCATGACATCAAATTCAACACCCGCCAAAACACGCCCACCAGGTCTTATACGCCTATTCGTCGCCTACCTTCAGCCCTACCGTCCCCGTGTCATCGCTGTCATCCTCTTGGCCGCCGTTGACGCAGCCGCCTCCTTCTGGCTCCCCACTCTCAACGCCGACATCATCGACAACGGTGTCCTCACCGGCGACACCGCGCACATCCTCGATACCGGCCGCTACATGGCACTCGCCGCGTTTTTGATCGTCGCCTCCTCCATCGCCACCCTCTACATCGGCATAGGCATCGCCGCCAGCGTCGCCCGTGACATCCGCCGTGACCTCTACACTCATTCCATAGGCCTCTCCGCCCACGAATACAACCGATTCACCGCCGCCTCGCTCATCACCCGCACCACGAGCGACATCACCCAAATCCAAAATCTTGCCTTCGCCATCGTCACCGTCGGCGTCACCGCACCTCTCATGGCCGTCGCCGGACTCAGCTTCGCCATCTCGGCGAACCTACCTCTCAGCGTCGTATTCCTCATAGCGATACCGGTACTCGCGGGTACCGTATTCTTCATTCAACGCGCTATGCGGACCGTTAGTCGCCTCAACCAGGAACGTATCGACGCCGTCAACGGCATCGTCCGCGAACACATCTCCGGAATCCGAGTCATACGCGCCTTCGCGCGCGACAAGCACGAACGCGAGCGCTTCCGCACCGCCAATACCGAACTCAGCGGTGTCGGTCTACGAATGGGACGTATCCAAGCACTCTTCGGCGCTACATTGGGCCTCGTCGTCAACCTTGCGACCGCCGGCATCGTCTGGATCGGCAGCGGGCTCGTCACCGGCGGCGACCTTCAGGTCGGGCAGATGATCTCCTTCATTGCCTATCTGGCGCTTATCGTGCAGGCCATCATGATGGGAATGAGCGTGTTCATGCAGTGGCCGCGCGCTCGTGTCGCGGGTGAACGCATCGCTGAAGTACTCCGGACAACGCCCGCCATCACCTACCCGACGAATGCGGACTGTGAAAACGCCTCACGAACCGGTTCCACAGTCGCCTTCGACGGGGTGAGCTTCCGCTACCCGGGAGCGGAGGACGACGTTGTTTCCAATATCGATTTCATCGCTCCGGAAGGCAAGACCACTGCCATCGTCGGATCCACCGGCAGCGGTAAATCAACTCTCGTCAAACTCATGCCACGCCTCTACGACCCCGACTCCGGCACCGTCACCATCGGCGAAACCGACATTCGCGACTTGACACGCGATGAACTCTCCGACCTCGTCGGCTACGTGCCGCAAAAGGCATTCCTGTTCACCGGCACCATCGCCGAGAACATGCGCTACGGTTCCGCCTCCGCCACCGAGGAGGAGATCTGGCGAGCCCTGCGTACCGCCGGGGCCGCCGACTTCGTAACGAATATGCCCGACGGCCTCAACACCCTCATCGGCCAAGGCGGCATGACCGTCTCCGGTGGGCAACGGCAACGCCTGGCGATAGCGCGAGCCCTGCTGTCAGATGCCGCGATCCTCATATTCGACGACTCCTTCAGCGCACTCGACACCGCTACCGACGCCGCCGTTCGAAACGCCCTCGACACGGATCTCCACGGCGTCACCCGCATCATCGTCGCGCAACGCATCTCGACCATCCGGGACGCCGACCGCATCATCGTCCTCGACAAGGGGCGTATCGCCGACATTGGAACGCACGATGCGCTGATCGCCGCCAGCACCGTTTACGCCGAGATCGTCTCATCACAACTCGCCCTGGAGGACTCCAAATGACACACCACATCCCAGAGGGAAGCAAGCCTACGGCCTTTACCGCCACATTCCGCCGATTCCTCGGCCGAGTCCGACGGCATCGGTGGCCGCTGATCGCCATGGCCGTCACCGTTCTCGGTACGGTCGGTGCTTCCGTCGCCGTACCAAGCATCCTCGGCCGGGCCACCGATACGCTCCTCAACGGGCTGGCGGAGGACTCCGTTGACATGGGCCGCATCGGCCTGTTCGTTGGTATGGCCGCCGCACTCGGTCTCGCGGGGTGGGTCTTCGGTGTCGTCAGCGGTCGCCTCGTCGCGCGTGTCGCCCAGGGCGTCGCGCGGTCACTGCGGGCCGACGCCGACGACAAGATCGCACGGTTGCCGTTGTCCTACTTCGACTCGCGTACGCGTGGCGAAGTGATCTCCCGAGTGACCAACGACGTCGACAACCTCTCGTCGATCTTCCAAATCGTCACACAACGCGTCCTTACCGGACTGACGATGATCGTCGCGGTACCGATCGTCATGTTCACCATCTCGCCATTGCTGACACTGCTCGTACTGGCGTTGTTGCCCGTCGGACTGTACGGGGTGGTGAAGATCGGTAAGGTCTCACAGCCGATTTTCAAACGGCAATGGTCGCTGACGGGACAGATCAACGGCCAGGTCGAGGAGACCTACAGTGGCCACGACGTGGTCACCTCGTTCGGGCGACACGGGAAACTCACCCATGATTTCAACGAGTTGAACGAGGACCTGTACCAAACCTCCACGAAAGCGCAGTTCCTCTCCCACTTGATGGGTCCGATCATGCAACTGGTCGGTTCGTTGCAATTCATAGTCGTCGCCGTCATCGGCGGCTTCCGCATTGCCAACGGAACCATCAGCGTGGGAGAGATCCAAGCTTTCCTGCAATACGTGACGCAGCTGCAGAACCCGGTCACCATGCTCACTTCCCTGGTGGGGCAGATACAGAGCGCGATCGCGAGTGCCGAGAGGGTCTTCGATTTTCTCGACGAGGAAGAGCAGGAACCCGACTCGGTGAGTGTGGAGCTTGACGCCGACATCGCCGGATCCGTCGTCTTCGATGGCGTCTCCTTCCGTTACAAGGAAGACGAACCGCTCATCGAGGACCTGAACCTGAAGGTCGAACCGGGCCAGACGGTTGCGATCGTCGGACCGACGGGCGCGGGGAAGACCACGCTGGTGAACCTGTTCATGCGCTTCTACGAGACCCGCGAAGGCTGTATCACCATCGACGGCACGAAGACGACCGATATCGCACGGAAGGACCTGCGCTCGCGCGTGGGTATGGTGCTGCAGGATACATGGTTGTTCGAGGGGACGATCGCGGAGAACATCGCTTACGGAAGGCCGAACGCGACTCGTGCGGAGGTCGAGTCGGCGGCACGAGAAGCGCATGCGGATCATTTCATTCGTACGCTCCCGGGCGGCTACGACACGGTTTTGACCGGCGAGGACGGAGATTTGAGTGCGGGTGAGCGCCAGCTGTTGACGATCGCGAGGGCGGTGTTGGTCAGCCCGCAGATCCTGGTGCTGGACGAGGCGACGAGCGCGGTCGATACCCGCACGGAAATGCTTGTGCAGCAGGCGATGGTGAAGCTGCGAAGCGGACGCACGAGCTTCGTTATCGCCCACCGTCTCTCCACGATCCGAGACGCCGACAGGATCGTCGTCATGGAGCACGGCCGCGTGGTCGAACAGGGCACCCATGAGGATCTGGTCGCGGCGGACGGCGCCTTCGCGAGACTCTATGAGGCCCAGTTCGAGGCAGGCAGGTAACAATGTAGTGACGTCCCAGGTGTTACGCTTCCCAGCCGGCGCCGGGCCCGCAGATGTTCTTCCCTTCCGCAATACCCAGGCGGCGCGCTTGGAAGCAACCGCACGGCAACAATCCACCATGTATCCGGACGGAATGGCGTCGTTAGAAACGGCATATTAGGTGCCAACTCAACGAAACGGAACCTTTCCGCCGTAGCCGCTACAGATCCGACGGTCTCCGAGTGGCCTATCGGGTTCCCGCCAGACGTTGCACTACGCTGCCAAGCATGGCAGCACCGATCGTATCGCCGTTTTCCTCCACCAATGCAAGGTGAGCACCGTCCGCCTGCATACGATCAAGCGCATCGTCGAGTGCGGTATCGACCGATAGAACAGACAACGGTCGTGTTCGGGAGTACGGAATGGGCTCCTCTGCAACCGATTCGGTGAGTCCAAGCAGGTCTTTCAGGTGTACGTACCGGTTCAGGACTCCGTTGTCGTCGGCGAGGGGAAAGCGGGAGAATCCCGTCCGCAGAAATTCTGCCTCCGCCTGAGCAGGCGTGGCGCGATGCGGTAGTGCGACAAGGTGGTTCAACGGTACAAGCGCTGAGGACAAGGTTTCGCTGTCGAGTTCGATAGCGGTGGACAGAAGTCGACGTTCTTCTTCATCCAACAAACCTTCACGATGGGACTCGGCGATGAACGCAGAGACCTCCTCCGCGGTGAATGCAGACGCGACCTCGTCCTTCGGCTCCACGCGGAATAGCCGGAGAACAAGGTTCGAGAACCCGTTGAGTAGGGCGATGAACGGCCGCAGAATGAGTACCATGCCGTAAAGTATCGGCCCAAGCGCCATGGCCGAGCGTTCCGGTCCGGCAATTGCGATGTTCTTAGGAACCATTTCCCCCAACACCATGTGAAGGAACACCACTATGCTCATCGCAATTGTGAAGGCCATACCGTGCAGGAGCGCGCCGGTAATTCCAACGGCCCTCATCGGCTGTTCGATCAGCGCCGCAATGGCCGGTTCACCGATGGCTCCGAGCCCCAACGAACAGGCGGTGATACCAAGTTGTGCCCCCGCCATCATCAATGACACCCGTTCGATGGCCTTGAGGGTTAGTTTGGCAATACGAGATCCCTCGGTTGCGCGCAACTCGATCTGGGAACGCCTGACGGCCAAGAGCGCGAACTCGGAACCGACGAAAAACGCGTTACCCGCCAACAGCACAACGGTCAACAATATCGCGATCAATTCAGACATCGACATCCTCCACCGGTTCGACACGTTCCAATATCACTTGCTCGGCTCGATGTCCGTCCACTGATTCCACTGTCATCCGAACGATGATCGGAAGCGGCAGACCACTTTCGTCCACATGAGCGAGGTCGGAGGCCTCCACCGTAATCGCGTCACCAGGTTCAGGAAAACGCTCAAGACGTTCCGTTAGCAAGCCACTGAGCGTGTCTGATTCCGTCCCTTCCGGCAAGCGCATACTCACTGCCTCTCCGGCTTCGTCTGGACGTATCATTCCCGGCAAGGACCAACGATCCCCCTCCAATCGACGAGCGCGCGACTCCGGACGGTCCTGCTCATCGGCGATACCGCCCACGATCTCCTCTATGATGTCCTCAAGTGTGACGATTCCGTCCGTACCGCCGTATTCGTCGACGACGACTGCCAATGCGATTCCCTCTCTCAAACGCTCGAGCACCGAGTCCAACCGCATCACCGCGGGTAGGGACCTGACCGGCACGGCGATCTCGCCTACCGGGGTCGAACCACGTTCACTGCGCGGAACGGTCAGAGCATGTTTGAAATGCACAACCCCGAGGATGTCGTCAACCGTCTCCCCCACCAGCGGGAATCGTGAATAGCCCGTCCTGGCAGCCAGGTCGAGAACATCGGCGGCCGTGTCCACATCGTCTACGAAATGAACCCGCGGTCGGGGAGTCATGGCATCCGCGGCAGTACGCTCCCCGAGTGCGATCGAATGCGCGACCCTTTGAGCAACATCGCTTTCGAGCATCCCTTGGTCGGCCGATCGAGTGGCCAACGCGGCCAATTCCTGGGCAGAGCGAGCGGAAGCCAGCTCTTCCTGCGGCTCGATTCCCAATCGTCGGACAATGGTGTTGGCAGCACCATTAAGGAATGCGATCAGTGGCTTGCTCACCCAGCTAAACCCCCGCTGTGCGCCGGCAACGGAACGGCCGACCTTAACCGGTTCCGCAATGGCCCAGTTCTTCGGAACCAACTCACCGAACACCATTTGGGCGGTGGTGGCAATCAGAAACGCGGCGGTCATCGATACCGCCAAGGCGGCGCCGTCCGGTAGCGCGAACGGTTCCAGGCCACCGCGCAGGAGTGTCGCGATCGACGGTTCTGCGATGGACCCCACCACCAGGCTGGTGATCGTAATGCCCAACTGCGCACCTGAAAGTTGTGTAGACAGCGTTCTCAGCGCCGAACGCACGGATTTCGCCCTGCGGTCGCCGTCATCCGCCAGGTTCGCGATCGTCGGACGATCGACGGCCACCAAGGAGAATTCGGCAGCCACAAAAAGGGCGTTCGCAGCGATCAGGAAGACGACCAGGGAGAGAAGAATCCACGAAGCAGTCATCGACGCTCCGTTGCTCTGTGCACGGCCGAATCAACCATAGACGGCACGTCCGTCGTATTTATACAGCACTTTGAATACGCGCTATCGGAATCAATTTCCATGGGATGAAATTCTAAGGGCAGGCGCCAGATCACATACTAAGGCACCGATGCCGCTTAATATTTCAAGTACGATGCCCGGAACGATTCGGTATGGACGCAACCTTGTGTACGGCCCGGTCCGATCGTTTTATCCTTTGCCGTCTCCGAAAGCGGACTGCACTCCACGTTCATTGATTGACATTGTGGGGCCGGGATACCGTGTCCTAACCTGATACCTATGTCTCCCGGTTACCTTCTCAGCGTTGATCTCGGTACGTCGCATACCGTTGCCGTTATCCAGTGGCCTGACGGGCGTACGCGTCCGTTGTTGTTCGACGGCTCGCCCATCATGCCGTCGTCGATCTTTCTCGACCAGGCGGGCACGCTGCATACCGGGCGGGACGCCGAAGCGATGGCGGCGGCCGAGCCGGAACGATACGAACCCAACCCCAAACAACGCATCAACGACGGATTCATCCTGCTGGGAGAGCGTGATATTTCGGTCGCGCAGGCGTTTGCCGGGATTTTGCGGCGGGTCGCCTCCGCGGCGGTCGAGTCGGTCGGGTCGCTGCCGGCGACGGTGTTGACCTGCCCGGCCGAATGGGGCGAGCGGCGGCGCGCGGTGTTGCAGGACGCGGCCGCGGCGGCGGGGTATCCGCCCGTGCAGATCGTGCCCGAACCGGTCGGGGCGGCCTATTATTACGCTGATCGCCTCGACCATCCCGTCGAGGCCGGGCAGGCGTTGGCGGTGTTCGACTTCGGCGGCGGCACCCTCGATATCGCCGTGGTCGCCCCCGACGGTGCGGGTGGCTTCCGCGTCGTCTCCGAGGGTGGGTTGGCCGATCTCGGTGGCTTGGATGTGGACGCGGCGTTGGTGGAGCATTTGGGGGCCACCGTCGCCGACAGTCACCCCGAGGCGTGGAAGACGCTGCAGCATCCCTCCAGCCCGGTGGAGCTGCGCGACCGGCGGACACTGTGGAAGGACGTGCGAGGCGCCAAGGAGATGCTGTCGCGCTCCTCGGTAGCACCGATTACCATCCCCGGAGTCGATCAGGCGTTTCATTTGACGCGGGCGGAGTTGGACCAGCTCGCTCGGCCACTCCTGGCACGGGGTGCGGGTGAGTTGAAGCGGGTATTGACCGCCTCAGGTTACGGTCCTCATCAGATTGCCGGGGTGTTTCTGGTGGGCGGCTCATCGCGCCTGCCGTTGGTGGCGCAGGTGTTGCACGAACAGGTCGCCATCGCGCCCACAGTCCTGGAGCAACCGGAATTGCCGGTGTCGGAAGGCGCGATACGAGCCGTCCAGACTCGGCAGCGGGTCCAGTCACCACCGCAGTCCCCACCGGCACCAACACCACAACCACAACCGTCCCCTGGGCAGGGTCCGGCGACGCCGGAGGCGGGCCTGTCGCCGCAACAGTCTCTGCCACCCCAAACCCCGCCGCCACCGGCGGGTGATCAGACCTACCCCATCCCCGCGGCTGCGCCGCGTAAGAAGGGCCGTAAGTGGCTGTACGCGGCGATCGCGGTCGTCGCCGTCGCCGCCATCGCCACACCCTTGGCGTTTTTCCTACTGCGGGAGCAGTACGTGCAGCGTCCGTTTGTTTCGCTGGAGACCGTCGGCGACACCATCGCCTATAAATCCGACGACGTCGATGCCAATGACGTCGATGTGCGTGGCGATACCGCCTACGTGTCGTATGTGGAAGACGAGGGCGGACCCAACGACCGCGACGTCCTCTATCTACAGGCCATCGACGTGACCACCGGGAAAGTCCTATGGGAAACCGACGACAATCTTGAGGCCTGTAATTGGTACAACATCACGGCCGGAGACGACATGATCTTGTCCCGCCGCACCGTACCCGAATCCGATGACTGTTCCGACACCGACTACGAATGGCGTTTTGTGGACGCCTCGACCGGAGACCTGCGCACAGCGGTAACCACGGACAGGTATGGGAAACGACTCAACGACAATATCCTGTCGATACGCGAAGGGAAATTGAGTTTTTCCATATACGACGAGTCCGGCAAGGAATTCTATGCCTTTCAAGCCAGCCCGGGTGCTAAGTCCCTTAATGACTACGGCTACGCACTTGATGACGGATACGTCGAGGGGCAACCGTACACCGACCAAAACAACGGCCGCGTGTGGTGGACGACCGTTCAGGACGACGGGAGCGAGACGTTCCACCTCTACGACGTGGAGGAACGCACCATGGTCACCGAAGGGAAGATAGGGAAACCGTACGATTATTATTTGGTCTTTAACGACAAAGTGTTCGTCGGCTCCAATGACAACGGATACACCCTTGACGTTTATGAGTCCGACGATCTGTCGTCCGTCGATACCGCTCAGATTGACGATCCTGGCGTTCAAGGCATGTTGGGATTGGTGGTATGTGGTAAGACCCGTGTCTGTGTCCTGGAAAGCAGAAACGACGATTCGTCAGTCGGTGAATCCTTCCGGGTCTATGACTTCGAGGCGGAAGAATGGGTCTACAGCTCCGATGACGAGTTTCAAATGATTTTCCAAATAACAGCTGTCGGTAATCGCGTTCTGCTTAGCCAAGACATGAATTCCGATGGCTACACGGTCGTCTTGGATGAACAATTCGAACAGATTGGGCGAAGTGACGGCACACCCTATAGACCCATCGACAATGCCAGCGCCATCAAATATCCCTATCGAAGCAATGCCGATGATTCGGACAATGCCGGTTCGATCATCGGGTTGGGAGTGCAGGACGGTAGCAGCACGGTGATCGCAGAGGACTTCACACATTGGGGCTGCGATGTTTCAGACGTCAACCTGGTGTGCCTGCATGAAGAGGGAATTCAAGTATATCGTTTCCGAGACGGTCCAAGTCGCTATTGAAACCGCACAGACGTCTCAGGCAATACCCACAGCTGGACGTCCACCCATACGTCAAGCCGGGGTCGACGCTATCCACAATTCCGATGAAGCCATCGCATTACCACCGCACGGTCAGCTCGCTCGATCATCCCTTCGCTTGACGCGAATAGCCCAATGACGGGACACCACTGCATCATCACACCTCACTGTTGGTCGACCACTGGCGACGAACTACGATAATCGAAATACGACTTTGGTTTCGAACAGTAAGGATTGGACAGTGCGCAAGAGCTCCAAGATTCTCACCGCCGCCTTGGCCACCGGTGCCGTGCTGGGCAGCGCTATAGCGTTTCGCCAACACCTGGTACGAGCCCCCGTTGTCACGCTGTACAGCGAACCGCATTACCAGGGAATTAAAAAGCACTTTCGTTTCGACGGCATGGCTTACGACCTCGGCACGACAAAACTTCCCCAAGTTGGATCGATTAAGATCGATAAAGTGGAGTTGACCGACCCACTTCTCGAGACCATCTACAACGCGCCGGGCGCTTTCACCATGATGCGTGCCGAAGGGGCCACCACTCGCGAAATCGCCGCATCCATGGGAAATTTCGCCCTCCACTTGCTTCGCCCCAGCATACTGCTCCCGCAGTACAGCGAAGAGGCCACCACTCAGACCTGGATTCGCCTCTGGGCCGACGCCCCGAGTAAGAACACCGCCAACGACGAACAGCAGTGGTGTGACTTCTTTGAAGACACCCCGGACGTAGGAGATTGGGTATCACGCACCACCCATGTTCAACCGGGAATTCTCAACCCCAACCCCGGGTTCGAAGATTTGCGTCATCCCAGTGGAGTCAACGACGACCTGGCCAATGCACTTCCCGACCGAGTTGTGGAAGCCGAGAAGTAAGGATCGTTCCTCCCCGGCACGAAAAATGTGGGCTCGACGCAGCCTCATGGTCCGTCGAGCCCACATTTTCTTCGTCATAGCCTTGTCGTTGACGCGAAGGTGTTTCCTTCGGTCACACTACGGTCGGCTGTAACCCAAGGTGTAGCTACCGCTTCCACTGTCGGCGGCCACTATCCATCGGAAATACCCGCTGGAGTCCTGATGATCGACCGACTTTTCAGTGGCCGACCCAGATCCCTGCGCTACGGACGTCCATCCCCAACCGGTCCATTTCTGCAGTTCGAGACCGAAGTCGGTCCCCTGCGCCGAGGACAGGCAAGCCTGGTGGCTCCCCGAAGCGCCCGAGTAGTACCAACCGCTGTCCGGATGTACGGCACTTCCGTTGGAGGCCAACGAGCCGTTGTCAACGGTGTCATGGTTGTCGCAGTCCTCAGGCGGCTCGGGGTCTCCTCCCCCACCGCCGCCATAAGGCGCGTCGGCTTGTAGAGCCGCTTCCATCAACGCGTCCCGGTTTTCCGGCCACAGAGTACTGTCCAGGCAGGAATAGGAGGGGAAGAAACCACCGCAGGAACCGTACGAACCTCCGATTTCGAAGGTGTACCCGGCTACCCCGAGCTCTCCATAGGCGAAGTCGTCGGTAGTTCCGCTGGCGGTGTACCCTACCGTCTCCCACGCGTTTCCAACCTGGTATCCATTGTGGTCAGCCATGCTGTGAGCGAGTTCCCGCAGCTGATCGTCGTTCGGTGGCGGCGATGAGGTGTAGCCCCACGGAACGATGAGGTAGTTTCCATAGGAGTGCAGTGATATCATCACATCCCGTGCGTCGTCGGGAGCGGGATCGTTACCGCCGCTTCCACGCTGATCGGGGTGGATGTTCTCGAACAGTCCCTCCAGAGCCTGAATCTCCGGTTCCGAAGCCGGTGACGGCCCACGGTACGTCGTGGCACAGGGACTGGACGAAGCGTCTCCCCATTCGTAAGAGTGATTGCGGTTGAGATCAACGCCGACACCCGTACCACTGCAACCGTTACTGTCATTGGCGTTCTTGCGGTGCATAACCGGATTGTCACCACCTTCCGCGACGAGGTCCACGCCGTCGGGATTGGCCATTGGCACCACCCAGACTTCGGTGGTATCCAGCAACTCGGTGATGTCGGAATCCGTACCGTAGCCGTCCACCAGGTAATCAAGCCAACGCCACGTGATTTCTCCGGTGGCGAGCTCGCGAGCGTGGATCTGCGATACGAGTGAGAAACGGGGTTTATCGGAGTCCGGCGAGAGCTCACAATCGCCCGGTTGCAGATTGGTCAGGCAGATGGCTTTGATGTCGTATCCGCCTCGGCCCTGGGTTTTGAGCCAGGAGTCCCCGATATCGTGCACCGTGGCCAAGTCCGGATTGGCGGCGGCGACGTCATCCACGTGCTGAAGATGCAGGTCCGGGGTCTTATATCCACCATAGAAAGTCCCTTGGGCGGATACCCGGTCGTTGACCGGTTTATAGACGGTGTCATGGAATTGCGGTTCCAGTCCTCGGTCCCGTAGGGCGTCGGCGACCTCATGATCGCCGATGACATCGGCCGTACCGTCGTGGTATTCAGCCACGTCGAAACCGCTGTCGTACAGATCGAGCACTTCGTCGGGAGATATCTCGGATACCTCCCAGATGACCGGCTCATCGTGCGGGGCGGCTTGGCTGGTCGAGCCTGCCGCTACTAGCCCTGTTGTAACCAGGATACTGGTTCCAATCAGCGTGATAACTGATCGAACGGATCGCATTGGAACCTCTCCTTAACTGTTGTTTCCGTAGAAACTTCGATAGAGGTCTCTCCTCTATATCAGATAACTATATATATGGATTGATAGTTCTTCAATGCGATCGTGGCTAGAGTGTTGGATTGCCACTCGAACACGGAGACACCTACCCCTGGTAGGCATCCGACGGCACGATGAACACTGATTCCACCTACGCCTATTGCAATTGTCCGACATGCGTCAATTTCTGTCCATGGGCGACGGCGCTTCACTCTCTGCTTCCCTGTCTCTTCTCCCTGTCCCCGGCCTTCCGCCATCTGCCACACTGGGATACATGAGCGATTCAACCGCCTGGCACCGTCACACCACCGTTGCTTGTCTGTTCAGCGGGGCCATCGCCACACTCGCGGGCTTTGCCGCCGGAGAGGTGTTCTCACTCGTCAACGGCGCGCTAAGCCCTCTGACCACTATGGGGGATTCGGTAATCGATCTCTCGGGACCTTCCCTGACACGGTGGGCGATCGACACCTTTGGCACTGCCAATAAGACGATTCTACAATCGTCCATTATTGCGACCGTCCTGGTCACCGGAGCGATCCTAGGCGTGCTGTGGAAACGCCATCGACGGATCGCACTGACGATACTGATTGGTTTGACCGTTCTGGTCGGCATCGCGGCGTACAGCCGTCCCAACTCCACTGGAATGGCCGGGCTGCCCACGTTGGCGGCCGGGGCCGCGACTCTCCTGGTTCTGTGGGCCCTGGTTCGCCAGAACGAACGCTCGACGGAACCGGACGCCGTTCGCACCGACCGTCGCCGTTTCCTGCTCACGGCCTCCGCTATCGCGGTCGGTTCCACCGTCATCGGGTGGTGGTCGCGCCATCATGGCCTGACCACGGCGGTGGAGGAAGAGCGTGCCGGTGTTGACCTCCCTGAACCGGCCGAACCGGCCCCTCAAGTAGCGAACCCGGACTTTCCCTCCGTCGACGACCTCACCCGTTTCCACACGGACAACGCCTCGTTCTACCAGATTGATACGGCGATTTCTCCGCCTCGGATCAAACTCGACGACTTCCGCATTCGGGTTCACGGCATGGTGGACCACGAGCTGACGTTGACCTTTGAGGACCTTCTCGCTCGGCGATTGGTGGAACGCGATATCACGCTGTGCTGCGTATCCAATGAGATCGGTGGGAACCTGGTCGGAAACGCCCGGTGGCTGGGCGTACCGCTATCGGAGGTTCTGGACGAGGCAGGTGTGCACAGTGGTGCGGACCAGTTGGTGTCACGTTCCCAGGACGGATGGACGGCGGGATCTCCTACCTCGTTGATCATGGACGGTCGGGACGCCCTGATCGCTCTCGGGATGAACGGTGAACCTCTGCCACTACAACACGGATGGCCCGCTCGCATCGTCGTTCCCGGGCTGTACGGATATGTTTCGGCAACCAAGTGGGTCACCGAATTGGAACTGACGACGTTTGACGCGTATGACGCCTACTGGATCAAGCGGGATTGGGCGTTGCCTAGCCCGATTAAAACCAGCTCACGCATCGATACTCCACGAAAAAAGGCCTCCGCCGGGGACGTAACGGTGGCTGGAGTCGCCTGGGCGCAGTCGCGTGGAATCGAGAAAGTCGAAATTCAAGTGGACGACGGGGAATGGAATCGGGCCGAACTGGCCACGGTGCCGTCACCGGATACCTGGCGATTGTGGCAATGGGACTGGAAAAAGGCCACGAAAGGGAAACATACGCTCACGGTGCGAGCCACCGATGGGGACGGGAATATACAGACGTCAACCGAATCGTCGGTCATACCCGACGGTGCGACGGGCCATCACTCGATCACCGTTGACGTCGTCTAGATACAATTTGAGACCCGTTCAAACATCCATCTCCATGCCACCTCGCCGCTATGCCTTATTAATAAGGATTAACCACGACCAAGCCTGGGAATAATCTTTAAACGAGCCTCAACGTCTATACGAGAACAGTATGTCTCGACGTCTTAGATGCGAACGTTGACCGCCTGCGGACCGCGATCGCCCTGTTTCACGTCGAATTCGACCTGCTGATTCTCATCAAGGTAACGGCCGTTTTCAATCTCTGAGAAGTGAACGAAAAGGTCTTTACCTTCTTCGTCCGGGGCGATGAAACCATAGCCCTTGTCAGAGTTAAACCATTTAACGGTCCCTTGCGCCATTTGTGCAACCTTTACTTTTTGTTCCTCATGTTCACGGCTGCCAAAGGGAGGACCCTTCGCACGACTAATCGAATAATCGCGTTAGCTCACATACCGATCTGTGCCACCATAAGCCATAGAGACACCACAGCCTTGGACGCTAAATACCAATGACCGGACTGCTCAATACTACAGTGTGTGGCGGTTGTTGACAAGGGGGTTTCTAGTGAGCGAGCACTCAGCGCATTGACCTCCTCCCCACGGATAAATCCGGGGGATTCCAACCCGAAGGCTGGCATGGTCCCCTCGCGGGGGCCATTGGTTCCTGATTCGTCGACCGCCCGGCGGCGAGGTCTCCACAGGCTGACACCGCAAGCCCTGCGGCGTAGGCGGTTGCTTGGCTATCGCAGTTGCCCGGATACAGTTTACTGATATTGCGCGGCCGGCTTGCATCGGACTCAAGTATTCCACCGCGCACCGTTGTGAGCGGCTAACCCCACGGACAAATCCGGAGGTCGGCGCCGCTGAAATCTCCGATCAATGGGGACTTGAACTGGACACCACCCACCCTCATCCTAGGGACCAGGCTTCCCTCCAACACAAGCATCGTTACACCGTAACCTGCCCCTACTGGCCAGGTGCGCAACCTGACCAGTCCAGCAGTTCTCGTGATTCCCAGACAGGGGCGACGACCTGAGCCGCCTCAGTGTGGAACGTCCGCGACGCGCAGGTCGCCGGCCCGAAACAACAACACTGTCACGTCTCTGCCGTCATCCCGTGGGCCCGGCCTGCCCCGATTTCTCGGGGAACGGGACACTCTACAGATTCTTGCGTTGCACGAGCGATTCCAGATTCTCCGCGACCGCATCGGCGACCCCTTCGGTGTCGTCGGTGGGAAGCGTGAATCGGATAAAGGAGTTGTGATCGGGGTTGACCAGGTCGGAGGAATTGTCAATCTGGAGTATGACGTCGGTTTCCTCACGCCCGGCCACGAAGGTCAATTCCAGCCTACGGAACTTCTCAGCGTAGTCACCATTGGCCCAGAAGATGATCTCCTGGTAGAAGGCCATATGAGAACCTTCGATAGTCCCCGGCTCCAGGTCGCTCTCCTGATAGATGAAGCCAAGCTCCTCGATTGCTTCCATAACGGCCTCTTGAATGGGAAGCGGATCGATGCTCAATTCATCCATGTCTCCCTTATCCAGGGCAAACTTCAGGTCCAACTCGGTGGCGATTCCCAGTTTCATACCCGCCATCGGACGACCGGCAATCGTGGAAATCGGAGCTTCCCACGGTACTTGGCTTTCGAATTCCACAGTGTGCTCACTGCCGGCATCCATATCGAACGGTCCGGTCACACCGGCGGTGAAGAAATCCACTTCGTCCGATTTCTCCTTACCGTCGTCTTCGGAGGTGACGACGGCGGTGTAAGCAAGATTGATTCCATTGACGTTCTGTTCGACATCGCCGCCGCTGAAATGCACCTCGCCTTTCAACGTTTCGCCGGGCTTGACACCTTCTGGGGACAGGACGGTGTCGATGCTGACTCCGGCGCCGAACGCTTGCTTAAACTTATCGAAGACCACGGGGGCGATCCTTCCTACATTTGACTGTAACGCAGTTAAGTTATCATTTTTCGTTTTCTTCCTTAGCATTAGCACTTCCTCTTTCCGCACACGCCATACCGGTGGGGCATTGGTGTTGCACCACAAGAAAAACGATCCACTCAGCAAGCGACCTTGTCTCCGTCGGTCCACGTTCCGAAGGGAATCAACCACTTGACAAGTCACATTGGACAGAATAAGGAGGGCATCCTGTTTTCCGGGGACCGAACCGATACAACAGCATCGTTATGCATACATCTCTGGCCGAAGTCGCAATTCCGTGTCGTGCCCGGGGAATTCTTTCCTAAGAGGACGCTTATTCGTCGACCCTGGATACTTGCCTCGGTACGTATAATGGCGCAGGCATGCTCCCTCACAAGCAAGGACCCGGACTCGCTGGTACCGATAGGACGACAGCCGCTCTCAGAGACGACGGAACGTTCGAAACCCCTCCAGCAATAGACGCCTCCACCGCAACGAAACAGCGGAAGCGATGTGTCGTCGAGGACATCCGGTCTGGGTGGCTTTACTACGGATGTCCTCAACCATGGCGCGTCAGTCTCGGGAGGACCTAGGTTAACCTCCCTGGAGTGGATTTAATCCAGTCGCGCACCCGTGGGTGGGTGCAGCGTTCGGGGTCTATGACCAGTCGGTGTCTCCAGTGGTTCCCGTGCCACCCGACGACCAGTCGGTGTCTCCGGTGGCACCGACGCCGCCTGACGACCAATCGGTGTCACCGGCCGGCTGGACGATTCCCGTCTCAGACGACCAGTCGGTGTCTCCTGCTTGAGCGGGTGCGGCGAACATCACAGCTGAGAGAGCTCCCAGAGTGACTGCCACGGCACCGCCGGCTCGTTTCAGTTTAGTAATCACGTTCTCATTCCTTTGGGTCGATCTTTTTGGGGGAATGTGAACATAGCAAATAATATTCGAGAGCAATTGTCAAGACCTGAGTGCGCAAATGCATGAGTTTGAGTGATGACCCGCACTCCGAGGAAATCCATGCCTGAAATGCCGATATTCTGCGATTTCAAACGGTATTGAGACGCGTCCTCTTCCTACACCGTTTTACCCTAATCGACTATCCTCAATCCGACCGACGGGAGGGCGGAATAGGGTCCGCCACGTCTCACGGCCGCTGCCATTCACCGGGTCGTCGCACCGTTCGCCTCGGAACGCCGATGGAGGCCCCACGTAAAACAAATTGCGGACGGCACGGAAAAGAATGAAAATACAATGCGATGACACCGTCCCGCTCTACGCTTCCAGCGACCAATACCTCCGAACCCACTCGCCCAACCCCGTGGCGACTGATGGGGTGGCTGATCACGCGTAATAAGTTCCTACTCATCGCGTCGTGCTTCTTTGGAATCGTCGGACAGGTCTCCTTCCCGGCTATCGCCTATTTCGTACACCAGACGATCGAGCGGGGACTCACCGCGCAGAATGTCTCGGCTCTGGTCTGGTGGTCGCTCGCACTTGTCGCCGTAGGATTGATTTCCGCCGCGAGCATTGTCGGAGCCGAACGCTACGGGGTTCATTACGACCTTGACATCGTGACTCGGTCGATCACCCTCACCGACCGCAAAGCCGCCCGCTTGGGGAACGAACTACACAAGAAGTCCGACGCAGGCGCCGTCGTCAGTATCGGACTACAGGATGCGATGGCGCTGGGGGACGCCGCCGGCTATCTGGGACATTTCATCGGCACGTTCCTATCGGTTCTCGCACTGTCGATATTGCTCCTGCAGATCTCCGTCCCGCTCGGCCTCACCATCCTGATCGGGTCCATCATCGTGGCAGTGATCAACGGCCCGTTGGTGTCGCGATTGCAACAACGTCAATCGACTTACCGGGAACACGTTGGAGACCTCTCTACATCGGCGACCGATATCGTCAACGGATTGCGCGTTCTACGTGGCATCGGCGGCGAGGATCGCTTCCGGGCCTCCTACCGGAAGCAGTCGCAGGATCTCCTGCGTACCGGACTGCGCATTGCTCGCCCACAGGCGTCCATTCGCGCGCTCATCGAAGGGTCGGTGGCCGTTCTTATCGCGGCTGTAGTCTGGGTCGCCGCTCGTCAGGCCGTCAGCGGTGTCATTTCCACCGCAGAAGTCATCGCGGCCTTTACCTATGCTTCGGCAATGCTACTGCCGGTGAGCATGGCTTCGGGAATGCTGCGCTCCATGGTAGAGGGTCATGTCGCCGCAGGGAAACTGTCCAAATTCCTACGTCTGCATGAACCGGACGGTGTGCGGTCCCCACTTCCACTGCCTACGGACCACCGCTTGTACGATCCCGATTCGGAACTTCAGACCATGAAGGGGCTGACGGTCGTCGTCACCGCCAATGACGACGAAGCAGTGGCCATATTCGAACGCTTCTGTTCATATAGAGCCACTGAGGCCACAATCGGATCGATTCCCGTCAATCGATTGGATCGTGCCGACCTGCGCCGTACCGTCCTTCTCGCCGACCACGATGCGTACCTGTACGCCGGGACCATCGCCGACAATGTTTCCCCTCATTCGGCCTCTACAACACGGCACGCGCTGCGGACCGCTCACGCGGACGACATCATCAGCTCGCTGAGCGACGGGATCGACACAAGGGTGGGAAACCAGATTCGTACCTTGTCCGGTGGGCAACGGCAACGCCTGCGCCTGGCCCGTGCCGTAGCCACCGATGTGCCGATACTTCTTCTCCCCAACCCGACCTCGGCGGTGGACTCCCACACCGAAGCCGCGATCGCCGAACGCGTGTATCAGTTCCGACGGGATCTTACTACCGTGGTCGTGTCCACCTCCCCGCTCTGGCTGTCACGAGCCGACCGCGTTGCCTACCTTCGTGATGGAAAGATCATCGATTCCGGAACCCATCACGAGGTGGCGCAACGCCAACACGATTATCAACACTTGGTCTCTCGGGAGAATCGATGAACAACGCCGAAACCGATACCGCGGCCCTGCCGGTGGCGAGCCGCCGCCAAACGCGAACCGCCTTCCTGCGGGCACTGCGACATGAAAAACGGTTCGTCGCCCTCACCGTGCTTCTCAACGGCATAGCAACCGGAGCCGGTGTGGTCGCGCCGCTCTATCTGGGACGGATCGTCGATGAAATCGCCGCGGGTACCGATGTGGCCGGCGTTGACAGGCAGGCAACAGTTCTCGTTGCCGCGATTGCCGCCATCATCGTGTTCACGTGGTGGGGTTCATGGGTGAGCAACGTCCTCGGCGAGCGCGTCGCCGCTCGGCTTCGGGAGGACTTTGTAGACTCGGCACTGACGGTGCCCATGTCTGTGGCGGAAGGCGCCGGAAGCGGTGACCTGGTTACCCGCACCACTTCGGACATTCCGAACGCGGTATACGTATATCAGGAAGGTTTCCATCGCATCGTCATATGCGCCTTGCAGGCGACCGCGTTCCTCACTGCGCTCGTATGGCTCTCACCTCTGTTGGCACTGTGTGTTCTTATCGCCGTCCCGACGATGGCAACCGGGACGCGCTGGTATCTCAAACGTGCTCGGGCGGCGTATATTCGCGAGCGGGCCTCGGAGTCCGTCGTCGGTGAGGCACTGACCGCTTCTGCTGCCGGTGCGCGGACTACCGAGGCGTTCGGTTTGCGGGAGCAGCGTGCTGATACGGTTCGTAGCGGCCTGCGTGGTTTCGTGGCCGCCAATAAGAGAACCGTCTTTCTCCGCTGTGTGTTCTATCCGACTTTGGACGGTTCCTATCTGCTTCCTACTGCGGCGATATTGCTGCTGGGTGGGCTTCTGTGGTTCAACGGTTCGATGAGTCTCGGTACGGTGTCGGCTTGTGCGATTTTGAGCCGCCAGGCGAGCTATCCGGTCGACGGCATTCTGACCGTTCTGGAGGGCTTGCAGAAGGCGTTCGCCTCCCTCTCTCGCGTCGAAGGTATTCGTCTGCTTGCCGATGGGGCGCGCCGAGAGGCGTCGGCACGTGAGCCGGAGGATACGGAGATCGTTTTGGATAACGTTCACTTTTCCTATGACGGCCATAGCGATGTCGTCTCTGGAGTATCGTTTTCGGTCGCCAGCGGGGAGAGAACTGCCATTGTCGGTACCAGCGGGGCGGGAAAGACTACGTTGGCTCGACTCATATCCGGTACCGATGCGCCGTCGCGCGGTAGCGTTCGCGTTGGGAATGTGGAAGTCTCGCAGCTGAGTTTGGAGCAACGTCGCCGTTTGGTGGTCGTGGTGTCGCAGGATCATCATGTGTTCAGTGCGTCGTTGCGTGACAATCTTCTGTTGGCGGAATCCAATGCCTCCGATGCGCAGCTGTGGGAGGCATTGCGATTGGTGGGGGCGGATTGGGCGTCCGCATTGCCGCAGGGCTTGGACACCTTGCTTGGCGGTCAAGAGAAGGAGATCGATCCGGCTGCCGCACAGCAGATTTCTCTGGCACGGGTGATCCTCGCGGATCCGGCGATCGTCGTCTTGGACGAAGCGACGTCGACAATGAATCCGGTTTCGGCCCACCGCACCGAGGAATCGATTGCGGAGGTCCTCAAGGGACGCACGGTAATCGCTATTGCGCATCGATTGCAGACGGCTCGAGACGCGGATCGGGTGATCGTGATGGATTCAGGACGGGTGGTCGAATCGGGAGGGCATTCCGATCTGGTCGATCGGGACGGAACCTACGCGTCGCTGTGGCGTGCCTGGCAAGGTGAGCAAAGCGTTTCCGTTTGACGGGGAAGTTGCCGGTACGGATGTCATCGTTCGGTCACTGTTCGTCAGCCGCAATACTAATCGGTGTACGTAAGTATGTAATTCTCTATTGCTCGATGATCACACAGTGACATCACTACGTCATCATTTTACTTAATGCATATATTGACGCGGGAGTAAGTTACTGTTACTAATGAGTACATGTCTGCTGAATCTATAAAGCACACCGACATAGCGATCATAGGAGCCGGATTCGGCGGCATCGTAGCCGCGGCCCGCCTCCTCCAGCACGGTTTCCGTAACTTTACGGTCCTGGAGAAAGAAAACTCGGTGGGCGGCACGTGGCGCGACAACAACTACCCCGGCTGTGCCTGTGACGTCCCCAGTCACCTCTACTCCCTTGCTTTTCACCTCAACCCGGACTGGAGCGACACGTTCGCCGGTCAGGGCGAAATCTGGGATTATCTGCGCACAGCCGTCAAAGAACTCGGCATTGAACCGCATATTCGCTTTAACCACGAAGTCGACACCGTTGTCTGGGAGGACGACCGACAACAGTGGAACATCGATACCAACCAGGGCACCATGACCGCGCGAATAGTCATCGCCGCACCCGGGCCACTCTCCGACCCTTCGATTCCCAAGATCGAAGGAATCGACGAATTCGCCGGCGAGACCTTCCATTCGTCCGAATGGAACCACGACTACGACCTCACCAACCGCGAGGTCGCCGTCATCGGCACCGGGGCCTCCGCGATTCAATTCGTTCCCAAGATCCAGCCACAGGTCAAGAAACTCAATCTTTTCCAGCGCACCCCGCCCTGGATCATGCCACGAACCTCCCGTACGGTCGGCCCCTTGGAAAAAGCGTTCTACCGCAATGTCCCTGGAGCGAACCGACTGAGACGCACCGCCCTTTATTGGGGTCGGGAAACCTGGGCACTTGGATTTCTCAATCCCTCCATCATGCGACGGGTCCAGAAGATCTCACGACTACACCTTAATCGTCAGGTTTCCGACCCGGAGTTGAAGGACAAACTCATTCCCGACTACACCATGGGATGTAAGCGAATTCTGCTGTCCAATACCTACTGGCGATCACTGGACCAAGACAATGCGGAAGTCGTCACAAACGGAATCCGCCATATCGACCGGACGGGTATCGTCACTTCGGACGGCCACCATCACCGCGCCGACGCCATCATTTGGGGAACGGGTTTCCACGTCACCGACCCGCCCATCGCCCAAATGGTGACCGGGCGCGGCGGACAGAAGTTGGCCGAAGCGTGGAGCCCGAGCATGCGCTCCTATAAGAGCACAACGTTTTCGGGTTTCCCGAATTTCTTCATGATGTTGGGGCCGAATTCGGCCCTCGGACACAATTCCGTCGTTCTCATGGTGGAAGCGCAGATGCAACAGGTCATCAAGGCTCTCAAGTACATGCGTAAACACCGGAAGCGCTCGGTCGAACCGACCGCACTGGCTCAAAAGGCCTACCACCAACGCATTGCCAAGAAAATGAAGGGAACCGTATGGGTAGCAGGCGGTTGCGACAGCTGGTATCTGGACTCCACAAATACCAATACCACCGTTTGGCCGGGGTTCGTCCCCACCTTCCGACTCATGCAGAACCGCTTCCAGCCCAGCCACTACCTTCTGCGTTAAGGACACGTCATGTCGAACTACGAACTCAACCATCACCGGCAAGGTCACGGCGAACCACTGCTCCTGTTTCACGGAATCGGGCATCGTTGGCAGGCCTGGGAACCGATACTGGATCGACTCGCCGAGTACCACGAGGTGATCGCCGTCGATCTCCCCGGATTCGGAGAATCACCCGTTCCCCCGAACGGTGTACCCACCAATATGGATGAAGCCGTCGCCGAAGTGGCTCGATTCCTCCGCGACCAGAGTATTGAAAAACCACACGTGGCCGGCAACAGTTTGGGTGGCGCCATCGCCCTCGAATTGGCCGACCACGATTTGGTCGCGAGTTGTACCGCCCTGTCCCCGGCGGGGTTCTTTACTCCGGGAGAAGCACGACGCGGAGTTAGGATTCTCAAGAGAATGCGCGCCAGTACCTACTGGCCGAAACCCATCCTGCGTACCGCCTTGCGTTTGCCGTTCGTGCGCGATCTGTCCTATAAGCCCATCATCGCCGATCCGACGACACTGCCGTCGCAGCGACTTCTGGACGACGCGCGAGCCCTACGGCGCGGCAAGGGATTTCGTCCTATCGCCAAGGAAGCACCCCGTTATTCCTTCCGAGGGGAGCCCAAAGCGCCGACCACCGTCGCCTGGGGAACCAACGATCGCATTCTCCGTCCCCGTCAAGCCATACGCGCTCAAGTACGGCTGCCCGAAGTACGCCACCTCCCGCTCGAAGGCTGCGGACACGTACCAATGAGCGACGACCCCACGGCGGTTGCCGAGGCCATTCTCACCACAACGGGCGCCCGTCACTCCACGTGACCTCGGCACCAGACCGGCATTTCCCCTCCGGCAGAACGGACACTCACTCGTGGTGCCGGGGGTTGCCATTTACCTTCACTCTCGTATCCTTGGAGCATGACGACACGGGAACATCCGCTCAAGGGTGAATTCAATATGGACACCGCCCGCTGGGAACGTCCGGTCAAGGCCGATGGGGAGCCGGGAGCGTTCGAAATCGGCTACGGCGACAACGACCTGGTGGCCCTTCGTTTGGCCGATGCCCCCGACGGCGACCTGCTGATTTACACACCTGAAGAATGGGAGGCCTTCCGCGACGGAGTCAGTAAAGGCGAGTTCGACCTCCCGCCTGAGATGGCCGAGGAGGGGGAGGCCGGCTCAGCGTCGACTTAGGCGTTCGGAGGTGCCGCCGTACCGGCACCTCGTTGCCGAGGCTGCGGCTTATTCTTCTGTTGGTACAGGCGGTGCCCCTCTTCGGGAACCATCCCGGCATCAGCCAAGAGGTCCAAGTCGGCCTGGGCCGCTTGACCTTCACTGGTGAGGTAGTCGCCCAGAAATATCGAATTGGCGATGTGCAGCGCGGTTGCCTGATACGTACGCAGATGCGCCTCCCGCCCCGCAGCCAACCGGATTTCACTTGTGGGATTAGCCAGCCGCATCATGGCCACGATCCGAAGACACTGTCGCGGATCAAGTTCCCAGGTACCTTCCAACGGAGTTCCGTCGAAGGGCAGCAGAAAGTTCACCGGAATCGAATCAACTTCCGAGGCTCGCAAGCGCAGGGCCACTTCGACCAGATCCGCATTGGATTCGCCCATCCCGGCGATCAGGCCCGAACACGGCGACAGCTGGGCGTTCTTAGCTTTCGTCACGGTGTCCAGACGATCCGAATAGTCGTGAGTCGTGCAGATCGACTCGTAATGGCTCTCCGAGGTATTGAGGTTGTGATTGTAAGCGTCCGCACCGGCCTCCGACAGTTTCTCCGCCTGTCCGTCGCGGAGTAGACCGAGGCAGGCGCATACCTCTACCTCCGGGTGATCGTTCTTCACCGACGCGATCGTATCGCTCACCCGGTCAACGTCGCGTTCACTGGGTCCACGACCGGACGCGACCAGACACACGCGACTGGCGCCTCCGGCAATGCCCGCGCCCGCTGCCTCGGTCGCCTCCTCGGCCGAAAGCCAACTGTATTTGAGAACCTCCGCGTCCGAGCCGAGGCGCTGGGAACAGTAGGTGCAGTTCTCCGGGCACAGACCGCTTTTAAGATTGACGAGGTAATTGAGCTTCACTCGATTGCCGAAGTGCTGAAAACGCAGGCGGGACGCGGCGGCCACCACCTCCATAAGCTCGGAATCGGAGCTGGTCAGTACCGTCTCTAGGTCCTTATGACGTGGTTCCATGGATGCCGCCGCAGCATCCAGCAAACGTTCAAGCGCAATCGAAGTGTCCGACATGGCTATGATGCTCGCATATTCATGACACGCTATTTTTATAGGTTCTCTACAAGGTGTTTTGTAGATTTCACCAGATGCGGGACAAGCAACGGATAGGGGGAGCCGCGCGGCGACTCCCCGTGACTGGAGTATGGTCTACGTACTTCAAGCGGCCCTCGTCACGACGTTGCGAGGTATCGGTTTCACGTTGGCGGCATACGCCCAGGCGCTCATACCGGCGGCCAACACACCGAGCCCGAACACCCCACGCCACTCGTATACCGGCAATATCGCGAGGGCCCCTGCGACCAGAAACAAGGACACCGCCGCGGCGCCGAAATACACCAGCCAGAGGCGACGACGGTCGTATTGGGCGTTAAGTACGGTATGTGCAGCTCGCACCGTCATCCCAGAGCCAACCCCGGTGACGGTAGCGGCGAGCGCGAGGAGCGCGATGTTCCCGGCGAGTGCGCTCAGCAGCCCTCCACCCGCCACCATCCCCAGGCTCGCGTAGCCGAGGAGACGCAGGCCGTGCGGCGTGTCCGTGACGGGAGAGGTGAGCACGGCGACGGCAAATGCGGTACTCGCCAGAATGAGAGGTAGAAATCGCAGGGTACCGCTCAACTGAAGTGCTCCATCGTATTCGCCGATAAGGGCTGGGAAGAGCCCGAACACCGCCATCGCGGTAATCAGGGCGAGAATCGTTGCGCCTGCGGACCTCAGAGTTCGTTGAATCATGGACTCCACGCTATGGCGGTGCCACAGCGCCCGCCTCGGTCGTCCGACTTGGTTGGACGACCGGATTTTTACGTGGTTGAGCCGGTTGCCGGACAACCCAGTCAATTGACAGATGCGTCCAGGTCGGTCTCCGGGTACGTTTAATAGGAGTCGGCGTTACGTGTACACGTTCGCGGACTGCAATATCTTTGTGTATACCGCTTTCATCGGGAGTTGCCGTGACGTCGAACGCCGAAGGACACCTGCTCGCACGAAATACAGATATGCCAACGGTTCCCCTTCCCGCATCACCCTCTCCTCGGGGTGGTTTGGTCGGCCGCGACAATGAATGGTCGCATCTCAATTCCTTTCTCGACAGTGCACGATTGGGGCATGGCGGCGGATTGGTCGTTCGGGGTGAACCGGGGATCGGAAAGTCCGCACTTATCGACGCCGCCGTGGCCGATTCTGAGGACTTTTTGGTTTTGCGTGCTCTCGGCGTGGAGGCGGAACATACGTGGTCGTGGGCCGGCTTGTCCATGTTGTTGCAGCCGTTGTTGGACCGGAGGCACCGACTGCCCGAGGCGCAACGAGTCGCGCTGAGCAATGCCCTTGGCCTGGCGGAGGCGGGGCCACGTGCGCCTCGACTTCAGGTGGGCTTGGCGGTACTGAACCTTCTGGTGGAAGCGAGCGCCGATCGCCCGGTATGTGCCGTCATCGATGATGCCCATTGGCTTGACGCCGATTCCACCGAAGCTTTGCTGTTCGCTTCTCGGCGAATGGCGACGGAGTCGGTGGCAGTGGTGATGGCGGCACGCGACGGTTTCGCCCCGGATTTCGCGGCTCCCGGTATTCCCGAGTTGAATGTGGGACCACTGGACATGACGTCGTCGGACGTTTTGGTCAATCAGCGTGGCGATGATATTTCGTATTCGGGCCGTGACTGGATTCTGCGTACCGCCGGTGGTAACCCTTTGGCCTTGTTGGAGTTGCCCGTGGCCGATCACGAGGATGGCGGGGTGACGACGTCCAATAGTCGGTTTTCCACGACGTCACGTATCCGGCAAGCTTTTACGGAACGTATCATTTCACTTCCGGAACCGACCCGGATGCTTTTGCTGGTGGCGGCTGCTGAAGAAACGGGCGACAACTCGGTGATCGTGGAAGCGGCGGGCAAGCTGGGGGCTACCGTGGCCGATCTGGAACCGGCCGAGCGTGATGGATTGGTGCGCTTCCACATGGGACGCATCGAGTTCGTACACCCTTTGATTCGTTCGGCGTCGTATCATTCGGCTCCCCGCCACCGCCGCATCGACGCTCGCCGGGCCCTGTCGGAAACCTTTGGTCCGGACGATATTCGCCACGCGTGGCATTTGGCGGCGGCAACTACGGGTCAGGATGAAACCGCCGCGGCGGCATTGGAATCGATTGCCTCCTTCGAGGCCGACCGCGGTGGCTGCATCGCGGAAATGAGCGCGCTGGAAAGGGCGGCGTCGTTCACTCCTGACTTGGAGGTCAGGGCGTCTCGGCTGATTCGCGCGGCACAATCGGCGTATGTATCGTGCCTGGCGGAGAAGGCGATCACCTTGGCTTCGGAGGCAGAGCGATTGTCCAATAATCCGGAAATCCTGGCGCGAGCCGCACTGATTAGAGCGACGGTGTGGTCATGGACGGGCGAATCCCGCGCGTTTGAAATGTGGATGAGCGCCGCCGACCACTATGCCACGTCCGGACACGAAAGCACCGGTTACCCGCTTCTACGAGGAGTGTGGCACGCGTGGGAAACAGGCGATTTCACTCAGGTGGAACACGCGGCACGCCGAGCGGAGGCCTACGGAGGTTCGAATAACGAATGGGCGCGACGTCTGGCACGGGCGGCGGCGGGCTTGAACCGACGGTCGGCCTCGGCGGGCGAGGCAGTGGAGTCACTCCGCAGCCTGTACGAGTACTACCGGCCGCTCCATGAGGACTTCGTCCGTTTTGATCGAATTCTATCGGCGCGATGGCGTCTCTTGGCCGGCGACACCAAGGCGGCGTATCGCCTTGCTTCCGAGGAGGTCACCGCATGTCGTAAGAAAGGCGCCACCTCTCCCCTGGTACAGGCATTGGCCGTTCAAGCCGAAGCGCAGTTCGAGTTCGCGCGCTACGCGGATGCCCAAGCGGCGGCGACATCGGCCATCGAGCTGCTTCCCGAACAAGGGGAACGTCGAGCGTTGATGCAGACACGGTTGTGGGTACTGCTCCCGATCGCAGCGGTGCGCGGTGACGAGAAGTGGTGCCGGGAATTGGTCGCGGCCGCCGTCAACGACGCTCCCGCCGATTCCGTGGTTCCCGCCGACACCGCACTGGGGCTCTTGGACCTGGGGCTGGGACGCTACAAAGCGGCCTTCGAACGACTATGGGCCATAGCTCAAGGTGTCACTCCGATGGAAATGCTGCGCGATGTACCGAATCTGGTGGAGGCGGCTCATCGTTGTGGGCGCGAAACCGAGGTCACCGCGGTGTTCGAATGGTTCTGCGACTGGGCGCGGGCGACCGGCCAACGGTACTGGGAAGCGCTTGTGGAGCGCTGTCACGGTCTACTGGGCGACGAGGCCGACGCGGGAGCGCATTTCGCGAAGGCGATCGAACTGCATCGCGCCGACGACGTCAATCCTTTTGAACGGGCCCGTACCGCGCTGACGTACGGTGAGTGGCTGCGGAGGGCGCGACGCATCAATGAGGCACGCATTCATCTTCGTGACGCGGTGGAGACGTTCGAACGCCTCGGTGCCGCTCCGTGGACCGAACGCGGCAAGTCGGAACTACGCGCGGCGGGCGACTCCCAGCGGGTGGAAGGTTCCCTCGGACTGGCCGACCGACTTACTCCACAGGAACTACAGGTCGTACGGCTGGCCGCCGACGGACTGACCAATCGACAGATCGGCGAGCAACTGTTCATCAGTCCTCGCACCGTCGGATACCACTTGTACAACGCGTACCCGAAACTCGGCGTCTCCTCCCGAGCCGAGCTGGCACGAGTGGAACTCTAATTCCGAGAAACGACGACCGGAGGCAACGCCCTTGGACGTCCACCACGACTGAATTAGAATTTCGGGCATGAATGACACCGGAAACCAACAGATCACCTTCGATGATTTCACCAAAATTGAAATGCGGGTCGGACGTATCGTCAAGGCGGAGCCCTTTCCTAAGGCCCGCAAACCCGCGTACAAACTCACCATCGATTTCGGCGAGTACGGGATGAAGAATTCCAGTGCGCAGATCACGAAACGCTACGCACTAGAGGATCTGGAAGGCCGCCGCATCATCGCGGTCATGAACTTCCCGCCCATGCGGATCGCGGACTTTCAATCCGAAGTGCTCGTGCTCGGAGCCGGCGTGGACGACAATTCCGACATCACCCTACTGAGCCCGGACGCCGAAGCGCCCCTTGGAGCCCGCGTGCATTAATACTCCTTGGGGATTCGGTTTCCGTTCGCGGCGCGTCGGTGAACCGAATCCCCAAGGTATTACGAACGAATGGTCGCGTTGAGCCGTTCGGCGGCCACCGCGACGGCCCGGTCGCGAAGGGCGCTCCCCTCCTCATTGGTCAGGGTTCGATCGGCGGCACGCAATTTCATTTTGAACGCCAGCGACTTCTTGCCCGCGCCCAATTTCTCGCCCCGATAATCGTCGAACAGACGAATGTCGTCCAGCAGTTCGCCGGCCCCGTCCTGCAAGGCCTGAGCGACGTCTCCGGCGGGAACATCGCGATCCACCACGACCGCCACATCGATGAGCGTAGCGGGGTAATGCGAAATGACAGGTGCCGTCGACAATTCGGGGAAGGCGATGGCACTGAGATCGATCTCCACCGCCGCAGTCCGCTGCGGAAGCTCCACCGCCGCGCAGACCTCCGGGTGCAGTTCCCCGGCATAACCGACGACGGTCTCTCCCACCGAAAGTTCGGCACAGCGCCCCGGATGCCACGGCGGGTTGTGGCCCTGGCGGACGGTCAACGCGACACCACAGGCGTCGGTGATCGTCTCGGCGACGTCGATCGCATCCGACCAATTCACCGCACGGGCGTCCACGCCAACCCCCGCCTGCTGGGCCTCACCGGTCAGGATCGCGGCCACGTGCCGGGGCTGCCGGGGAAGGCGGAGCCTGGCCGTCTCCAGGGACCGGTCCCCGGGACGCTCGGAAACAGGAAGGTCGATAACCTCTCGTTCCCCCCACCCGGCGTCGGGACGGTAAACCAGGCCGTCCTCGAAAACGGCCAGGTCCCGGGTGCCTCTCGACAGATTGGTGCGTACAGCGTCCACCAGCGTGGACAGAATGCTGGTGCGCATCCGATCGGCGGACTCGTCCAGCGGGTTGAGGACCGACAGATTGCGACGCCGATCGTCCTCGGTGGCGAGACCGAATTGATCGTCGCGCTCCACATTCACGAACGGGAAAGTGTACAGCTCGGTCAAACCGGTGTGCGCCAATGCGTTTGCCACCGCACGGCGACGCCGTTGCTCCTTGGTGAGCCCATGGCCCTCCGCCGCACGCGGCAAAGTAGAAGGAATGTGACGATACCCGTCCAGACGAGCGACTTCTTCCACCAAATCGGCCGGATCGGTCAGGTCGGGACGCCAGCTGGCCGGCGTCACCGCCAATACCGCATCGCCCTCCACCGAACAACCGGCCGCCTGCAACACGGCCCGGACGGTCTGCGGTGAATAGTCAACTCCCACAATGCGACTGGGTTCGGATACCGGAAGCTCAATCGGTTCTACGGCAGTGCGTCGATCGACATCGGTGACGTTTTCCGAAATCGTGCCGCCGCCGTAACGAGCCAACAGTTCGGCGGCGTAACGAATCGCCACGACCGCCAACGCCGGGTCCACTCCACGTTCGAAACGTTTGGACGCCTCCGAAATGAGTTTGTGACGCCGTGAGGTACGAGCGATGGCGACCGGATTCCACCACGCACCCTCCAACAGCACGTTGGTGGTCTCGTCGGAGACTTCGCTCGTCGCGCCACCCATGACGCCGGCCAGCGACAACGGCCCGGACTCATCGCAGATCACGACGTCCTCACCGTCAAGTTCCCGCACCGTATCGTCGAGCGTGGTGAGTTTTTCCCCGGAACGAGCCTGCCGCACGGTCACGTCACCGCGCAAGCGGTCGCGATCGAAGGCGTGCAGCGGCTCCCCCAGTTCCAACATGAGGTAGTTGGTGACGTCGACGGCCAAGGACAGCGGACGCATCCCCGCTTGGGTCAGGCGACGCGCCATCCATTGCGGAGACGCCGCATTGGGATCGACTCCCTCGACCGTCAGCAGCGCGAAGCGCTCGCAGTTATCGGTATCGACGTGCAGCGGCCAAGCGCCCGGTTCAGTGGCGTCGGGTTCCTTCACCGCGTCGGCGGGATCGGTGAAGGAGACGTCCAATTGATGGGCGACTTCGCGCGCGACACCGCGCAACGAGAAACAATACCCCATGTCAGGGGTGATATCCAGCTCGAACACCGTATCGTCGAGGCCGAGGTGCGGCCGGGCGTCCTCCCCCGGCCGGGCGGAGTCGGCTTCCAGCACGATGATTCCGCTGTGATCGTCCGACAGTTCCAGTTCCGCGGCGGAACAGATCATTCCCTCCGAGGTGCGCCCGTACGTTTTACGGGAACTGATCGCGAAATCGCCGGGGAGCACCGCCGACGGAAGCGCCACCACGACGAGATCGCCCTCGGCGAAGTTGCGCGCACCGCAGACGATGTTCTGCGGTTGATCGCGCCCGACGTCGACCGTACAATTCCTTATCGGTTTTTTGAACTCGGTGAGTTCTTCAATGGTGGTCACCCGCCCGATCACCAGCGGACCGGTGACCTTTTCACGCAGGTCCTCCACCGATTCGACTTCCAGACCCGCGTTCACCAGGGCGGCGTCGATCTCAGCGGTGGTCAGATCGTCCGGCAGTGCGGCGTATTCTTTCAACCAGGAAACGGGAATCAGCATTGTTCGTTATTCCTCCACTCGTAGGCCCGCAGGGAAACGCACATCGCCGTCGATGATGTCGCGTAGGTCGGTGATGCCGTGCCGCAACATGAGCGCACGTTCCACCCCCATGCCGAAGGCGAACCCGCTGTATACCTCGGGATCGATGCCGCAGGCACGCAAAACTCGCGGATTAACCATTCCGCAACCGCCCCACTCGATCCAACGAGGACCGTCCTTGTGCTCGGCGAACCACACGTCGACCTCGGCACTCGGCTCGGTGAAGGGGAAATAAGAAGGACGTAGACGCGTTTGCGCTTCGGCCCCGAACAGGGCCTTGGCGAAGTGGTCCAGGGTGCCACGCAGATCCGCCATGGTGATTCCCTTGTCCACCACCAGGCCTTCCGTTTGATGGAAAACGGGCGAGTGGGTGGAGTCCACTTCGTCGGTGCGATAGACTCGCCCGGGCGCGACGGTGTAGATCGGAGGTTGCTGATTCAGCATGGTGTGAATCTGCACCGTGGAAGTGTGCGTACGCAGCACCAAATTCGATCCGAACTCGCCGTTGGTGTCGGCGATGTGAAACGTATCCATCATGGTACGGGCCGGATGATCGGGGTGAATATTGAGCGCGTCGAAGTTGAACCATTCCAGTTCGATCTCCGGCCCATCGCCGACGGTAAATCCCATGGCGGCGAAGAGATCGGCGATCCGGTCCATTTGGACGTTCACAGGGTGCCGCGATCCGGTACGGCGGCGAGGTGTTCGGGCGGTGACGTCGACCGTTTCCTCCCGCAGGATACGCTCGGCCTCTTCGGCCTCCAGGACCGAACGTCGAGCTTCATAAGCTGCGGTGACGGCCTGTTTGGCGACGTTGACCCGTTTTCCGGCGTCGGCGCGTTCCTTCCCCGGCAAAGACCCGATGGCGCGCCGCGCCAGCAGCACCGGGGACTTGTCGCCCAAGTGCGCGGTTTTGGCCGTCGCCAATTCATTGAGATCTGCGGCCGACTCGAAGGCCTTCTCCGCGGCGGACACCGCCGCGTCAAGTTGGTCCTGCTCCAAGGCGGAAGCGGGATTGTCTGTCATGGATTATCTCCTGGTGGGTGACATCATCAAAAAACAAACGTGCGGTTCTACCGCCGCCCACCAGAAAGCGTCATATGGCGAGATCTATTCGACTCTCGGCCCGCTCCTGGCGGGCCGCATAAACTCCTGTTGACGCATCCGCATGCGTTCCACTTTACCGCACAAGGCAGGCCGACGGCCATAGGGCAGCGGCTCACTCACGAAACGACGCCTCACTCGGGCCGAACCACAACGGTCGCCGTTTACGACGACCGTTGGGCGGCGGCGGAAGTGTAGAGACACACTCCGGCGGCGACGCCCAGGTTGAGGCTCTCTGCGTTTCCCCAGATGGGAACTCCCACGCGACGGTGCGCCAACGCCATCGTGGTCGAATCGAGACCGTGCGGTTCCGAACCGAAGAGCCACACGGTCGGAACGTCCAAGTCGCCCGCGTCACGCAGGTCGAAAAGATCGTCGCCGTCGGCGGCCGCGGCAAGCACCTGAGCGTCGAAGGCGTCCAGAACGTCCTCGGTCGCCTTACCCCGCACCACCGGAAGGTGGAAAATGCTTCCGGTCGATGATCGCACGCATTTGCCGTTGTAGGGATCGACCGAGTCGGTTCCGAACACGACGGCATCGGCGCCGGCGGCGTCGGCGGCTCGCAGCACGGTACCGGCGTTGCCGGGGTCGGCTATGCCGTCCAAGACCACGACCAACTGCGGCTCCACCGGAAGGGTCTGGTCCAGAAAGCGGCATACCGCGACGACGCCTTGCGGCGTCATCGTCTCCGCCAAGGCCTGCAGGGCCTCTTCGGTTACCAAGGCGCTGCGCGGAGCGGAGACGATCAACGACGACCACCGCTCCAGGGCACGTTCGGTATAGAACAGCTCGACCACCGCGTCGGCCCGGAGCGCTTCACCTATCGCCTGTGGCCCCTCGACGAGGAAGCGACCGGCTTGGTCGCGAGCGCGACGCCGGGTGAGTTTTCGGGCAGCGGAAACCCGGGACGAGCGTATGGTGAACGCTTCTGTCCCGGGTGATGAGTCCGACATCGGTAAAGCTGACTTTACGTTATTTGTTGTCTGCCGGAAGGGCTTCTTTGGCAACCGTGACCAGGGCGGTGAAGGCGGCTTCGTCGTTCACGGCGAGATCGGCGAGGATCTTGCGGTCGACGTCGACTTCGGCCAGTTTGAGGCCCTGCATGAAACGGTTGTAAGTGATGCCGTTTGCGCGCGCGGCGGCATTGATGCGTGTGATCCACAGCTTGCGGAATTCACGCTTGCGCGACTTGCGGTCACGGTAGGAGTACGTGTAGGAGTGAAGCAGCTGCTCCTTGGCCTTACGGTAGAGGCGGGAACGCTGTCCACGGTAACCTTTGGCCTCCTCGAGGACGGTGCGACGCTTCTTGTGGGCGTTCACCGAACGTTTAACACGTGCCACGGTCTATCTCCTTGGGTGTTTACAGATTCAAATGTCGGACATAAAACTAGCGACGGCCCAGCAGGCGGTCTACTTGCTTCTGGTTGGACTTGTCCACCTGGGTGCGACCGCTCATGTTGCGCTTGCGCTTGGAGTTCTTGTGCTCCAGCAGGTGGTTCTTATTGGCCTTGCGGCGCATCACTTTGCCTGAGCCGGTAACTTTAAAGCGCTTTTTAGCACCGCTGTGCGACTTCATTTTCGGCATCGGAATAGTCTCCTCTGATTGGCATGTGCCACCGTCCTGCCGAACGGCGACGCAACGGGGCCAGCGTGGAGCCCGTTGTCCCTATTGGGGTGACTCGCTGGTGAAAGTGCTACCGCGCTCACGCCGACTGGGGCGGTTGTTGCGGGAACGACCACCTTTGCGGCCCCCTTTACCTCCACCGTCGCCTTTGGGGCGTAGCGGAGCGACCACCATGATCATGTTGCGACCGTCCTGCTTGGGAGCGGCCTCGATACTGCCGAGGTCACTCACTTCGTCAGCGAGTTTTTCCAGCAGACGACGCCCGACTTCCGGACGGGACTGCTCCCGACCACGGAACATGATGGTGATCTTGACTTTGTCACCGGCCTTCAAGAAACGGACGACATGGCCTTTTTTGGTCTCATAGTCGTGCTGATCGATCTTGGGCCGAAGCTTCATTTCCTTAATCACGGTCTGCTGCTGATTACGACGAGCGGCTCGCGCCTTCTGCGCGGCTTCGTATTTGTATTTGCCGTAATCGAGTAGTTTGCAGACCGGTGGACGAGCGTTGGGCGCGACCTCGACCAAGTCCATGTCTACGTCGGCGGCCAACTGCAGGGCTTTATCAAGCGAAACGATTCCAACTTGCTCACCCTGCGGGCCGACCAGGCGTACCTCACGTACCCGGATCTGGTCGTTAACGCGCAAATCGCTGATGAGTCCTCCTCAAAAGAACGCCGCGATACCTTATCGACGACGGTGCCGGTCTATATGACAATTACGTCAACAAGCAGGCCCGGGACCATATTGCACTCATCAGGATCGTGAACTCTCAGAGCAATAAAAAAGACCCCGGCATCCGCCCTACGGCAGATGTGAGGCCCATCTCCACACCACTGCGTCGCCAATCCAGGCCGTAGTGGTGAATTACCCGATCCCAGGTGTATTGGTGCGGGTGGGAGCTGGGCTCCGCTTGTCTGCACCAATAATAGCACTAGTTGCGGTGCGCGTCGATCCGGGCCCGCAGGGTTCGCGTGGCCTCCAGCGCCCGTTCCTTGTCGGTCGGCTGCAGCGCCATCAGCGACACCTCGTCGTCGTCGGCCAATTCCAGAGTGGCCCACGGGACGCCTTTGGGGAACGAGAGACCGGTCACCACTTCCCAGGGGAACACTTGCGCCGACCCCAGATTACGCACCTCGATACCGTGGTCGAAAACCCGGATACGAGGTCGACTGAAGACTAGGAACGCGAGAGCCCCCAGCACGCCCAGCCCCCACATGGCGAAGTGGTCGGCGGGAGTCATGACGCCTCCGCCTTCGGTGGTGGCGCTCAGACTGAACGACAGGGCCGCGAAAGTCAGGAAGAATACCGCCGCGGTGATCCAGGAACCCAGGCGCGACCGACGCGGTCGGTATTCGAAGACGGGTTTGGATTTGGATGTCGTCATGTCGATGTTCCCCGCTGTGGATTCGATTGTTCCGCTGCGTCCCATTATCCCATCCTTTAGGGCAGTTGGTCGATCTCCAGGTTTGAGTCAAATGCAAGCAGAGTCTTCGGTTCACCGGTGACGATAGGCCACCCGGGGCGTCGCAAACCACACCAGGCCACATGCCCGGCCGCCAGATTGCCCGACTGCCGCGACCGAGACAGCATGAGCCCCACGTCACGGGCGGATCGCCGGTCGAGATCCATGATGACCGTCACGGGCAGCCCTAGAAGTACCTGCAGGGCGTCGCGATCGCGACGCCGCGCCTGACACCAGGCTTCGGTGAGTGCCGACGAGGGGATGGCGAGCACGAAGTTGGCCTCGTTGGCGGTAAACACCACCGCCTGCGGATAAGGCATAGAGGTCGCGAAACCGACTATGGCCGACACGTCCAGGATTCGACCACCGATCACGTAGGCTCCTCCCCCTGTTCCCTCTCCACACCCAGGACTTCGCGCGCCCACGCCAGGTGTTCGGCGCTGGGGCCGTGCCCCTTGCGGTCGAAAAGCTCCTGCAGCTGCGTCAGCGACCTGTCCCGTTCCAGACGATCTTCGACCGCACGAAGCACGTAGTCGTCGACCGACGCGGCTTTCCCAGAGCGAACCAGCTGGGCGATCTCGCGCACCTGGCCTTCACTCAGGCTAACGGTGTGCCCATCGGAACCGTTCTCGCCGGTGGGGGATTTCTCACCTTCGCTGGACGACGCCGCCGGGATTCCAGGGGCGTCATCTGCATGTTTTCCGCTCACGTCTTCAGATTAACCCCTGGCCGGGCGGCAAGCGCGACCGCACCACCTGGAGTATGGTCGTAGGGAACCATTATCAGTCTTGGGAAGGACAATCGCATGAACGATCAGGTCAAAGCCGACCAGTCCGGCGGCACCGCTCAAAAAGCGGGCGAGCGCCCACACGACCCTCGATTCCCACAGAAGTTCCTGGACTTCATGGCCCAGGGCTGGGGCCCCAGCGATGTGGACGTCAAGGAGCTGGAACAGGCCCAGTGGCACCGTCAGCACCGTAATCGTCTCTCCGCAGCCTTCCCGGGCGAGACATTGGTGGTTCCCACCGGCGAGGAGAAGGTTCGCGCCAACGACACCTTCTTCCGTTTCCGTGCGGCCACCGACTTCGCATGGCTGACCGGTGACTTGGATCCGGAGGGCGTTCTGGTCATGACGCCGAACGGTTCCGGCCACGATTCGGTACTGTACCGCCGCCCCCGCAAGGGAACCGAATCCGATGAATTCTTCCGCTCCGCCAAGTACGGCGAACTGTGGATCGGTCGACGTTTCTCCCTCGACGAGACCCGCACCCGGTTGGGGATCGAATGCCGCGACATCGAAGAACTGGAATCGGTCGTCGCCGAAGTAAAGCGCGCCGACGTCCGGCTGCTGCGCGGATTCGACGCCACGCTGGACGAGCGTTTTAGCGCCGACGACCACGACAAGGAACTGGCGACGATTCTGTCCGAACTACGTCTGACCAAGGACGAGTGGGAACTGTCGCAGCTGCAGGAAGCCGTGGACGCCTCCGTTCGCGGCTTCGAGGACGTCGCCCGCGTCCTCCCCACCGAGGGAGCGATCTCCGAGCGCGTCCTGGAAGGTGTTTTCGGGACCCGGGCCCGGTTCGAGGGCAACGGTATCGGCTACGACTCCATCGTGGGCGCGGGGTCGCACGCCACTACCCTGCACTGGATTGACAATACCGGCCAGACCAAACCGGGTGAGTTGATCCTGATGGACATGGGAGTGGAGAACAACAATCTCTACACTGCCGACGTGACGCGTACTCTGCCGGTCTCCGGCACGTTCTCTCCCCTGCAGCGCAAGGTCTACGACATCGTCTACGCCGCGCAGGAAGCGGGTATGGACACCATCAAGCCGGGCGCTAAGTTCGCCGACGTCCACCACGCGTGCATGCGCACTCTCGCCGAGGGCCTGCACGAGCTCGGTATTCTCCCGGAATCGGTGGACGAGGCCATGCAGCCCGACTCGATGTTGTACCGGCGCTGGACCCTGCACGGATTCGGGCACATGCTGGGACTGGACGTGCACGACTGCGCCAACTCCCGTCCGGAGCACTATCACAAGGGCGAACTGAAGGAAAACTTCGTTCTCACCGTGGAGCCGGGACTGTACTTCCAGGCCAACGACGAACTGGTACCGGAAGAGCTCCGTGGCGTGGGGATTCGGATCGAGGACGACGTCCAGGTCACCGCCGACGGCTGCAAGAACCTCTCCAGCGGGCTGCCACGCACCGCCGACGAGGTGGAGAGCTGGCTGGCCGAACAGCGTCAGGCCGGACCACGTCTACCGCAGTGATCGAAACGGAGTGACACCGGGCCAGGATTTGGTTTTTCCACTGGCCCACAACGCGTTTCGTAATGATGCGCGGCGAGGCGGACCCCGTGCGGGAGGCCTCGCCCAGCGGCGTATAGTGCGGTTGAAGACTTTTATCACCGCACCGGGTCGGCGGCGGCGTTCGTCACCACACCACAACCGCCAGCCGCCGCCGACCGTTTCTCGGTTCGGCAGGCTCCCGTATCGCTTCCCAAGCACCTCTTCGGATTCCACCTAGACTCCATCGCAGCGAACAGAATATGGTATGGTGGAGGAAAACAAATAAGACGGACGTACTGTTTTTTAGCTTGGTTCGCAGTGCACTCTGTCGCGTTCACCCCAGCCTCCCACACACGAATAAGAGGATGGGCGACACTGGGAAACCTGTTCGCAAGGTCATCGCCAGGACGCGGGAACCGACGTTTGTGCACACCATGCCGCGAATGGCCTTCAGAACAGGTCTCCAGACAAAACACGATTGATTCCCAATAGGAGTACCCATGGTGAGTAAAGACTCCTTCCAAGCGCGCGACACACTCAGCGTCGGCGGCGAGGACTTCGACATCTACCGGATCGACAAGGTCGACGGACACGACAGGCTGCCCTATAGCTTTAAAGTCCTATTGGAAAACCTGCTGCGCACCGAAGACGGTGCCAACATCACCGCCGACCACATCAGAGCGCTCGGCAGCTGGGACCCCAAATCCAAGCCCAGCACCGAAATCCAGTTCACCCCCGCGCGAGTCATCATGCAGGACTTCACGGGTGTGCCCTGCATCGTCGACCTGGCCACCATGCGCGAAGCCGTCCGCGATCTGGGAGGCGACCCCGACCAGATCAACCCGCTGGCTCCGGCCGAAATGGTCATCGACCACTCGGTGGTCGTCGACTTCTTCGGACAGGCCGATTCCTTCAAACGAAACGTGGAGCGCGAATACGAGCGCAACCGCGAACGCTACCAGTTCCTGCGTTGGGGCCAGACGGCCTTCAACGAATTCAAAGTGGTTCCCCCCGGAACCGGTATCGTCCACCAGGTCAACATCGAGCACCTCGCTCGGGTGATCATGACCCGCAACGGTACCGCCTACCCCGACACCTGCGTGGGTACCGACTCCCACACCACGATGGAGAACGGCATCGGAGTCCTCGGCTGGGGCGTCGGCGGTATCGAAGCCGAAGCGGCCATGCTGGGGCAGCCGATCTCCATGCTCATTCCACGCGTCCTCGGGTTCAAGCTCACCGGTGACCTGCCGCCCGGGGCTACGGCCACCGACCTGGTTCTCACCATTACCGAAATGCTGCGCGAGCACGGTGTGGTCGGGAAGTTCGTGGAGTTCTACGGACACGGGGTCGCTTCGGTGCCGGTCGCCGACCGTTCCACGCTCGGAAACATGAGCCCCGAGTTCGGTTCCACCTGCGCCATCTTCCCCATCGATGAACGCACCACCGACTACCTGCGCCTGACCGGCCGCGATGAGGAGCACATCGAACTGGTCGAGGCCTACGCCAAGGCACAGGGCCTCTGGCACGACCCGAATCACGAGGCGGAGTACAGCGAATACCTGGAACTCGACCTCTCCACGGTCGTTCCCTCCATCGCCGGACCGAAGCGCCCGCAAGACCGTATTCAGCTCGACAAGGCCGACCACCAGTGGCGCCGCGACGTGGTCAACTACGTCGAGGACGAGGCCGAGCGGGAGTCCTTCCCCGCCTCCGACTCGCCCGCCGAAAAAGGTAACGGCGATCGTCCGCACAACCCGCAGACGGTGTCGTCCGACACGGGCGAATACCAGCTCGATCATGGCGATGTCGTCATTGCCGCGATCACCTCCTGCACCAATACCTCTAATCCGTACGTCATGGTGGGGGCCGGTCTCCTGGCTAAGAACGCCGTCGACGCCGGTTTGACGACCAAGCCGTGGGTCAAGACGTCGCTGGCTCCCGGTTCCCAGGTGGTCACCGGCTACCTGAAACGCGCCGGACTGGACGCCTACCTCGACAAACTCGGATTCAACCTGGTCGGATACGGCTGCACCACCTGTATCGGTAACTCCGGGCCGCTCCCCGAGGAGATCTCCGAAGCGGTCAATGCCGGTGACCTCGCCGTCACGTCCGTCCTGTCGGGCAACCGCAACTTCGAGGGCCGCATCAACCCGGATGTGAAGATGAACTACCTGGCCAGTCCGCCCCTCGTGGTCGCCTATGCACTGGCCGGTTCGATGGACGTCAACATCACCACTCAGCCGATGGGGCAGAGCGCCGACGGTAAGGACATCTTCCTCAGCGACATCTGGCCCAGCCCCGAGTCCATCCGAGACGTCGTGGACGGAAACATCGGCCGTGAGATGTTCCTCGACGAATACTCCAACGTGTTCGAAGGCGACGACACGTGGAAGTCGCTGCCGGTCCCGACGGGCAACACCTTCGACTGGGAGGAAAACTCCACCTACGTCCGCAAGGCGCCCTACTTCGACGGCATGCCGGAGACTCCGGAACCGGTGGAGAACATCGAAGGAGCCCGCCTGCTGGCCAAGCTCGGCGATTCGGTCACCACCGACCACATCTCGCCGGCCAGCGCGATCAAGGTCAACTCCCCTGCCGGGGAATACCTGAAGTCGCAGGGTGTATCGATCAAGGACTTCAACTCCTACGGTTCCCGACGCGGTAACCACGAAGTCATGGTGCGCGGTACCTTCGCCAACATTCGTCTGCGCAACCAGTTGGCGCCCGGCACCGAAGGTGGCTGGACCCGGGACTTCACTCAGGACGATGCCCCCGTGACGACCATCTACGATGCCGCACAAAACTACGCGGCCGAGAACATTCCGCTGGTCGTCATGGCCGGTAAGGAATACGGCACCGGTTCCAGCCGTGACTGGGCGGCCAAGGGCACCCGGCTGCTGGGAGTCAAGGCCGTGATCGCCGAAAGCTACGAGCGCATCCACCGGTCCAATTTGATCGGGATGGGTGTCCTACCGCTGCAGTTCCCCGAGGGCGAATCGCACTCAAGTCTGGGACTGACCGGTGAGGAAACCATTTCGATCACCGGCATGGACCAACTGAACGACTCCATTCCCGAGACCGTTCGGGTCAGCGCCGTCGATGCTTCAGGCGCGGAAACCACCTTCGACGCGGTCGTTCGTCTGGATACACCGGGTGAAGCGGCCTACTACCGCAACGGTGGAATTCTCGCCTATGTTCTGCGTGGATTGCTGAATAAGTAACCACGTACCGCCGACTCACGAAGTCGCGCAAACGGGGGAAGTAGGGGCGTCTGCTTCCCCCGTTTTTTATGCCCACCGCATGCCCACTGCACTTGATCTCCCTTGCCCGTTCACCCTGACAACTCTGGAAGGACGGTGCCCATGGCGCACCTCGACACCGGTACCACCCACTCCCCTGCCGACGACGGCCTTTCTACCGCCGGACGGTCATCGCACGGATTCGGCCTACATCACGTCCAGCTGTCGATTCCCACCGGCGCGGAGGACGTCGCCCGGGAATATTACGTCGATGTCCTAGGCATGCGGGAAGTACCCAAGCCGCCCGAACTGGCAAAGAAAGGCGGGCTGTGGCTGCGGACCGACTCCCTGGAAATCCACTTGGGGATCGAACCGAACATGGCCGCCATGGAGAAGGCCCACCCGGGAATCGTGGTGCGAGAGGTAACCACGCTCGCTCGGATTCTGGAAAATCGCGAATACCAGGTCAACTGGGACGACGACTTCATCGGATTTCGTCGGTTCCATACCCGTGACCCGTTCGGAAACCGCCTGGAGTTCATGCAATTGGTGGAAGCCTCGACGATGTGATCGACCAGCGCACCGGGTAAGACGTAGACGAATTCCTGTTTGCGGTCGATTCGATGTCCGCAACGCCACTCTCCGAATGGAAATACTCCCCCGACGGCGCGTGTTTTCCAAAAGTGACGGATACTAACGCAACAATCCAAGTGGACGTATGGTCCGATATCGCCTGCCCGTGGTGCTACGTAGGAAAGGCACGTCTCGAACAAGCCGTGTCCGAATTCGAACACGGCGCGGCGGTGGACATTCGCCATCGGTCCTTTGAACTGGACCCGAACTTCCCCTCCGACGAGATCAGTCCGGTCATTCCGCTGATAGCCAAGAAATACGGAGCCACCGAAGAGCAGATCGAACAGAACGAGGATCGGCTGGGGGCGATGGCCGCCGAGCTCGGACTGGAGTACCGCACTCGCGGACGCGACCACGGCAATACCTTTGACCTGCATCGACTTCTACACCTGGCTCGGGACATGGGGAAGGAAGCAGAGGTCTGGCAGGCATTCTATCGAGGCAACTTCGCCGATGAAGAGTCTATTTACCAGCGCGATCGTATGATCGACGTCGCCGTCGCGGCAGGCCTCGAGCGCCATGACGTGGTGGCCGTATTGGATGATCCCTCCGCCTATGCCGACGCGGTCCGTGCCGAGGAGAAGCAAGCGGCGGCGCTGGGAGCCACCGGCGTGCCCTTCTTCGTCATCGACAACCGATTCGGCATTTCGGGAGCGCAGCCGGTCGAACTGTTCGGGGAAGCACTCGACAAGGCTTGGGCGGAAAAACCCAAGCTGGAGACCTTCGCTGCGGGAGAAGCCTGCGGACCCGACGGTTGCTGAAGCCGAGACGGTGACGGCCAAAGGCCGTCACCGTGGATGATAAACGGCTGCTTGGGAACTGCGACCGCGCAGTGCGGCTAACCAACGGCCGTCAGAATCGACGTCGCGATGCTGAAGTAAATGATCAAGCCGGTCGCATCGCAGAGAGTCGCGATCATGGGTGCCGACACGACCGCCGGGTCAACGCCCACCTTTGTGGCGATCAGGGGAAGGAACGACCCGACGAGGGTCGACCAGGTACATATAATGATCAAGGTCAAGCCGATGACGATCCCGATCGGTACCCCGTAAATGAATCCCACGACAGGACCGGCGACGGCCCCCACCATGAGCCCCAGGCAGAGACCCACCCGCCCTTCGCGCCAGATAATACGCAGAGTATCGGAGAAGCGTATCTCGCCGACCGCCATGGCCCGAATGATCACCGCGGAGGCCTGTGAACCGGAGTTACCTCCGGTACCGGTCAGAAACGGGATGAACGTCGCGAGAATAACGGCCCCCTCAAGAGCCGATTCGAAGTAGGTCAATACCGATACGGTCAGCGTCGCCGCCACCGCCAGAATCATCAACCACATCGCCCGCGACCGAGCCAAACGGAAAACCCCGGCGGCCAAGTACGGACGTTCCAGGGGTTCGGCACCACCGGTGCGAGCCGCGTCTTCGGTGTCCTCCTCTTCGAGAATCTCCATGGCATCGTCGACGGTCACCAGACCGACCAAACGACCTTCGTGATCGACCACCGGCAAGGCGTTCAGATTCGCCTCTTGAATCAGCCGGGCGGCCTCCTCTTGATCGGCATCGGTCTCCACCTCGTGATGTTCCAGTCCAACCAGATTCGCCACCGCGCTGTCAGGCGGCGCGGCCACCAGATCCGGCAGGTCCACGACGCCCAAGAGCTTCCGATGCCCGTCGGTCACCGGCAGGACGTCCAGATGTCGCGGGCGGACACGGATCGACCGAATGCGCTCGATCGCCTCGGCAGCGGTCATCGTCGCACGCAACGATACATAGTCCGGCGTCATGATACGCCCGGCCGAACGAGGTGGGTAGCCCAAAAGTTGCGCCGTCGCACGGCGTTCGGAAGCCGACAACTGCGACTGGAGACGAGTGGCGACCTTGGCCGGGACCTCATCGAACAATTTGGCCCGGTCGTCGGCTTCCATCGAATCCAGCAGATCACGGACGTACTCGTCCTTCAAAGCGTCAAGCAGCTCCTGCTGGTGCACGGGGTCGAGCTCTTCGAACACGGCGAGCGCTCTGTCCTTGGGCAACAGTCGGAACCGCAGCGCCTGCTCGCTGACCTCCATCCGGGGTAGTTCTTCGGCCAGTTCTACTGTGGAAATGTCACCCAACTGTGCGCGTAGGGATGTCAGTGAGTCCACCGCGGCCGGTGATATCGGTTGCATGGTGTGGTTGGGCATCAGCCACCTCCTGGCGGGATCTGGCCGTGCCGAGCACGGGTGAAGACGCGTGGTTTATGGAAATTAAGTCGACGGCTTCACCTTATGTGGATGCGGGGCACGGCGAGAGCTTATATGAAAAAACCGGTCAACGCCGCGACTATCTCCGGGGTCGTCGTTCACAGCCCCCACCTCCCCTCGAGGTTCCAGGTCGGCTTGGCGGAGCGAACGGTGGTCACCGTTCATCTCATTCCCCGCCGAATTCCAAGGTGCGCTCGCCGTATATCGACGCACACTGGTACACATGGTTGTTTTCCACAATATCCGGGTCGATACGGCAGCTCCGGAACTTGGAAAACTTCTGATGATGGGGTATCGCGTTCAATACGTATGGACACCCTGATCGCAAGAATAGCAAGATTCCACGGTTCGATGCCGTATCGGTCGACCGGGAGGACTCCCAACTCACACAGTCTTTACCCACTTGAGTTGAATATATATGTTCGAACAGTATTTCCGGTTACGTCGGTTTCATCGTCCAAAAAGTCACGCGATGGATTGAACGCCTCTGACGGGTCCACCTCTGGACAGAGAAAACCGGGGGACGTATCCCTACGTCTCCCGGTCGACTCCACGGTTTCTTAGCTGAGCTTGTTCAGAATCAACTCCCGAACCGTCTTCGCATCGGCCTGTCCCTTCGTGGCCTTCATGACCTGTCCGATCAGAGGCCCTGCGGCGGCCTGAGTTCCGCCTCGGATTTTCTCCGCAGCGTCGGGGTTGTCGGCGATCGCCTCGTCGACCGCCTTCTCGAGCGCTCCGGAGTCGGAGACGACTTCAAGCCCGCGTTCGGCGGCGACGGCGGCCGGGCCACCCTCTCCCGCCAGTACGCCGTCAATGACCTGACGAGCCAGCTTGTCGTTGAGTTTGCCCTCGTCGACCATGTTCTGCAACTCGGCTACTTCGCCCGGACCGATACGCATCGAGTCCAGCTCTTCACCCGCGTCGTTGGCGCGGCGCGACAGCTCACCCATCCACCATTTGAACGCGGCGGACGGGCTCGCACCGGCGTCGATCGTGGCCTCGATCAGGTCGACCGCTCCGGCGTTGTTGACCGAATCCATATCGTGGTCCGACAGGCCCCATTCACCCTGCAGGCGGGCACGTCGTTTGGACGGCAACTCCGGTAGTCGCTGACGCAGCTCCTCCACCCATTCGCGACCGGGTTCCATGACCGCGAGATCCGGCTCGGGGAAGTACCGGTAGTCGGTGGCCGTCTCCTTCGAGCGGCCGTCGGAGGTTTCGCCGGTCGCCTCGTGGAAGTGGCGGGTTTCCTGGTGGATCTTCTCGCCTTTGTCCAGAAGCGCTGACTGACGGCGAATCTCGTAGCGCACGGCTCGTTCCACGCTGCGCAGCGAGTTGACGTTCTTCGTCTCGGTGCGGGTGCCCCACTCGTCGCCGGGCTTGTTGAGGGAGAGGTTGACGTCGCAACGCAGGCTGCCCTGCTCCATCCGCACGTCCGACACGTTGAGCGAACGCAGAATGTCCCGCAGTTCGGTAACGTAGGCCCGAGCGACTTCCGGAGCGAGCTCACCGGCACCGGGGACCGGTTTGGTCACGATCTCCACCAGCGGTATACCGGCTCGGTTGAAGTCCAACAGCGATTCCGTGGCACCGTGAATCCGTCCGGTGTCGCCACCGACGTGCAGACTCTTACCCGTGTCCTCTTCGAGGTGGACACGCTCGATCTCGACCCGGTACTCCTTGCCGTCCACCGTCACGTCGACGTATCCGTCTTCGCACAGTGGTTCTTCGTACTGCGACGTCTGGAAGTTCTTAGGCATGTCGGGGTAGAAGTAGTTCTTACGCGCGAACCGCGTCCACTCGGCGATACGGCAGTTGAGCGCCAAGCCGATCAGAATGGTGGATTCGATCGCGGTCCGGTTGGCCACCGGCAGGGCCCCGGGCAGACCGAGGCAGACCGGGCAGGTCTGCGTGTTGGGCTCGGCGCCGAAGACGGTGGTGCAGCCGCAAAACATCTTGGTCTTGGTGCCCAGTTCGACGTGCGTTTCCAGACCGAGAACCGGTTCATAGTCGGCCACGGCTTTGTCGTATTTGTTCAATGTGGTCATGACGGCTATTCCTCGATTTCCGGTACGGTGTCGGCCAGCAGTGGACTTTGAGTCGTTTCAAGCGCCGCTGCGATGCGATAGCAGACTTCGTCGCGCATGACGGGACCCATCACCTGCAAACCGACCGGCATTCCTTCGGACAGGCCGGTGGGAACGGACACTGCGGGTCCCCCGTAGAGGTTGCTGGGAATGGTGTAGAGGTCGGACAGATACATTTGATACGGGTCGGCGGTTCGCGAGCCGAACGGGAAGGCCACGAACGGGGTCGTTGGACTGATCAAGGCGTCCACCTGTTCAAAGGCGGCGTCGAAATCCCGTTTGATCAGAGTGCGGACCTTTTGCGCCTGGCCGTAGAACTGGTCGATGTAGCCGGCCGACAGGGCGTAGGTTCCCAACATGATGCGGCGCTTGACTTCGGGACCGAACCCGGCTTCGCGAGTCAGGCTCATGACCTGCTCCAGCGAATGTTTACCGTCGTCACCGGCCCGCAGGCCGTACCGTACCGAGTCGTACCGCGCCAGGTTCGAGCTCGCCTCCGACGGAGCGATCAGGTAGTAAGTGGGCAGCGCGTACCGGAAGTGCGGCACGGAGATTTCTTTGACGGTGGCACCGAGTTTGATCAGCTGCTCGACACCCGCCTGATAGGCTTCCAATACTCCCGCCTCGGCCCCTTGCGCGGAACCGTCGGCGAATTCCTTCACCACGCCGAGAGTGACGCCGTCCAGGTCCCCGGTGGCTCCGGTACGTGCACCCTCGGCGACCGGACGCACGTCCTGTGGGATCGAGGTCGAATCGCGCTCGTCGTGCCCCGAAATGATCTCGTTGAGCAGGGCTCCATCCAAAGCGTTGCGGCTGACCGGGCCCGGAGTGTCCAGAGACGAGGAAAAGGCGACGACCCCGTAGCGGGAATTGGACCCGTAGGTGGGCTTGCCACCAAACGTTCCGGTCACCGCACCAGGTTGACGGATCGAGCCACCGGTGTCGGTTCCCAGCGCGATCGGCGCCATCCGGGCCGACACCGCCGCCGCCGAGCCGCCACCGGACCCGCCGGGAATGCGGTCGGTGTCCCAGGGGTTCTTCGTGGCTCCGAAGGCCGAATACTCGGTCGACGACCCCATGGCGAACTCGTCGAGGTTGGTTTTACCCAGGATCGGTAGCCCGGCTTGACGTAGGCGGCTCACGATCGTTCCGTCGTACGGGGGAATCCAGTCTTCCAGAATCTTCGACGAGGCCGTGGTTCGCAAGCCCTTGGTCACGAAGAGATCCTTCACCGCGATCGGAACACCCGCCAGGGGGCTGAGCCGTTCCCCGGCACCCAATGCGGTGTCCACTTCGGCAGCTGCTTTAAGGGCCCCCTCGGCGTCAAGCGTGAGGAAGGCTCCAACAGTGTCGTCGACTTCGGCGATGCGGTCCAGAAACGCCTGAGTGACTTCCACGGACGTCAGTTTTCCATCGCGAATGTCGTCGGCCAGTTCCGCGGCGGTCTTGTCGATGATGCGTTCACTCATGCTTACTCTTCCTCGCTGAGAATCTGTGGTACACGGAAGCGGTCTTCGGCGGTATCGGGCGCTCCGGCAAGGACGTCGTCCCTTTCGAGCGAGGTATGAGGTTGGTCTTCCCGGAACACATTAATCAAGGGAACCGATTGTGAGGTCGGCTCGACTCCGTCGGTATCGACTTCGGAGAGCGACTTCATCGAATCCAGAATGACGTCGAGTTGATCGGCAAAGGAGTCCAGTTCGCTTTCGGTGACCTCCAGTCGAGCGAGGCGCGCCAAGTGCGCGACTTCGTCGCGAGAAATAGTGCTCACGTTGTTTGTCCTTACAAATTCGAATTGTGTACGACTCATTCCCGGTTCCGCCGTGGCCCGAGGTTCGTCGCGACGACCGGGAAGCGGGAAACGAGAATTGGTCTGGGAAGACTCATCAATTTTAAGCCGTCGCGGCTGCGATCGACGAACCGGCCACCCGCGTGGCAGTAGTCGCCTACCTTGGTCAATTCGAGTGCTCGGCGAATCCGACAATGAGCCACATGGCCCCCATCGCCGTACCGGTCGCCAACAATGCCAGGCCGCGACGGCGGGAGTGTGCCTGCGGGAGCACTTCTGCCGTGGCGAGATAGAGCAGGACGCCGGCAAAGTACCCAAGGTACAGTCCAGCGGTTTCCGGAGGAACAGTGAGGAAGATCGCCAATCCTGCACCAACGACTGGTGCGGCGGCGTCGGCGTACAGGACGTGGAAGGCACGTTTGCGTTCGTTGCCGTACGCGCTGGGAAGGGTGAAGGCATTGAACCCGTCGGCGAAGTCGTGCGCGATCACCGCCACGGCCACCGAGAGTCCGAGGCCGCCGCTGACTTGGAACGCCGTACCGATACCGAATCCGTCCAGCAGAGAATGGAACACCAAACCTCCGCCGGCGAGAAGGCCGAGCCGGCGAACGCTGTGCGAATGGACGGCGTATCCGCGCTCATGTCCCGGATGTGCGCCGAGCAGCCGTTCAAGGAGATGAAAGGTGAAGAAACCGGCGGCCACGGCGGGCATCGCTTCAGGGACTCCATGCCACGCCCCTCCGGTCAGTTCGAGCGCCTCGGGAATGAGGTCGAAAAACACCACTCCCAACATGAGACCGGCGGCCAGGGCCATGACCAGCTCTTTACCTCGGGTGAGATGGGCGGCGGTAACACCGCCCAGCAAGGTGGTGCCCGCTGATATCAAGCTGAAGAGAACGGGGCCGAGAACCGTCCATTCCAGGAAGGCAGTGAATCCACCCGGCATTATCTCAGTTCCTTCACAATGCGAACACTCCTCGATTATTGGCAATGGTTGTCGATAATAATACTGAGAGTATCGCTTTGATCGGAACTCGGTGCCCCACTGTGGACGATACGAATCACCCTCCAGCTTTACGCTGCGAACTGTTTTGGCCTACGGGGCAGGTTCAAACTCGAGGAAACATGTGGTACTCTTCATATTGTTGAGATCCATACGGGTTTCAACCTGGCTCAGGGAATGAAAAAGTTCTGGTTTCCTTTCTGTTTCCTTGCTGATGTGCGAGTGGCATTGATTGTCACTTGTGGTGGTGTTCTAAAGAGCCAGCGAAGGGATCGCGATTGGGTGTTGCGCGATCCCTTTTTCAAGCGCCCAAACGACGATCAGGAAACGTCCCGCAGTCCTCGTGACTCCGCCTCGTGCGCCTGATAGCTACGCAGCCAGACGTCGAACCGCACCGCGTCCATCGGGCGTGCGAAATGCCAGCCTTGGGCGATGTGACAGCCCCAGCTGCGCAGAAGATCGCGAGTCGAGTCGTCCTCAACTCCCTCGGCTACCACATTGAGATCAAGTGCCTTCGCCAAATCGATCGTCGACGAGACGATCGCGGCGTCGTCGCTGTCTTCAGTCAGGTTGGAGACAAAAAGGCGATCGATTTTGATTTCGCTGACCGGCAGACGTCTCAAATGCTGCATGGAGGAAAAACCCGTGCCAAAGTCGTCCAGACTGATCTGCACGCCGATGTCGGCGATCTTCTCTACGTTTCCCACCACCCGGCGTGGGTCGTCCATCAACGCGCTTTCGGTGATTTCCAGGCGCAGTTTACCGGCTTCCACCCCAAGTTCCTTCACACGCCCGGTCAGATAGTCGGTGAACTCGGCCGACTGCAGATCACGCACGCTCACATTGACCGCCATGCCGAGGTCGAATCCGTCGCGCTCCCACTCTTTCATCTGGCGTAGAGCAATCTCGACCACCCGTTCGGTCAACATACGCATGACCGAGGACTGTTCCGCTGCCGCGATCAATTCCGAAGGCTGGACGTGTCCTCGAGTGGGGTGGGTATATCGCAAGAGAGCTTCGGCCCCCACCACTCGCCCGTCGCGCAAGTCGATCTGAGGCTGGTAGAACAGTTCGACACCGGGGGTCCCACTACTTTCCAAAGCGCGACGTAGATCGGCGAGCAGGGTGATCCGCTCCGGCGAGGGATGGTCGAAGTCCGGAGTGTACCGCGTATACGTCGACGACCGTCGTTTGGCTTCGTACAGAGCTATATCGGCGTGCTGCAGAACGGTGTCGAAACCGTCACCGTCATCCGGGTAAACCGCGACCCCGACCGATCCGTCCACTTCAACGCTGAACTCACCCAATGAAATGGGAGCGTCCAAGGCGCCCTTCACGGCCCGAGCGCATTCCATCGGGTCGGTCATACCGTCCAGTTCCGACCACGCAAAGGCGAATTCGTCCCCACCGTGACGGGCCAACAATTTGCCCGGCACGTTCTCATTCACGAAACGCTGGGCGAGTTCACGCAGCACACGATCCCCGATGCCGTGTCCCAAGGCGTTGTTGATCTCGGAGAACCGGTCGACGTCGAGAACGACCACCGCTACTGCGGTCTCGGTCTCGGCGGCGTCCAGCAGCTTTCGTTCACACTCGCTTTGAAAGCCACGACGGTTGAGTAGACCGGTCAAGCTGTCGGTTTCGGCCTCACGTTCTCGCTGCGCCATGACGCGCAGGAGATAATGCAGGCCGAAAAGGGGAAGAGCCACGGTGACGACCATCCATACCGAGGTCGTGGCGGCCAAGGCGATGACCGGCGCGACGACGATCAGGAGCGAACGGAGTTTCCACTCTCCCTTCACCCACTTAACCCAATGACTCAACCAGCTGCCGCCCAGGCGAAGGGTCAACGCGCCGGAAACAAAGCTGTAACTGACGACCGACCACACCGCTCCGGAAGCGATAAGAGCGAGAATATGTGAGGGAGTATTGAGCCAGGTCGCACCACCTGCGAGCCAGTTCCAGACCACGGCCGCGGCAATGAGAGCCAGCGTGGTTTGACTCAAGTTGAACAGGGCCCGCAGCAGCGAAGATCGAACTCGAAAACCCACGATCGATATAGCGATCGCCTGCACGACCAGAGCCGGAATCAATCCCCAGGTAGCCAGCAGGGCAAGGACAAAGGATATCGAGACCAGGGAAGCGGCGGTACTGTGGATACCGCGCCATCGCAAAGGGTCGAATTCCGAAACAACGGCCACTACCGCGCACACGACGAAGGCCGCGGAGGCCGGCTGCAGGGCGGCCCAACTCGCATCGAGTGACAGGAGCGTCACGCCGACACCGAGAGCGGCGCCGATCCCCACCACGGCGAGATACAGGTAGTAGCGCCCGGGACTGTCGCTGGGCGCGGTATTCCGCATCAAGGTGGTCGCCATTTCTCCTCCTGCTGAACTCGTTCAAGTGCAGCCTTATTCGAAACCTCGCCGAGCCTACTGAGGAACACCCGGAACCCTTTGTAGGCGGACGGCATCGCCGAATAAGCTATTCACGGTATTTTCTTGTCTCCCTTATAAACACCACACTCACGACCAAACCCTTCCAGTGAGTTACGAAATAGTAACAATTGCAGCCATTTATAATGGTGAAGAGATATTATTATTTAATATGTCACATAGCGAATTTCAGACTACAACGACTCCGGGAAAAAACCACGCAAAACGATTGGAGTTGCGCGCGCCGACTCCAATCGTTACAATTTTGTTATCTTAGTGTTCCTTACTCGACTCCGGACTCGAGCAATCCGTCGAATCCGTCTGAGTCAACCACCGGCACACCGAGTTTCAGCGCCTTATCGTACTTCGAACCCGCTGATTCCCCTGCCACAACCACTGACGTCTTTTTCGATACCGACGAGGTCACCTTACCGCCACGCGCCTTCACCGCAGCGGCCGCACTGTCACGCGTATAGCCTTCCAGCGCTCCGGTAATAACGACGGTCGCGCCCGCCAAGGTTTGGGAGAGGCCACTGCCTTCGGTCTCAACGTCTTCACGCATTCGCACGCCGGCCGTACGCCAACAGTCCACAATATTACGATGCCAATCGACGGAAAACCATTCTTTAATTGCGGCGGCGATGGTGGGACCGACGCCGTCGATATCGGCAAGTTCCGCCTCATCCGCCTCCATCATCTTCTGAATGTCACCGAAGTATTCTGTCAATGCCTGCGCGGAAACCGGCCCCACATGGCGAATTGACAGAGCGTTGACCACACGCCAGAGGTTCTGTTCTTTTGCCTTTTCCAAATTGTCGAGCATTTGAATCGTCGTTTTCTTCGGCTCGCCCGTCTTGGTGGCGAAATAGGTGACGACCTTTTCGTTGCCCTCGGCGTCGTGCTTGGGCAAACCGGTATCGGGATCGCGTACCACGGTTTGAATGGGAAGCAGATCTTCCATACGAAGCGCGAACACTCCCGATTCATCGTCCAATACGCGCTGACTCGGATCCAACGGCTGTACCAGGGCCGCGCACGCCACATACCCCATACCGTCGACGTCGAAACACGAACGACCGGAAAGGAAGGCCAAACGCTCCCGCAGTTGCCCAGGGCACGACTGGGCGTTGGGGCAACGCAGATCCACATCCCCTTCAGCGGCAGGCGCCAGCGCGGTACCGCATTCGGGACAGGCCTCCGGCATTTCGAAGTCTCTCTCGTTTCCGGTACGGACCTGAGTAACCGGCCCGACCACTTCCGGAATCACGTCGCCGGCCTTCCGCACGACAACGAGATCGCCGATGAGAACCCCCTTGGCACGCACCTGGTCAGCATTGTGCAAGGTCGCAAACTCGACCTCGGAGCCGGCCACCCGAACCGGAGCCAGAACCGCGTACGGAGTCGCTCTTCCGGTACGCCCGATCGAGACTTTGACGTCCAGCAGCCGGGTATTGACCTCTTCGGGCGGGTACTTGTACGCCACCGCCCAGCGCGGGGCACGCGCGGTAGCACCGAGACGCTCCTGAGACGCGATGTCATCGATCTTCACCACGATTCCGTCGATCTCATGAATCAGACTGTGGCGGTTGTCCCCATAATGATCAATGTAATCGAATACCTCAGAAACGGAGTCCACGAGTTTCCAGTAAGGACTGGTCGGGATACCCCAGCTGTCGAGTGCACGATACGAATGCGACTGGCCGTCGGGTTCGAACCCCACATGCTCCCCGATGCCGTGTGCGATGAAGCTGAGCGGGCGGGAAGCGGTGACGGTGGCGTCCTTCTGCCGCAGGGAACCGGCGGCGGCATTGCGCGGGTTGGCGAAAACCGGACCGTCCACCTCGACCTGATGGGCGTTCAAAGCTTCGAAATCCTCGACGGCAATGTAGACCTCTCCCCTCACCTCGAGGCGCTCGGGAACCGGGTAATCACCGTCGGAGACCAGTCGTTGCGGCACCGCGCCGATCGTAGCGACATTGGCGGTAACGTCTTCGCCCGTCACACCGTCACCGCGCGTCGCCGCCGAGGTCAACCGCCCTTTGATATACAACAGATCCACGGCCAAACCGTCGATCTTCACCTCGCAGAGATACCGCGCGTCGGGAACGTGCGGCGTGACTCGATCGGCCCAAGCCCGCACCTCCGACTGTTCAAAGACGTCGTCGAGACTGAGCATTTTCTGCGGATGGCGCACTGGAGCGAAGGCGGTGGAGTAGGTACCCACCCGCTGACTGGGTGAATCGGCGTTGACCAACTCGGGAAACGCGGTTTCCAGCTCGATCAGTTCATGCATCAATCGGTCAAAAGCGGCGTCCGAAACCGTGGGGGCGTCGTCGACGTAGTAGCGACGACGGTGTTCGGTGATCTCGGCAGCAAGCTCCTCATGCCGTTCCTTGGCCTGTGTGAAGTCTTTTTCCTCGGCAGTCACCCCTCCATTGTGACATCAGGGTCCGACGGTCTCGCCTCGTTCCAGGCGGGTCGAACCCGGTATTCAATCAAGTCGATTCCGACAACTCGGGCACAAAAGGTCTCAGATTGACCGCCGCATCAGGCAATTCACGACCCTGCTAGGCTACTAGCCAAGCGGCTAGGATGCCGTCGGCGGCCACCCCATCGGCTACCGGTCGACATCCGAAGTCGACAACACTCACTTGCGAGAAGGAGTTCGCACCATGGCCGACAACACCTTCGCTCTCACCGGCGCCACGGTACTTCCGATTACCGGTGAGGCCGTCCCCAACGGAACCGTCGTGGTCGAAGACGGCGTCATCACCGCCGTCGGCGGCAGCGACACCTCGATTCCCTCCGGCACACCCACCCACGACGTCAACGGCAAATACGTCACCCCGGGCCTGGTCGACGCGCACACCCACCTGGGAGTACACGAAGAGGCCGCCGGAACGCAAGGCTCCGACGTCAACGAACTGACCGACCCCAATACCGCCGACGTTCGAGCTCTGGACGCCATCTTCCCCGCCGACATCGGATTCGACGACGCCCGCAGCGGCGGAGTTCTCACCGTCGGAATCATGCCCGGAAGCGGTAACATCGTCGGCGGTCAGGCCGTTGCGGTCAATACACACGGGCGAACCGTGGAAGAAATGCTTCTGCGTGAGCCCACCGGAGTGAAATCCGCCCTCGGCGAGAATCCCAAGCGCGTCTACGGCGGAAAGGACAAGAAGCCGTCCACCCGTCTCGGAAACGCCGCGATGTTGCGAAGCGCCTTCGTCGAGGCGGGCAATTACCTCGCCAAGATCGAAAACGCCGAGGACGAGAACACCGTCGAGCGCGATCTGCGCAATGAAATCATCGGCAAGGTACTCAAACGCGAGCTTCCCTGGCGACAGCATTCCCACCGTGCCGACGACATCGCCACCGCCATCCGAGTATCCGAAGAATTCGGCTACCGGCTCGTGATCGACCACGGCACCGAGGGCTACCTCATCGCCGACCTTCTGGCGGAGAAGAACATCCCCGTCGCCAACGGACCGCTCCTCACCTCCCGCAGCAAAATGGAGCTGCGCAATCGCACCCTGCGCGGCCCCGGACTACTGCATCAGGCGGGAGTCGAGGTTTCGATCATCACCGACCACCCGGTCATACCGATCAACCAGCTGATCACTCAGGTCATACTGTCGATCAAAGCCGGGCTTGACCGTGACTACGCTCTACGAACCGTCACCATCAACCCGGCGGCGATGATGGGCATCGACGACAAGGTCGGCTCCCTCGAATCCGGCAAACACGGCACCCTGTGCGTATGGTCCGGTGACCCACTGGACATTTACTCCGAAGTCGAGCGGGCCTTCATCAAGGGCACCGAAGTGGACACCTCCGGGGCCTAAAAAATCACACGGTCGTGCCCGGTCCGTCCCGGCACGGCCGTCAATTGTCCAGAGCCCGCCGCAACACTTCCGCCGTTTCGGTTGCCGTCTTCATCGCGGTCCTGGCTTCATGCGGTGCTCGACCGGCCAGCCCACAGCGCGGGGTCACCGTCGTTTGTGAAGCGATCAGGTCTTCGTTGAATCCCAGCATCGACCAGATTCGGCGCAAACGCGCGACCGGGACCTCGGTACGACGTTTCGGGTCGACCTCAACGGAAGCGTCGACCACACCGGCCAACAACGTCCGGCCCGAATCCAAGTACTCACCAATACGATCCAGGCCCTTTGCCTCTACGAATTCCGGCAGCGTCACATCTACGGCCGCCGCGCTCGCCCCACTGTCGGATACCGACTCCAGGTCGAAACCCGGTGCACAACAATGCAGTACGGTTTCCACTCCGACCGCCTCGATAACGTCGCGCAGGCGCGCCGTCACGACATCACGATCGATCGGGCGATAGAAACCCAGGCCGGACTCGTCACGTAGACGGCCCGACCGAACGGAGGGCAACGTTGGCTCATCCAATTGCAGCGACCATGTCGCTCCCGGGACGCGCTCTCGAAGCTGTTCCAGCAAACGTCCAAGGCCTTCCGCCAGGGATGCCGACACGTCGCGGACGGCCCCCGGATCGGCCACCATCGCGCCTCCCGAACGACGCCACAACTGCGAGGCGAGGGTCCACGGTCCGACCATCGTCACGCGCAGCGGTCCCGAATAATCGCTCCCGACCTCACCGAAGGCGTCCATGTCACGCTCCAGAAAATCGCGAGCGCGACTCAGATCCGTTCCCGGTCCGTCGGCAACCTGCCAGTAGCTTCCCCACCGTTGAAACGGCAGGTTCACCAGGGTCGCCACACCACGTCCGATCATCTCCGCGCCGACTCCCCGGTCGGGCAGTTCGGGTAGGTGTGGCCAGGTCAGCTCCCCCAGTACCAGGCGAGCGGCTTCATGCGGGTCGGTTCCGGGAAGCGATCCGATTCCCGTCGAGCTTCCTTTCGGCAGTTCAGACACCGGCACCCTCAAGTGATTCGGTCGATTCGATCGTTCCGGACGCCAATACCGCGTCGCCGTCGTCGGACGGTTCGTAGATCACCAGGGTTTGTCCGGTGGCGACTCCGTAGGCCGGTTCGTCGAGTTCGGCGGTCAGGCTGTCGTCGGTGACGGTGACGGTCGCCGGTACGGGCGCGCCGTGGGCGCGCAGCTGTACTTCGGCTCGGAACGGTTCGCTGCGCCGAGCGCTGAGCCAGACCGGCACCCCGGTGTGAATGCGTCCGATCCTGAGGGCGTCGCGCGGTCCGACTTCGACCTTGTTCTCCACCGGGGTGATGGAGAGAACGTAACGTGGTTTTCCGTCGGCGGCGGGGCGTTCCAGGCCGAGTCCGTGACGCTGCCCGATGGTGAACTGGTGAGCGCCGTCGTGGTTTCCGATGACGTCGCCGGTGGTGGAGTCCACGATGTCGCCTTCGCTGGTCCCAAGCTTCTTTTTGAGGAAGCCGGAGGTATCGCCGTTGGAGATGAAGCAGATGTCGTGGCTGTCGGGTTTGCGGGCGACGGCGAGGTCACGTTCCTCGGCTTCGGTACGAATGTCTGTTTTCAGAGTGTCGCCCAGAGGGAACATGGAATGTTCCAGCTGCACCGGGGTCAAGACACCGAGCACATAGGACTGGTCCTTGTCGGGGTCGATCGCGCGGCGTAGGAGGCCGTCGTCGCCCTTGCGGGCGTAGTGTCCGGTGACGACGGCATCGAAGCCAAGGGCGATGGCGCGGTCGAGCACGGCTTGGAACTTGATCTTCTCGTTGCACCGCAAGCAGGGATTGGGAGTGCGGCCGGCGGCGTATTCACTGTAGAAGTCCTCGACGACCTCTTCGTGGAAGCGTTCGGACATGTCCCAGATATAGAAGGGGATGCCGATGACGTCGGCGGCACGACGCGCGTCGCGACTGTCTTCGACCGTGCAGCATCCGCGTGCTCCGGTGCGATAGGTCTGGGGGTTTTTCGAGAGCGCCAGATGCACTCCGGTCACGTCGTGTCCGGCCTCGGCGGCGCGGGCGGCGGCAACTGCTGAATCTACTCCTCCGCTCATGGCGGCCAGTACTCGCTTGGGCATCGTTCTAGCTTAACCCGAAACTCAGCTGAGTCCAGCACTGCGGGCGCGTTTAACAGCGTCGGGGAGAGCGGCCGCCAAAGCGTCGATATCGTCCTGGGTGGTGGACCAGCCGAGGCTGAACCGCAGGGAGGAACGTGCGGTGTCTTCGCTGCGCCCCATGGCGAGTAGCACGTGCGAGGGCTGAGCTACTCCGGCGGAACACGCCGAGCCTGTGGCGCATTCGACGCCGGCGGCGTCCAGCAGCATGAGAAGGGCGTCACCCTCGCAGCCGGGGAAGGAGAAGTGCACGTTACCGGGCAAGCGGTTGACGGGGTCGCCGTTGAGTATGGCGTCGGGAGCGATCTGCTGGATGCGTTCGATCAGCTGATCGCGGAGCGCACTGAGGCGACGTTCTTCGGCTTCCTGTTCGGTGACGGCGAGATCCGCAGCCTTGGTCAAAGCACAAATGCCCGCTACATCCAGTGTGGAGGAACGAATGTCGCGTTCCTGCCCTCCGCCGTGGAGCAAAGGGGTGATGTCGGTGGCCCGTTTGAGAAGTAGTACCCCGCAACCGGTGGGGCCGCCGAGCTTGTGTCCGGAGAGCGAGAGCGCGGTGAGGCCGCTGTCGGAGAACGACATGGGAACGTGTCCGATCGCCTGGACGGCGTCGGCGTGTACCGGTATGCCGTGAGCGCCTGCGGCGGCGATGACGGGACCGAGATTCTGAATCGTACCGACTTCGTTGTTGGCCGACATCGTCGAGACGACGGTGACCTCGTCGGGGGCATTGTCGATGTCCGCGACCGCGGAGTCAACGTCGATATACGCCCGCTCGTCGACACCTACGGTGGTCACGTCCGCCTGTTCGTGATCGCGTAGCCATTCCACCACGTCCGAAACGGCGTGATGTTCGATGGAGGTGCTGAGAATACGATTGCGCCCGGATTCACGGCGCGCCCAGTGCAGGCCCTTGATCGCCAGATTATTGGCTTCGGTACCGGAACCGGTGAATACGATTTCGCTGGGCTTGGCTCCCAGAACCGCGCCCAACCGTTCTCTGGCCTCTTCCACCCTGCGCCGCGCCTCACGACCGGCGCGATGCAGAGAGGAGGCATTGCCAAGGTGCCGAGCGCAGTCAATATAGGTCTCCAGCGCTTCGGGGCGCATGGGGGTCGTCGCAGCGTGGTCCAGATATGCCATCGTCTCTCGCCAGTGTCTTCCCGTCGGGTTCAGTAGTCTCCGGTGACAATGTTAATGAGTGGTTCGCCCTCCGCGTATCGACGAATTTGATCGCCCACACGGACGTATTCCCGTTCCACCAGGTCATCGGTTGACCCGCCCACATGTGGCGTAATGATCACACCGTCCAAGTCCCACAGGGGGTGCCCTTCGGGTAGCGGTTCGGGATCGGTGACGTCGAGGGCGGCACGCAGTCGGCCGGTCTTCACTTCCTCGACCAAGGCATCAGTATCCACCACCGGTCCACGAGCGGCATTGACCAGCAGTGCACCGTCCTTCATCCGGGCGAGAAAGTCCGCGTCGGCCAGGTGTCGGGTGGCATCGGTCAACGGAACGTTCAATATGACCACATCGGCCTGCGGCAACAGCTCGTCGATGTGGTCGATGGAGTGGACGCCGGGCCGAGCCCGCCGGGCGACCTTGGTGATCGACACGTCGAGCGTCTCCAGGGTGCGAGCGACGTGTTCGCCGATGTCTCCGGCCCCCACGATCAACGCGTTCTTACGGGTGACGGTGGGAGTGAGTTGCGGTTTCCACACGTGCCGTTCCTGACGTCGGATGAAGGTATCGAACCGACGCAGACTGGAGAGAACCGCCGCCACCGTCCATTCCGTCGTGACGGCGGTGTGAGTACCGCGCGCATCGCAGAGCGTCACTCCGTCGGGGGTTCGTCCCACCCACACGTCCGCGCCCGCGCTCAGCAATTGGATCACCCGCAACCCGGGCATCCGTTTCAAGATGTTCGGAACGTCCTTCCCGGCCAGGAACGGCGGGACCCAGAAGTCGACTCCGGCGGGATCGGAGGGGAACGACTCACCCGTAAACGTCTCGACCGTGACGTCGGAGGGAAGGTCGCCGAGGTAACGGCGGCCCTTCCCGTGTGGAATCCAGACCAACATGGCGTTCAGAATACCTACCGCCAGGTGCCGGTTCGCACCTTCCAACCTTCACGGTCTCCGACGACACCGTCATCTCATCTACTAACCTTGAGGCATGCGCCGCGCCGTGAAAGCTTTGTTCCTCGCCCCGATCGTTCTGCTGAACGCCTGCGCGTTCGGCGATCCTCCCCCACCGGTCGCCGGACAACCACCTGATTTGCCGACTCCGGACACCGACCCCGAACTCCAGTCGTCGACCGTGGTCGCACCCGCCGCCAGTGAGGTTGACCAGCCCTCGGACATCGACTTTCTTCCCGATGGAACCGCCGTATTCATCGAACGTGAAACCGGAACCGTCTGGTCCATCGGCTACCAAGACGACAACAGCACCGCTGAGCCGGAGGAGGTCCTCCATCTCGACGACGTCAATGCCGAAGGCAGTGGCGGACTTCTGGCCGTAGCGGTATCACCCGAATTCGACGACGACGGGACGGTGTACCTGTACTATTCCACCGACGAGGACAATCGAGTGGTCGCGTGGGAGTGGGAGTCCGACGAACAACCCGAACCGATCCTCACCGGTATCTCCCACGGTTCCCAGCTCAACGGTGGTGCGTTGGAGTTCGGGCCCGAGGGTCTGCTCTGGGTCGGTACCGGCGACGCCGACTATCTCAGTGAAGCTCAAGACCCGGACAAACTCGGCGGAAAGCTGTTGCGCATCACCACCTCCGGCGAAGCGGCCGAAGGCAACCCCGACCCCGATTCCCCGGTTTATTCCCTGGGACACCGCAATATTCGCGCCATCGCCTTTCGGGACGGCGACCCCGAACCGGTCGTGTTGGAATCCAGCCCCAACCTCGACGACTATGTCAATCAAGTTCGCAAGGACGGTAACTACGGCTGGCCGCGTCTCGTCGAGGAATTCAATTCCGACGAATACCTCGAACCCATCGCGATTCGGGAATCACAGGTCGGTGAATGCGCGGGAGCGACCTTCATCGGCGATATGCTCGTCACCGCATGCCAACGTGGCCAGCGACTGTGGCTGGCCGACATCGACTCCGCCGGCGAAGAACTCACTGACGCGGCTGAACTGTTCATGAACGAATTCGGGCAACTGCATGCTTTGGCCATGGGCGACGACGGTCTGCTTTGGGCCGGCACCTATAACCGTGGCGACCAATGCGACAGCAGTATGGGGTGTTATCCGAATGAGGAAGACGACCGAATACTGCGGATCTCCCTCCCGGGCTACACCAGCGGAATAGGACTGACCTAAGTGAAAATATTCGATCTCCTGCCCTCGCCGAACCGTTTGCGCCGTTCGCGCACCTTGCGCATCGGGGTCTTGACCATTGCCCTGCTGGCGGTGGCTTTCGCTTCCTCCGCTCTTGCCAATTCGGCCCTTGGCAGAGTGGACGCACAGATCGGACCGTTCGACACGACCGTCAGCGTACGCCCCGACCTCGACGGAGGCACCAAGGTCGGGCTTTCTCCCCTGGGAAACGTCTATTTCGACAGTCACAACGGACCGTTGGGCGTGACGGTGGGCCTCAATACCGTCAATCCGCAGCAGGCCGAAATCCTGGTCAACGATCCGAATGGACTCAACAACGTTTCCGACGACATCGCCGGAGAGGTCAAGCAGGCTGTCATGTCCGCGGCGTTCACCGCTCTGGCCGCCTCGCTTGCGGTAGGGCTCGTCCTGGGAGGCATTCTATTCCGCCGCAACAGCAGAGCGCTCGTAACGGGACTGCTCGCCACCGCTCTCACCGGGGCTTCCCTTCTGAACGCCACGTCCAGCCTACGGCCCGAGTCCATTGCCGAACCCGGCTTCGACGGCGTTCTTGTTTACGCACCGGGTGTGGTAGGAGACGTCGAGTCCATTCCCGACAACTACGACAAACAACTGGACAACCTCCAGAAATTCGTCACCAACATATCCGGGCTCTATTCCGCCGCGACACGTCTCCCCTCGGAGGGAATCGACGACGATTCGATCCGGGTGCTTCACGTATCCGACCTCCATCTCAACCCCCTCGCCTGGGAATTGATATCTACTATTGTCGACCAATTCGGCATTGACGTTGTCGCCGATACCGGCGACATCAGTGACTACGGAAGCCAACAGGAAGCCGAGTTCTACACCGAACAGGTCACCGACGTCGACGCTCCCTACCTATGGGTCAAAGGAAATCACGATTCCACCACGACACAGGCCATCATGGAACGTTACGACAACGTCACCGTATTGGACGACGACATCACCGAAGTGGCCGGTCTGACCTTCGCCGGTGCCGCCGACCCCCGTTTCACCCCGGACAAGTCCGCACAACCCAGCGACGAATATGCCAAACAGATGCTGTTGGAATCGTCGCAGCGCCTGCGTAACCTCATCGACGCCGACGGCGAAGTGGACGTCGCCATGGTCCACGAACCCGCCATGGCACCCCCACTGGCCGGATCCACCCCGCTCGTGCTTGCCGGACACACACATCGACGGTCGGTCGAAGACCTCGGCGAAAACACCACCCTGATGATCTGCGGGTCAACCGGGGCGGCGGGATTGCGCAACTGGGAATCGGACGAGCCGATGAACATGGAGCTCGATGTTCTCTACTTCAACCCCGACTCGCAGGGCCTACGTGCCTATGACTCCATCTCGGTGAGCGCCCGCGATCAGACCGACATCTCCCTCAATCGAACCGTCATCCCCGATGACGAGCAACCGGAGGGAGCAGAGCCACCGGCCGAGGAGGAGAGCAGCAACGATTGACCGCTCTCTCAGGCGATCGCTTCCAACAGTCGCCCCAGGTGAGTGGCAACGGAATCGATTTCCGCACGCCCCTCGTCCCAATCAAGCGATTCCTCCGGCCAACGTGCCTGAATCACCACGACAAAACGATGGTCCGGTCCCACAAAACCCACGCTGTTCAAGGCCCGGTACGAATCCGAACAGCAGGCCCATCCCTGTTTGACCGCCCAGCCCAGGTCGGCCATACCGACCGGCACCCCAAAGTACTGATCGAAGCCGTCTTCTCCGGTCCGGGTGGTGTCGCGCATGGCGCGCACAATAACCTCACCGTGGTGATCGTCAAAGCCGTCCCCCACCAAAAACCGAAGCAAGGTGACCAAATCCGAGGCGGTCGTCTCGGTATGCCCCCACCACATTGGATCGTCCGGGGGACGAGTATCGTGCAGCTCCAGCGAATCGGCCCATCGACGAACGATCTCGTCGCTGCCCGCCTCGTACCACATCCGACTGGCTTCATGGTCGTGGCTGGTGGACAGCATCTCCGAGACGTCCGATTCAGAAACGCCGACCGACAAGGCCTCCAAAGCGATCAGAATCTTGACGACCGACTGCATGCGGAACGAACGATCATGCCCGCGTTTCACCACCGCCTCTGAATCACGGCGGTCATAAACGGCAACGCCCCAATCACCGACGGAATCGTTCACAACCCTTGCGAAATCCCGATAAGCCTCCGTCGCCTCCGCATTGAAGCCCCCTTCCAATCCGGAAACCTCCTCGGCTCCAAGCCCATGCGGCGGCACCTCAACCTGAGGGCCACCGGGAACATCGCTGGACGACAGCAACAATGCCATCACCAGCACAAGGGACACAACGATGAACCGATACCGGGGCACAAGCGGGAAGGTCATGCGTTCAGTGTGCCCCGGGACAAATCCGAAGTAGCTTCGATCACGTCCGAGTATGACCTGTCACAAAGCGACACTCAAGGCGCTGAGGTGATTACCGTCCCAGTACCAAGCGTGCCTGCACCGGCCAGTGGTCCGAAGGAGGACATTGTCCCTCTACATCGGTATTAATGGCGATCGCCTCCACCCGCACATCGGACGTCACCGCAATCCAATCGATGCGACTACCCTCCATAGTGGGCTCACGCTCCCAGGAATTGAAGGTCTTCCACTCGGGCGTCAATCGCTCCTCGGCTACATCCCAGGCGTCTTCAAGCACACCCGAGGTCACAATCCCATGCGTCTTCGACACCTGCCCATGATTGAAGTCGCCGGTGACGACCACGGGACAATCAGCGTCAGCGGCTATATCGGCGAGCACCCGAGCGCTCTCGTGCCGCGATTTGATCGAACGATTGTCCAAATGAGTGTTGGCCAGCAAAAACTCACCACCACCGGAACGCTCACACAGGCGGACCACGGTCACCATGCGCGGGAGACGATTACCCCAACTGCGCGACCCCACCGATTCCGGCCGATCCGAAAGCCACCGATGGCGATACCACACCAATCGATAGCGGCGCCTGTCCCAGAGGACCGCGACCGTCTCGTCATTCCGTTGCGAACTGCGAGGATGGGCCGCCACATCAAAATCCGGAAAAGCCTTGAGAAGAGAAGAAACCTGCCGACTGCGGGCCTCTTGGAGACAGAGAATATCGGGTAGTTCGCGTGCGACGAGGGCACTGATCATACGACGCCGCCGCCACCATTGCTTTTTCAGGGAAAACCACTCTTGGTAAAAATGCGGAGGTACCGAACGGCGCACGTTATAGGTCATCACCTGAAATTGCGGCGGCCGACAAGGCCCGATCATCGGTTTCATGCTCGTACACCGGGGTCTTGGAGGAGGTGAGTAGCCTCCAAGACCCCCTATGCCCTATATCCTAACTTAGTATAGCCTAACCTAACTTATTTGTGTATCGGGGTTCGCTCACCACCGCAATAGGGCCGCCACACCCGTTGTGTCCTCGGGAAGCTTCGAATTGCCTCCCAAAATAGCGACCTCGGCGTCGGAGGCCACCGCCGATTCGATCATCTCCTCACCGAGCCGCGCCTTCTCCACGGCTTTGGCCTGCTCCTCATCTTCGATGGCAATACCGTCCGCCAATACGTAACCCGGGCTGATCGTCTGACCACTCCAGACCGAGTCGCGTTCCAGGAGAAGCCGTTCCACTCGACCTTCCTGTAGAGCCTCAAGCACCTGTTCACTACCTGCGGCACGCCGACGTGGCGCCTCCATGTAACGCTCGATCAATGCGTCGTCCCTGTTCTGGCGGGCAGCAGCCAACTCCGGAGCCACGGCGTCGCCCACCTGCGGGGCGGTAAAATGCCCCAGGACCAGTTGTGAGGGCACGACCTTCGGTTTGATGCGGTTCTTATCGAAATGCTTGGTCGTCGCTTCGACCAGCTCCGGCTCCCCGCTGATGACGATGTACTCCCAGCCGTAGCGTTCGGCGTAATGCGACAAAGTGGTATGTGTCGCCGCGAGGAATTTCTGCAGGTGCTCGGCGACCTTGTAGTCAAAGAGATCGTACTGGGGAGAGGAGCTCTGTGTTGTGCGCCCACCCGCGAAGCTACGGGCTTTGACCGGCCCTTGCAACTTCCGCCATTCCCCTGTATCCAGGATAAACTCTAGTTCGTCGATTTCCTCGGACATGCAGAACCGGTGGTCCAGAACCCGCATACCCTTGCCGTCCACTACGACGACTCCCGCGGGCGACCCTTCCGCCCACGCGCCCACCATCGGACTGATATGAGCACGGTTGGACAGCGCGATCCGATCGGTCAGGGCATTCTGCATCTCGACGTTGACGGTCTCGCCGTCGCTGAGAGCCACAAACAGGGCACGTCCCCTACCTGGCGACGAGGGCCGCACCAAGCGCTCTAGGTCGATACTGAGACTGTCCAGCCTTTTGACGAGGGTTTTACGAAGTTCGTTGTCGGTGGATTCAACCAGACGCTTCAGCCCGTGTTCCACTCGAGTGGCCCAGGGAGGCTGTGTCGCCTCCTGCTTAGGATCTGCGTTGACGTATATGGAAAGTACCCCGAGGTCGTCATACATCGAAACCAGACGCCGACGCGTCTGTGCGTCCATTGGCATAGAGTGCCTCCTTGAAACGGCTCTGTTCCGATTATCGTAAGCCTGTTGGAGAGTCGGCGGGTAGGTTTCGGTTTTCTTACGTCTAGCTCTACTGTCATATGCCCGGCACTTGTTGCCTCGTCATATCCAATACGGCAAGGCGCTTGAGATCAATCGGCTCGCCGAACGCCGAGCGGCGTTGCACCTTGGGGCAACGGCACACGGTCCACCGTAAAATCCACTCCGAAGTACGTCGGAGGGATAGCCGTAACTCCGCGCAACTGCGCCGAGTTACGGGCAACACGTCTCCCCGACCCCATGCCCGAGCTCGGAACCAAAATACTGTAAACTGAATGTCGTCGCAGCGAGCGACGAAGTGCAAGGGTGTTTAGCTCAGCGGTAGAGCGCTGCTCTTACAAAGCAGTGGTCACTGGTTCGATCCCAGTAGCACCCACCAGGTAAAGCACCCCCGAGAGTGCTTATTCTCGGGGGTGGTGCAGCTGGAAAGTGCAGCCAGAACTAGTTATTAAAAAGATCAGCGAGTTTATCCACAGCTTCCCTCATTTTGCTTTTTCGCGATTTGGTGTAAATATTCATGGTCAGCATGAAGTTGCTATGCCTAAGAATCGCCATGATATCGCGAGGATGGACCCCAAGCTCCACGAGCATTGATCCGCAGGTTTTACGACCGGCGTGCACCGTGATACGCCGAACGCCAGCTCTATTACATCGATTTTCCCAACTTCGGTTGAAGTTTCTTGGTTCGATGGGAGTTCCGAACTTGGTCGTGAATATCAATCCCCGTGAATCTTGCCAGACTTCGCCAGCAGCAGCACGTTCACCGCTCTGTTTTCCCCACCGCCGTTTAAGCGCTGACATGGTTGGTTGAGCCAATGGAATTGTTGCTCTGGACGCTTTCGATTTGACCTTCTTGTGCCGCAGTTTTTGGCCAGAACGCTGAAGCTGTCTACGAACGGAGTACTCTTCATCATCCCAGTTGACGCGATTCCAGGTGGCCCCTAGAACTTCCCCTTTCCTCATTCCCTGAAAAATAACCATCACGTAAGCTTCGAACATCGGGTCGTCGTCTTCGAACGCTGACTGTAGAAACTGAGCCGCTTCCTCCACTTCCCATGGGTCTGTTTTACTAATCAGCTCCTCAAAGCCCTCATCATCTTCGTCATCGATATCGTCATCCCAACTCGCCAAGGTTATATTCTCAGCAATATTCCTAACTGAGTACCCTTCTGCCAGGGATTCTGCATGATTGAGGAAGGCTCGTAGCGTTGCCCTGACAGTCTTGGCATACCCAAGAGACACTCGGTCGTCACAACACTTACCTACTGAGCAACATCGTTTCGGTGCCCGCCTCTTCAGGTCCTTTCCAAGCCGACAGCACTGGCATTCACGACGGATTTCATTCATCCACTCCTGACCACGTCGCTTGCTCAAACTATCAATCTTGAACTCCCCAAGATATGGGATAATGTATAGCCGACCATGTATTTCGTATTTCTCATACGTAGATGGTTCTCTGTTCGGCTTTATCACCTCATCAAGCCAGTACATATACTCGGCTTCAATTGAAGGAATCGAGTCAGCGACGGGTCCACTTGCTGCTGTGTCTTTAAGGTCCATCCACCGTTGATGAAGCGCATCGTAATCATCGCCTCCAGCAAGATATTTGCGCCGCAACCGACCCGAGGGCGTTGTAACGTACACATACGCACGCCAGCCCTTATCAGGAGTGTGGTATATCGACCCGTCTCCTGGTTTCTTAACAGCTTTCCGTACCACGGGATACATCCTTCTCTTCTAGCTCTACTACTGAATTGATGTACTGGTCGATCCATTCAGGGAGTATTCGAACGTTGCGTCCATCCTTGACAGACTTGAGTCGCCCAGCTCGAATGAGCCGCTTTACTTTGGAGACACTGAATTCGAGTGCTACAGCGGACTGGGGAATCGAATACCACCGTGGCTGAATAACGTCCTGTTCCCCCCGCTGTGGAGGACGAGGTGACACTGGGCGATTGGTTTGCTTGAGTCGTTTTCGAGGTATCGACGCTTTAGAGTAGGAATTGGCAACATCATGTGCCATGATGAGGTGTCCTTCCATGTGGAGGGCAGCTCTCAGCACCGGGTTGTAGGAATTGCTGGTGCTGAGAGCGTTGCCTGGCGTGTTTTTCCTGGTGAAATGAAAAAGCCGCCTCATGGGCGGCTGGTTGGTGAAGCTGTTTTTCGTGTTTATTCGTCGGGGCCTCCTGGTGCTTGTCGACATCCCATACAGTCAGGTCCGTGTTGGCCGATATTGGACGCGATCCACCATTGGCAGGACGCTACGTCGGTGTGGGGTACGGATACCAGAGGTGGGGCGGATTTTACACCCGCCACACCCGCCAAGGCTTCTTTTTCCTGGTCATCCCGGCGGGTATCGGTGGCGGTGGGAGACCCGCCGACACCCGTGTCCCCCGCGTTGTCACCCGCCAAACCCCCGCCCCGCGACGAGTTCGGGGCGGTAATGGCCCATTTGACGACCTTTTCTTTGTTCGCTCCGCCGTCATTATCGATCGCCCAACCCGTTTTGCGCATCACTGGAGCCTGGCGTTTCAGGCGTTGGGTGACTTGACGAGCCGTCGTCGGCCACCGTTTATCGTGCGGGCGTTCATCAGTCTCGTCGTCCAACAACGCCAACAGTTCGGAAGCAGTCCCCATAAACTCACCACCATTGCCCAGGATTGTCTTGGCAGTCGTGCTAATGAACGGGTCGGCCGACAGCGAATCGCCTGCCAACGTCGCTTGCTTGTTCACATACGTGGTGAGACCGTGAGTGGAACAGACACGGTCAACAGCAGCGAGAACAATAGCGAAATCGGCCATCCGGGGTTTCTTCGCCAAGGTTATGGACGGCACTTCGGCCCTCACCCGGGCGACAAGATCCAACAGTGCCCCCAACAGGCGCGGGTGGGCGGCGGTCCATTTATCTCCCATGGTCGTCTCGTCCAACCGCTGGTCTTCTGCGATCGGTTCCAACTCCACTGGAATCATACGGTCGGCCAGGTCGCCGGCAACGGCACCGAGGTCGATACCGTTCAGCACAACCGCACGCCGGAAGGCGAAGACCGAGTGCTCTCCGTCGGTGTAGAGGCGTCGGCGGACATCACCATCACCTGTAACGGCACGGCAAATGGTGTCCGACAGCCAGTGCGGAATAACGGATAGATTGTCCAGGCCCACCACCCAGGAGCCGGCAGCAGCGGTCACCCACGCTTCTTTATCACTGGGTGCGGTGCGCACCGGAACCGGCGACGGGTCCAGCAGCGACACCAACAGCTTCTCTGCCGTGGTTTTACCAGTCCCTTGTTCACCGGTGATCGACAGGACCGGGTGAGGAATCCGCGGGAAAAACGCCGCCACCAACCAGGCGAGGAGCAACGGTTTGTCAGCGTCGGTGACGTTCAGCCACTCCCACAGTTCCGAAAGGTCACCACCGCGTTCGGGCTGTGGGAGAGGCGAGTTCAGAGCGGTACGGCGGAAATGCACGGGTGGCTGGTCGGCAACGGCCCACCGCCCGTCGCGGATACGGATCGCCTGACCGGTCGTGTCGCCCAGGTCCACCCACATATCCTCCTCGTGCTCGGCAACCCTGAGGTGAAGCTCTTCTTCCCGCTCACGCCCCGCTAGTCCTTCGGCGATCATGAGCGCATCTGACAGCGCCTGCCCGGAGGCGGCTTTGCCGTACCGCTCGAAGTACTCCAACGCGAGCATGGCGCGCAGCGAGGTGCGTCCCCCGCGCAACATACGAACCACATGCGGCCCCGTTTTAGGGACCGCGAAAGTATCGCCGCCTTCGGAGAGCCGGAAATCGTACATTTCGCGGGCGATGTTGACCAACACCGTCGATGCCGACGGCGCTGCGGGCGCTTTTCCGTTCGAACTATCGCTCGCAGTCTTGCTGGGTGCCTGATCGTCGTCGACTTCGGCGGGGTGTGGTGCCTCGACGATCGCGGCTGGTATATCGAAATCCTGGCCATTGAGATGTTGCGTCATATAGTATCCTTGAATCAGTTCGTTGGGCCGCCGACGCCAAGTGAACGTTTGCGTCGGCGGCTTTTTCTGTACCCACACCGGCCCGGCTGGACTAAATCTGGTGCCGAGTGGAGTGGGAAGCGTGGATGAGGGCCGTTGAACGGCCTTGCCTGGTATTTCTGGGGTGGGTTGACCCTAGGGCGGTGCGTCAACGGCGCTGAGAATCGCTCTCAGGAGGTTTTGTTTCCCCAGGTCACAGCGCTAATAAAGGTGGGTTAGGTGTGTGGTCCGGTGCGTGGGTGTTTGGCGCCTCGACGGAACCCGGAGGTGATGGTTTTGTCGATTCCGGCCAGACCACAGGCGGTTCCACCGCCTCGCCCGCTGTCAGCGTCGAGCCCGCAGGCAATAGCTGCGTTGGTCAACGCCGACCGTGCTTCCGCCTCGTCGAGGAGGCCGCCGGCGACGAGTTGGCCGATCGATTCGGCTCCACCGCCCAGCGTGTTATTGCGGTGTCCTGGGTGAGCGGCAGCTATTTTCTCAACGGTCGAGTCCAGCGCTTTGTGGGCATAACGTTTGAGGCGACTGTTACTGCCTTTGCCGACGGCGGTCAGCGACCGCTGGGCCGGAACCGATTCACCACCCCGTGGTGTTTCAGCCTCCGACAAGGCACGGAGAAACGTCCGCGTCCATTCGGGCAGTGGCGCCGCGTCTTCTTTGTTCGCTAGTTGGTAGGACGTGCCCTGCACGGTTGATCCGGGTCCGACCACGTAGCCTCCACTGGCACGGGTGTCGACGAAGGGGCACAACCGCCCGGTGGTGTTTCGCAACGGGCGATCGCCATTCCGTTGTTGGTAGTAGAAATGCCATCCACCGGAGGCCGTTTGGACGGTGAACGTGTGCGGCCACGCGGTCTCGCCCCACGCCTCCGCCAGGGCGAGGAAGCGTTCCACGCCGGGCATAGGACCATGCGGGTACGAACCATGTCTATCTGGTTTGGCGAGGTCGCAATCGACCACGACGAGTCCAGCAGGGCCGCACGCCACCCCGTAGTTCGCTGTCGGTATTTGCTCCCACCAGGCGCGTATTCGTGCTGGGTCGGTGGTCGCGGTCGTTTCCCAATCGGAGAGGGCCGGGCGTTTCTCGCCCGGCCTGAGGGGGAATACCGGCCATCCGCGTCGAGCGGCGGCCAAGACCCAATCAACGATCGGGCGTGGTTTCATCTCCTGTTCCGACGGTGCGGTGTTGGTGGGAGACATGGTGGATGATGCAGGCATGACAGTCACTCCTCACTAGGACGCGATCAATGGCGCTACTGCGCCAGGACATAAGAAAAGCCCCGCCCGTGCGGTACGGGAAGGGCTAGGCGTGCGTACGTTCGCAGCGCTACGAAACTCAGTAGAACGGGTTGAGGACTGGACTCCCTTACGTTCATATAGCCCCGAATGTAAGCGGTACGCAGCGGTTTAACGCGGTTGGCCATTGCCGGGGCGGGAGACAAGAAAAACCAGGACGCGTAGCGTTCCTGGCTAAAGACTGATACGAGCGACAAGAGTGTCCGGTGTGGCCCGGTTGCGCCCGTATACGTCCAGTATAAACTCCAGCACCAAATCAAAATACGACGGAAATGCAAGGGGGATAGGGGAAAGTGTCTCACGACATTGCTGTAGATACTTCTCTATAGCTCAGCAGTACGCTCCACAACGCCTCTATGAGCAGTGACGACAATCACTTTCAAATCGGATTGAACTCGTGAGCCTTCGGATCGAGCTGCACCACTCTTAACCCGGGGAAATGTCTTTCTCTTAATCTCCGGGCTCCTGGAAGGAGGCTGCCCGCCGCTAAGGCGGCGGTGCGGCTACAAGGCAACGGCAGAAGAATGGCCCTCATGACCAACGGCGAAAAGACTGAAGCCAACGGCAGAAGGACTCGCTCAACGGCGAAAGGATCATCCTCTTAGGTTGAGGCATCAGGTCTGATATCGAAGAGTTTCGAACCTATAGGCTATGGGGTTTGCAAATGGGGTCAGCCTTCCACGGCTGACCCCATTTTTGAATCGTTGGGCGTAGGCCATAGATTGAGGGATTTGGGTTTTCGCCGTGGGTATTGGTGACTGATGACGATGCCGATGGGCGATGATCGTGGCGCGCTACGCTGCCGCCCTGGAGGGGCGGCGCTTCGCGCTCATCGATGCCGATGGGCGACGTCGCTAGTATTTAATGACCTTCGGTCAAGTATAAAACGGGATCAGAAACTGTCAAGGAAAAGTGCTGATATTCACTCGCCTGTTTCCTTGGGGCACTGGTCAATGCTACAAACGACAGTTGCGGTGGTTGCCGGTCTTTGCCCCTAGCCAAGGGCTGCGTTACCATTTCGTGACCACGATTATGGGTCATTCGCTCCGCCGTGGCTTCGAACGGACTCGCACCTATAGCCACCCAACGGATAAGCTGAACGGCCACTGTCGGGCTTCCCTCGTGGTCCGGCCATCATGGTCGCGATGGCAATAGCCTTGGGGCCGTTGGCCCTGATGCGCAGCATTGAAACCGAGGGACCGCCTTCGTGGATACCGCACTGTTTAGCGAGGTCATCGGGGTCGAAACCGTGGCAGAGCCTCAGCTGCTACGACGTGGCGGTGCGCTGACACAGCGTGAGGGGTCATACCCCCAGGTCCACCCCTCCCGACCTGTATATTCACCTGTTGCCTGCGGAAACGCTCATTTTCGTTTTCGGTTCGTTCATTGCTTCAAACCAATTGTTTAAGTAGGTAAGGGGTCTAATTCTCGGCGGTCGGTCTGGTTTGTTTCGTGTGCCCCTTGGTGTTCACCTGAGGTAGCCGTAGGGGCGCGTGTATCCGCATGCCCGCGTGAGGTACTGGCTTGTCCGTTTCCTCCCAAATTCCTGATGCCAGGAAGTGTGTGCCTGCACGAAGGTCAGCGCGTGAAGTCGGACCTCCGTTTACACGCACGCGTGGGGTATTCGCATTGTGAGTACCCTTGGAGGCCAGGTATGTCCCCACTGGGCTTGTAAGGACGAATTTCAACCTGACATATTCTGGCAGCTCTGCGACCGAATGCCGCTCAGCGTTGACGTGCCTCCTAGTGAAGGCAAAGCGATCGGTGCCTTCATTCGATGGAGAAACCAAAGAGCAAGACCGAAACAAAACTCGCCATCAACTCCACAATTCGCCAACCCGATTACCAGCCGAAGTTTCCCGGATAAGCCACTAGACAGATGATCGTCCGTGGTGAGAAGATTATGCGGTGAATGATTCGGAGTTTTACATAGACTTTTCGTATGTACGCCTTGGATACGGTAGGTTGCGGATTGAAGTCTATGCGCACCCTGAAATTGAGGAAGACGTTGAGGAAGCCTTCCGAGAGCATAAATTGTCCGTGGATCCTCGCCTGGGAATCCCAATGTTGATGGATACGTACCTGGGTGGCCCCGCCGGGCCCGTCGCACAGAGAGATGAGAGTGAACCATCATTTACGGTGACGATCGAACCAGATAGAGCACCACAACCCACTAATGGTCCTGGAACTACGGAAGCCATTCTTGCATTGACAGGCGGCGCTTGCTGGGCTGCTATAGCTACTGCTCTCAAAGCATATTGGGGTCGGCATGCTAAAAAATCGTTGACGGTTCGCTCAGGCAATCTTGAAATCCGAGGTTACAGCGCAGACGATGTGAACCGACTAATCGATAGATTGCAAAGCGATGCTACCTCAGATGTCGATTACATGATGCCAATGCCGCAACATCCTAAACCTAAGAAGGATGAACCTTCATAGAGTTCGGCTGAATACCATGCCCTATTCATCCCTATAAGCATCGCTGATTGTCCTGTTCAAGCCACTCACTTGCGGCGGGGGTGATCTCGGCGGCCTCACGTATTCGGTCGGGTTCGATCTGGTTGGGGGTCTGCGGCGCCCTCGTTGCATCGGGTTGTTTTCGCAGGTCGCCTCGTAATCTCCCACCTGGGAGATTGTTATTAGTCAATTCCTGTTAGGTGGTTTGGCCCGGCTCGTCAGTGCCGGGAGGCCATGCCCGACAGACCCACTCCCGCTTCATTGCCGGAGTGGGTTTCGCCTGAGTGGCTAGATGGTGTTGTATTCGGGCCGTAGCCCCACGACGGGCAGGTCGACCAGTGTCAGGGAATCGCGAACAGCTCCTCTGAGGTGCGTGTTGTCGTCATCGCACGCCTCATACGAAATCTCGATGGGATGCAGCCAGGTCGCGCATTCGCCTCGATTAGGGCACAGCATGTAGATGTGTCCGTCTGCTGAGGGTCTCGGGTCGTTCGGCGGTTGCGGCCGCCGATAGATAACCATGTAGCGCCCATGCAGGTCGAGGTGAGACCCGTGGTAGTCAACGGTGCGTCCCAGCCCCAGGGGTGAGCGTGATGCGGTCAAGTGGTACTCCTTCCAGTAGAAAAACGATGTCGCCACCGATAGGTATATTGATGACGACTTTTTGCTTCAGAATCAAGCTGTGGCGGTGGGAAGTCCCGCGAGGAGGGAGCGTCGGCCTTTCGCCGTAGAACGTACGGCGTCCCAATCAATATCGGGATGGTTTGTCTCTAGGGCGTCGAGGTCGGCGGCGCGGTAGCGGGCATTCCAATACCGCTGGGATCGGATCGGTGTCACCAGCCCGGCGCGGACGAGGTGTGTCCAGTCTGATTGACGAATATCGAGATACGAAGCTGCTTCATTGGCGTCGATCAACCGGCCCTCCGCACACGCCGCCGCGACGATAGCGGTGTCAGTGAGCACCTCAATGTCCAGGCCCGAATACAACTGCCGGTGTTCATACGTACCAGCGGTATGGAGATAGCCGCGTCGGACGAGCTCTTCGACCCCATCGGTGGTGACGGTGAGGCCGAGTCGTTCGCTCAGTTCCGCCGCCGCCCGGTAGAGACCGACATCGGGGATGGTGCCGGCTTTTGGTATCAGCTGGCTAATGCGCGAGGCAATGTCGGCGGCCCATTCGCGGGGCACGGTGTCGTGGTCGGTATCCGTATCGGCCCCACTATCGATACTTATTTCAGGGGTGAAGTTGAGTGTGATGAGGCGGCGTAGCTGCCAAATGGGCACCCCGCACAAGCCCGCCGCTTCAGTCAGGCGTAGTTGCGATGTGGTGGATTCGGCGATGGTGCCAGCCCACTGGGCCTTGTCGAGAGTGGGAACGCAGTGTCCGTCGGTCCATGGCAGGTGCCATCCGTCTGGCGTGTGGCGGATGATGAGGTCAGGGTCGCTATCCGACCAGAGATGGTCGTCTTCGGCTCGGATCATTCAATTCCTTTCCGTAGTGATTGTCTTGGCCTAGCTCGTCAGTGTCGGGAGGCCATGCCCGACAGACCAACGCGAGAAGCCACCCGCCCTAGTTGGGTGGGTGGCTTCCTTCGTGGTTTCGCTTCTCTTGCTTGTTTTCAGTTTTCAAGGCTTAGTGTCGGTCACTTCGCCTCGGTGTTGTTGGTGTCGATGAGGGCTTCGAGGGTGGCAACCCACAACGGGCGTCCGGCATCGGCGGTGGTGGTCTCGTATTCGCGGGCCGCGTTCAGGTCGCCGGATTTCGCAGCGAACATCCCGGCGAGGTAGCGTTCCTGCCCGGTGCTCCAGATCAGATCGATCAGTGTCTTGACATCTTCTTCAGCGGCTCCGGCGGCATCGAGCTTCGCGATGAGTGGGTCGTTGAAGGCCTTCCAGGCGCGGTCGGCTTCCAGGTCAAGGTCAGCGTGCGCTTGGCGTTGGTTCGTGGTGGCGTCGCTACGGGTGCCCAGGGCTACCGCGCGTCCGAGCGCCCACATAATGTTTTGCCAGGTATCGACCCGGGCGATAAGTGTTTGGACATCAATGGTCATGGGTGAGTTCCTCCTTGTGTCGGCTTATGTGGTGCGTAGTCCAGCAATAACGTCGGCGGCATCGAAGAATGTGCGAGTTCCGGTCATCGGCGCAATGTGGACGCCGTAGCGGGTGCGTTGCGGGTTGGCGCTCAGTAGGAATCGGTTGGTGGGATCAGTGATGTTGAGGCCGATGACATTGCCCATCTGGGAAGGGTCCAAGTTCGTTCCGGTGTTGTACGCCCGCTGGAGGGTGTAGACGACCGCCACACCCACGTTTTTGCCGAGGGCAGCGATAGAGGCCAGTTTCCGGAACGAATCGCGATCATCGGTGAGGGCTGGGACATCGTCGATGCACACCAGACGACGCGTAGGAGGGTTCGTGCCTCCCATAGCGTCTCGGTTCTGATCGATCGCCTCCCGCGCCTCGTCGAGGATCTGATGGATCTGGGTGAAAGGATCGCTCGCGCCGCGAATAGCGCTGACCTGGATTCCTGCATCGCTGGCACCGGTAATGATGCGGCGCAGCAGGGTGGTCTTCCCGCTGGCGACGCCACCGGTGATTGCTCCGCCCCAGAGGCGGTCGCGATCGTCGATAAGAGTCCAGTCAATCGGGTTTTCGGGGTTGATACTGAGGTTCATCGTTGTCGTCATCGAGCTCCTTTTAGAAATGAGAAGAGGGACGCCCCCCGAGTTGGGGCGTCCCTCGATTCGGTTGTGTGATCTGGTTGTGGGTTACTGGTCGTCGGAGCCGTAACCCGACGGTGGTGGTGTCATGGCTTGGGCTTGGGTGAGCGTGGTGCGTGCCCGTTTGATTTGCTTGACAGCCCGTCGCATATACGATCGTTGTCCCCAGGTGGGCTTGTTGCCGCTCCACCCGGTATAGCGGGTCCGTAGAATCCGTTCGGCTTCAATGAGATGGAACAGCGCGCGTTCGTGTATTTCAGCGAAGTTCGCTGTCGGTTCCCCGAAGCTATTGCCGTGGCTGGTGTTGTCGTTCAATCGTTTCCTTTCGCTTGTGCAGTGCGCCCCTCGTAGTCACTGGGGCGCACGGTTTTAGGTTGGGTAGTAGATGCCTTGGACCTCGGGGTCTTTCGATATCAGGTCCAGGTCAATGAGGTATTGCAGTTGGTTGCGGACGTGACGGTCGCTAAGGTCGGTTCGGCGAACGATGTCGACCGGTCGGCACCGCCCCATATCTTGTACCGTCGCGAGGACCGTGTGTGCTGCTTCCGATAGCTGGTGATCATCATTGGAATCGACGCCACGGGTCTCGTCCTGGCCGACGTCGGCGAAATCGGCCCAGGTGGGAAACTCGATGGCCGCCCCGTACTGATCGGCAGTTTGGCTGCCGGCGGCTTTGATGTCTCCGGCCAGAACCCGATTGATCTCGTCGTGGTCACCAGACTCGGCGGCTTCGACAATGGCGCGGTTACGGTCCATGTCGGCTTCCGCGTCACCACGCCGATGGAGATAGGCCTCCCCCGCAAAACGCGCGGAACCGGCATCCAACTGTGCCTTCTTTTCACACGGGATCGAGTCGAACAGCGCCACACTAGGATCGACCTCGTCGTCAGACGCCTCCTCGGGACGGTCTCCCATGTGATAGACCCGGAACGGTGCCGACCGTCCCACACGGCGACCATTCTTGTCGGTCGGAGCGTTGCGGTAGGCATAGCCAGGCACTCCCGGCAGATTGTTCGGGTTGATATCGACCCCACCAATCAACTGAGACTGGTTCTTCGTCGAGGTCTTATGCATCACCAAATTTCCTGCGACGATGTTGGCGCGAAGCGCTTCGTTATTGCCAAACGATTCGAGGCTGGCCTGTTGAGCCATGAGGATGAGGGCGACTCCGAATTTTCTCCCGAGCGTGGCGATGGTTTTCAATACCTCCGCTACTGCCTTGTCTTTGACCAGCTCGTGGACCTCGTCGAGGATGATCATCAACGCGGGAAACTTCCGACTGGGAGTGAAACCGACCTGTCCACGCACTTTCAACAGCGCTTTACGGTATTGGATGATCCGTTCGGCTGCCTGCAACATGCCCAGGACCCGTTCGGCCCCGGCATACCAGTCAGCATGACGCGTCAAAGCAGGGCTGGAGGCCCCATCGGTGGCGTCGCCGGCCCACACGACCGTGCGTCCATCGTCGATCAGGTTGTAGGCAATCACGTCGGCGTCACGACTTTTTCCGGTACCGGTCTGACCGCATATGAAGCCGCTCCAGATGCTATTTTTCGAAAAAATTCGCCATGTTGCTTCACCTTGCCCATCGGTGTGCGGCCCCAGGCGGATCTGGCCGGACTCGGTATCAAATGTCGACCCCGGCCAGGCTGCCGATTCCCCGATCGCGTCAGTGTGGTTGTAGGTCAACTGAAACAGCGAGGGGCGACCTGACGGGTGTTCTTCCACGATCAGTTGATGAGCCGGGATATCCAAGCCTGTGGCGATTTTGTCGAGGTTGTCGGTGACGGTTTTAAACGTTTGTTTCGCCCGCACCAACATACCGTCATACACTGTCGAATACTCACCGATATCAGTGATATCCACGCTGCTACCAGGCAATGGAGCGTTGGCAGCGGCGATGTGCGTGTCCCAATCGTCCACCACCTGTTGATGGATACTGACCGGTGTGTCCTCTTCGACTGGTGTCGCCTCCTCGGCGACCGGATCTTCCACCGCCGGAGGCGTATCGGGCTCGGGCGGGGCAAAATCAGCCGGGTTGGGGATGCGCACGTTGCGCCAATGCCGGATACCGCCGACCAGTACCAATAGGCCACCGGCGCACCAGAGGCGGGCGCTGGGGCCGGCCAGCAGATACCAGGCCGACCAACCCACCCCCAACACGTAGACGAAATAGGCGTAATGTGCGGCGCGGGTGGTTAGCCAGCCGTGTTGGCTCGTGGTGTGTCTCCAGTAGGCCAACCACACACCACCCGCAATCGCGACCAGGGCCGCCATGAGAAGCGGATGCAAAAACAACGACGCCACCCAAGCAACATTGGCCGCGGCGGCGATGATGCCGCCGAGTTTCCACGGCAACAGTTGGGGTTGCAGCCGCTGCCACCATGAATCGGTCGGATCGAATGAGAGATGTGGAGGTGGTTTATCCACCTGGACCGCCTCACCCGGTTCGGTCTCAGCACTATCGGCCAGGCTGGTGTCGGCGGTGTTATTGGTGGTGTGGTCGGCAGGCGCCGCCGTGGTCGTCATGGCAACCTCCAAAGAACAAGAAGTACGAAACAAGCACGACGGCAGCCGACGAAGAAACAACGGGCAGCCGTCACAAGTAAAAGGCGTATAGAAGCCAGATAGGTCAGCCACCATTGGACACACATCAGCAGGCGTATCCAACGGTGGCCACAGTGGTGTTGGTTTATTCGCCGGTCAGGAAGTCCTTGCTACCAGCTTCCTGATTGGCTTGCAGCGCTTCGCGGGCGGTCAACTGTTCCGACAGGGCCGCGTCAGCCGCCTGGAACGACTCACGCAGGTCGGCGAGTATTTCCATTGCCACCGCGAGACCGTCGATCGGGCGACCGGTGACCTCCGAGGCAGTCAGATCGGCCTTGGCTCTCTCGACGTTGGGGATGGCCTCGTCGGCTTGTTTCGCCATCGCCTGACAAAACTGCATCGCCCGGGGGAGGGAGTTCGATTCTGCTGATATGTCACTCATCGTGTCTCTCTTTCATTGTGTGACTTCTTGTGTTGAAAGACCGCCGGGAACGCACATCGATTGAGCCGAGCGGCGTTCCCGGCGGGTGTCTATTGACCGGCGACAAATGCCTTGCTACCGGTTTCATCGTTGGCGAGGAATATCTCGCGTAGAGCGATCTGACGGCGCAGAGCCTCATTGACATCACCGAACATCAACCACACGCCTTGGGCGTGGTCACTGGCGGCGGTGAGTTCGTCGATCGGCCTGCCTTCAACACCGTTGAGTGCCAGATCTGCTTTCGCTCGATCGATCGAGGTCATGACACCGTCGGCCTGTTGTTTCATCGATTCGGCAAATAGAATCGCTGCCATCAGATTCGTCGCCGCCGGTGTCGCTGTAATCGCCCCGGTCGCCAAGCCATCCTTCAGTTCCTTAAACGACCCCGTTTTTGCCTTTGACCGCAACGATGCGCCGTCGGTGGTCTCGCCTACTCGATCGTCAACGGCTAGTTCGTCGATCGTTTGCAACGTGAGCCGTCGACTCCCCTCCTCCAGGGCCGGATCGTCGAGATTGAGTGGCGTTGCAGCAGCGTCGCGGGCTTGCTCGTCGATCGAATCATCATGCACTTCCCCGTTTGCGTTGCTGTAGGGATCATCGACCCCCTGCGTTGACGGCGGTGGGTCATGGACCGGCTCGTCGATCGCCTCTTCGCCAGCCTCGCTTCCCTCGTCAAGGGCGACATCACCACCAGGTCGTTGCACCACCGTCTCCGCCTCGTCTGACCCGGACGCACCGTCCACCGCCTCGCCCTCAGTCGTCTGGCTCGGTTCCGTGGTCGCCTCGCCCGGTTCCGGCTGAGACGAGTCCTGGGCGGGAGCCGGATCGTCATCGGTGTTGTTGTTGCGCGTCGATTCCTTATCTCGATTGGTGGTATCGGAAATGGGGAGACCGAAACGCTCCTCCTGTTTCGCGATAGCGGCCGCCCATGCGCGCCGCCACCGTAGGGAGGCTTCTTGGTAGGCCCAACCACGGGCGGTGCCGGGAAGTACTCCGTTGTTGGCCCGGCGTGCGGTTTCGTTGGCCCGGTGGGCCTCCGCTCTTCGGGTCCACCAGTCACGCCACACATCCGAACACCAACCAGCAAACGGGCTTGGTGCCTTATCGGCTTTCTTTTCAGCTCGGTTGGCTTTCTTTTCGGCGCGGTGTTCTTTCCGCGCCCGCCACTTTGCCAGCGATGGCGTGTCGACGCCCTTTACCGCACACGTGGTGTCGGTGATAGCCCGCCGGACTCCGAAGGTAAACACTCCGGCGATAGCAATGGAAACGATCAGCACTGACATGGGCTACACCCCCACCGTCGCGGCCACGGTTTGCAGGCCGCCACCCAGCAGAATCGCAAACGGGATTAGGAACACCGAGGACACATAAAGAACGGGACGTATCCATTTGGCGTGATCGAGACCGACGGGTTCGACACCGTTGGGCAGCATGATAATCACCCAAAACAACAGCACACCAAGTGCCAGTCCCCAACCGAGCGACATCCCGATCGCCCAGCCGGTACCGGCATCGACGGCGCGGACCATGAACGCCGCTAGGCGACCGATCCACTCACCCAACAGCCCGCCGGCACCTGCTCCCAAGAAGACAAGAAATACTGCTTGAGCTTTGGGGTGGACTTTCAACAGCGCCAGGACGCACCAGATGATCCCGGCGGCTCCAGCCATAACAGTCATAAATACTCCCATCATGAGTTCGAAATTGATAAATGACGAGGGGAAATAGATTTTTGGGTAAAAGAAAGTCGACGTGATCGCCTCACGTCGACACAGAACCCCTGACATGCAGGGGGAAGGGAGAGGTTGAGGGGTGGTTCTACGCCAGGTGCCACCAGCCGACCGTCAACAACACCGCCACCACCACGGTGATAAAGCGGGTGGGGCGTTCGATAAGCCATTCGACCACGCGCAGCGCGCTGATGACACTCACGGCCAGCCACGCCCANCCCGCCGACAGACCCCGAATGCGTTCAGGTTCTGCGTCCGGATCGACCGCCTGCCCCCAATGGCCCTGCCGGGCCCATTCGAGCATTTCGGCGGGAGCGGCGGGCCGGCGTTGCCACGACAATGGCGCCGAGAATTCAGATCGCAGGCGCTCTCTGAACGCGGTAGTCGCCGCCGGTGTGTCGGTTTCCAAAGTCGGCACTGACGAGTCGGCATCGAGTGCCGAGTGCCGACTTTCGCCCTCCCCGTGATCACTGTGACCTGCTGTTTTAATCTCGGCATTGGTGTCGTGAGAGTGCCGAGTGCCGAGTGCCGACTTTTCGTCCGACTCCTCCAGGCCAACTTCAGCCGGTGGGTCGAGCAGAGTCAATCGCGGTTGCGGCTGCTCGACATCCCTGGCGTCCTCGTCACCGCCAAAGGTGTCCGTCTTCGTGTCAGCGGAAGTGGATTCGCCAGCATTCTCAGTGGCACCGGTGAACGGGCTCCAACCCTCAGCGGGGTTGCCCACGGGTGATCCCATGAGGGCTCTCCTTCCTGGAGTCATGTATTGGTGTTACGTGGCCTCCCACCACAGGACATGCCCACCATCCACGGCGGAGCAGGAACAAGCGGTAGGGAAGCGGAGTGCTAAAACAATAGGGAGTGCTCTGGCCCGGCTCAAACGGGCTGCTTTCTCAAAACCAAAAGGCAGAGCCGAACTGGGTGGCCTTATGACAGGCCGAGGTGGTTTTTGTACTTGTGGACCGTACCGACCGAAACGCCGGCACGGTCGGCAAGTTCACGGAACGACGGGCTGTTCTTACCATCGGCGATGAACGCCGCCAGGGCTTCAGCGAGGCGTTCACGCGCCGAAGCTTTCGAACGCTTCGACGCGTTCACTTTTGAACCAGCGTGTTCAGTCTGTTGACCTGAACGCTTCGCCCCAGGCTTGGGTGAACGCGTCTGCTTGCCGGATTGAACAGTCGTGTTCACGGTCGCAGTTGTGTCGCCGGGGCGTGAACGCTCCGGTTGGGTTGAACGCGCGCTGGTGTTCACACCGGCGTTGCCGCCTGACCCTTTCCAGTCGACCACTTGAGTCAACGTGATCATTCTGTTGCGGTAGCGCACCCTGAGAACACCGGGCGATTTACGGACCGATCCCCACCGGCTGGTCATTTCCGACCGTGCTAGTTGCCGCTCAATCTCGCTGTCCAACGCCGTGGTGTAGGAGCGGATGTTCCACAACCGCATCACCCGCCATAGCTTCAGTGTCGCTATCGGGGCGCACAACCAGCGTGCCTTGGGGATCGGTTCGACCTCCACGCCTTTTTCCTGCCGGGTTTCACGCCTCTTGACATGCGCCAACACCTCTGACGTCACCACCCACAGGGCTGGAAGCGCCGCGTGCGCCAGCTTCTCTTCGACCGTGTGGCCAGCTGATAGGTTCAGCCAGATCGTTCCCGCCGTCAATGCCCACGGCACGTACCGCAACCAGCGGATACGATAATCCCGGCGTGCCAGTTCGATATCGAGCAGGCTGAAAACGATGATGCCCAGATCAATTCCAATAGGCACCAGGACGGCCATGCGTCCAAACGACGGTTCCATCGATGCCGCGACGGTTCCAAACGACGCCGCGAACCCGACCAACGCGAGACATCCTGACAGAACGGCAATACACACCATCATCGGAGAACGCCGTTTGACGCGTTCATTCCTGCCGTGTTCATTGTGGGGTGTTCGCGGCGTGTTCACGTTCAACCGTTCACCTGACTGCGTCGCGTTCACTCCCCCAGCAGCGTTCACTTTATTGCCCTGTTCATTCTGAGAATGAACACTTTCGTCGCTGCGATCGTTCACGCGGTCGCCGTCGGGAGTGTTCACCCGTGGCGTGTTCAATGAACGCGGCGGGGCGTGTTCACCATCGACCGGGTTGCTCACGGTCGATGGAGTCTGTTCATTCGAACCGTCGTGTTCACTCTGTCGCGCCGCTCCAGGCTTGGATGCTTCCTCGTTTTCTCCTTCTTTTTCTTCGGGGTTGCCGAACTGCAATCGCAGTACGCGTTCGCACGAGCATTCGTCGACCGACCGGTCGCACCCCTCGCACCAGACGGTGCCCAGCAGGCTGCGGGCGAGATCGTCAGTGTTGCTGTTGTCATCCGGCTCATCAGAGGCCGGAGTTGGTGTCGCCGTCACTTGTCGTCCCCTCCCTTCGACTGCGTCTCGCGAGCCTGATCGAGCTCGTTGAGCATGTCGGCGTAATGGTTGGACCCCGATTTCTTCATCAACTTCCGCAACTCCGGTGCGACATGGTCGAGACCGTCATCGGCCTGGAGGACTCGGCAGGCTTGACCGTAGGCGCGGGCTTTACGAATGAGAGGCCGGTAGTTGTCGTTGAGTTTGGACATTCGGAGGCTATCGGCCATAGCATCGCAGGCGATGGCGTTCCATTTGGTGTACAAGTCGGTTTTAATTGACATTCAGGTTCCCCTCAGTAGGGTGGTTGGGGTAGTTGCTGGCCAACGAGCAGCAAACAATGGAGGTGGCCCGCCTGTTAGGCCAGGCGGGCCACGCTTATACGAACGGCACGGCTAGGCTGCGGCAGCGAATGGACCGTTGCCTAACGGCAGGTCTTTTATCGACCGGAGCCCGGGCGGGCCGTGAGCATGACGTAGTGGATGTAGCCACCCCCGAGCCACAGGGCCGCCTCCCGCTGAGAGGCAGTGAGACTGGCCCGGTTCTCCTCCGGTGCGACGTGGAGGCGCTTATCCTCGAATAGTCGGATTAGAGCCTGGTCGACCTCACGGCGACCAAGATTCGGCACAGCGGCGCGGACATCATCCAGACGCACCCATTCGGCAGAGGATGGATTCTCGGCCAGGTTCGCGGCGGTAATGACATCGAAAACCTGGGTGACGGTGCTTTTACTGGTCAAAGGCATTCCTTTCTAATTCATGGCATTGCATTTGGCATAGGTCAGCTTTTATAGACGCAGATCAACCCCCTTTGTCTGGGTAGGGTGCTAAAGAAATGAAGAGAAGATGGGTGCTCCGCCAGAGACTCGAACCCTGCCAAGACAACGAGTTGGTTTGTCGTGTCTTGTCCCCAGCGGTGCGGAGCGGTATGGAACGGTCGGCTAGACCGCCGGCTCTTTCTTCGAAATCTCATTGATGTTGGACACGCGCACCGTCACCGGTCGACTCTGGCTAGCCGATAGTTCTGCCTCTAGCTCGGTGATATAACGGTCTAGAGCGGCGTCGGTCAGTGGTGTGGCGGATTCGACGTAGTCGGCTCCTGTTGCCGATCCTGGTGCGCACGTGACGGTGTAGGCGATGGAATATCGGTACATGCAATCTCCTCTCTGTTGGGATTTGAATTAGTCGAGCGACGTGCTCGGAACGTTGAGGTCGACATACACCCGCTGTTGCCCTGGTGACCGGCGTGCCGGATAGGGATGGGAGACTTCGATAATGTCGACCCCAGCGGACTCCAGGCGGTCAAGAAGCGCCGCTATCGCGGGGCCGTCGGCGATGAGGCGCATACGAACTGGCTGCATCCTGCCCTCCTTAAGAAACGATGAGAGTCGTGACGGTGAGGGCGAAGGTGACAATCGACAGAACGAGCGTCAGCGCGACGGCGATGGTGCGGTACCTGTCAGGCGACATTGTTTCCGCCCTTCAGTCCGTAGGAGATTCCGATACACCGAATCAGCAAGTTTTGATCATGTTCGGTGAGGTCATCGGACGCACGGGACAGGATCTGCTCATATGGTTTGAATCCGGCTAGAGCGAGACCGCCGATCGCCGCGATATATGGCTGCTGCTTCGCGGGGCGATCGGTCCGCCAACCACGGCGGCGATGCTGTCGGAGCAGCGATTCCAACATCTCCTCGTCGACTTCGCCCATAGGTACTGGATCGGGCGTGTAGTCGTGGAACATGCTGACGAAATCAGCGTCAGCGATGATGTCGCCACTACAGTCGGCCTCAGCCAGCCACACCACGGCGGCATACAGCTCGGAATCTCCCTGGGCGACACTGGCAACCAACTGTTGGGCAGTAGCGCGATGTTGAGCCTGTCCCATCAGATCACCTCCCGATCGCGATCGGTTGAGCGGCCACGGTCGCGTACCCGCTGAGACGGACGGGTTGCACCGCCGGCGTCCGACAGCCTCCCGGTCTGAACCGCCAGACGGTCACTCGAATCCTTTGCGGCGTAGAGAGCATCATCAGCGCTGCGTATCGCCATAGTCAGTCGATCGGCTGAGAATGGAGCGGCACCCGCTGACACACGCACTGTCACCACTCCCTCGGTGGTCTCGACGATCGGATCGGCATGCCCGGCCCGGATCGCCTCTACCGCTGCGGTCGTGGCTAGAACGGCGAATTCATCGCCACCAAGACGCCCCACCAACGGATGTTCCGGCAACTGCCGCAGCCGCGCAGCCAGATCGACTAGAACGGCATCGCCAGCCGCGTGCCCCTGGGTGTCATTCACCATCTTGAAACCGTCGAGATCGACCAGGACGATCCAAAGCCGCTCGGACGCCGCCGAAGACCCTGCAATAGCACGGTGCGCTTCGACCTGCCGGTGCCATCCACGGCGGTTGAAAACGCCGGTCAGTTCGTCACGTTCGGCTTCGGCCCGCGAGGCGGACCATAGGTAGCGNTACTTCTCAGCTCGGTCACGTTCCGCAGCCAACGACCGCCTCCAACCACAACCGAGGCAGGCAACCGCACCGGTCGCCGCTGCCATACCCGCCGTAGCGGACACAACAAGATCAATCACAATTACCGTTTCCTTTCCCCCACCGCATTACGCGACAACAACGGCCACAGCGGCGATAACGAAAATGAGACAAGCCAAGGTGGCGGCCAAGCGGGCCGCCTGTTGCTGGCGCATCCGCGCCAGGTATCTCCATTGCAGTAGCGCCATGCGATGGTGCTGAGCCTTGACTTCCTGGCGTTGGTATACCGCCAATGGATGGTCCGAACCTGCCGGTATTCCACGCCGCTGCTGGCTTTGCTGTAGGCGACCAAACCGCCGCCGAGCGGACTTGTAGGCACGTTTAGCGTTGCGATATTCCGTTCCGGTCATACTCACCGCCTCCATGCCTCACCGGAACGGATCTCGTACAGCGCATCCCACATGACCTCGAGGGTCGCCTCATCGGTCACGAAATCCAGAGCGCGGACAACATTGAACGGTTCTCTCAAGGCAATCCCGGCGCTCATGCTCAGAAAGAGCAGTTCGCTAGTGGCATAGGGGCCTTCTCTCCCCTTCACCGCCATCTCATCCCAGTCGACAGTGTCGCCAGCAGGCCACACGTCCGCGGTGAACTCGTCATCGCGGACGAACCGGGCCACCGGGCGGATCGGCTTTTGCCACATGCGCAACGCAGTACGCATAAACTCATTGCCGATCTCAGTGAAATTTCGCTCCAGCGTCCGCTGGAAGTCTTCCCACCTCATCGGTAACCTCCTTCTTGTATCGGTTGACACTCCACTACCCACGACCAGCCGAGACAGCGGTTGGTCGGGAGAAGAAGAGCACCGAGACGAGAAGTCAGACAGAGAAATAAAACAGTGCATAAGGGAGCCCTTCGAACGGCAAGCGAACCCTTGAGAAAGGGCTCCCTTATGCGCTGCGCACAGCCAGCTCCCCATGCCGGGTGCCGGGCCCCTTCAAAAAGGGGCGCGAGCTTCTGGCTCTGCAAGTCGTCAGTCAGGTCGTGGTCGATCGGGCGAGTGTTGGACAAGCAACATTCCTGACCGTATTCGGGTACAGTCAGTCATCGCGCTCACGAGTTCCGGTGTCGCCCTCAACAAAAGGGGGAACACCAATCCAATGATCCAAAAGGGAACACCTCAACCCCCGTCGCAGAGTTGCCAAGCAAGAAGCTCACCGGCTCATGCACAGTAGGTCAGGCCCGTAACCTGGTCATACACACTATTTGCGCTCCCACTCGCTTCCGTTGGGAAGCTCCCTCCCGCGCCGTAGCAACGAGATTCCCCGCCTGGAGGCAGATCCACGTTGTAGTGCTCCACATGGAGCGAACAACACTGCGCCCGTGCCCGGTTCGTCGTCTCCAACGCCGTGGCCCGATCCCTCGGGCTTATGAACTCCCAGCAAAGTACAGACTGGTCTCGCTGCCATCCATCCCGATTAGTTTGGCAGCCCACTCGGGGGCTCCGATGAGTTCAACGGTGGCCTGCCTCAGGTGCACGCCACCTCGCCTGGGAGCCATCCATCACCGAAGCGACAGACAGCACGCCTAGATGCCGAAGCATCAGCGCTCTAGGCCGGGATCGAACCGGCACCACATGGGATTCCCACTAGCTAGAGCCATAAAAGAGAAAGAGAAACGTTCAAGCAGCGTTGACAGCACTGGATCGGTGAGTGCGAAGAACAGAACCATGACGCGCATGGGGCGCTGACGAAGTGCGGGAGGCGGCCCGGCGGCGGGCACGCAGGCGGCGCGACACCAGATCACACAGCTGGCGCGCACTACAGGGACGGTGCGTAACGATCAACAACAAATCATGGGGAATCGGATTACCGAGGCGGCAAGTAACTACGACGTGCTTGGTCAAGTACGCGAACGCACGGCGGTCAGTCCAGTTCGCTCGACAGGTCAGCCGCCACATCGCACGCTTCCATTCCCGGAACGTCAAAACCACCGGGCTACCGGTAATAGCGCGATCAACGGCTACCGGATCGACATAATCCGTGTCACGCGGCGGTGTCGCCGGTAGGTCCAGTTCGCGGGCCACTTGAGCATCGTGCTCAATAACGCGGCCCCAACAGTCAGCGCAGGCAACATCGTTCCACGAAGGGATATGGGCGTGACGGTTACGGCAGGTACGTGCGGCTACAGCTGCAAGTGGGTGAATACCAGTTTTCTTCATCTGTTGCTCCTAGGTCGGGGTCGTTCGGCCATGCATCAACTATGCATGTCTAGTACGATACTGTCAATTGATAGTTCTGTCAAAAACACGACAATAGCCCGTTTTAACGGTTCGTGTACGGTTGTCCCTCTGAAACTATGTATGTCTAGCGGATAACTAGAAGGAGTCAGCGTGATGGAACGGCGACCAAAGACCCGTACTCAACAGCTAATGGATCAAATCGTTCACCGCATCGACAATGGGCAATACCCAATCGGAGAGTTCATCCCATCAACCACACAACTAATCAAAGAATCAGGAGCGTCTAAGACGGTCGTCATCAATGCTGTTCGCGAGCTAAAGGCCAAAGGGTACCTAGACAGCCATCCAGCGAAGGGGGTCTTTGTAGTTGCGACCACAGATGAGATAACAGAGGATGACCTAGACATGGGGGTGCTAACTCGAGATATCGCCGAAGTACGAGAACGGGTCGATCGACTAGGTTCAGAAGAACACTCCCTTGACGACCTACGTGCCGAAATCTCAGGCCTTCGTCGCATGGTCTATTCCCTCCATGCGCACCTGATTGAGCTCTACGGCAAGGTCGGGCAACCATATCCCGAAGGACTTCTCAACCTATCGGAACAAGACACGAATAGAAGAGCATCATGAACAAAAAAGTTGTATCACTTCATAAGAATCGGAAGTTCAGGGCAAACCTAGGTAATCTAGCTCGACAACAGATTGTGGATGCAAGACTGGCACTAGGGATGGACCATACCGAGTTCGCTTCGAAGTTGGCTGACCTCCTTGGGTGGCCAGTCGAAGCAACAAAGGTTGAAAGTTGGGAGACATCAGCAACACCTCCGGGCGATGTTGCTCTCGCCTCTAATATGCTTCTTCAGCACGCTTCGCCATTTCAGGGCTCCAAGGTTAACGACGATATGTTGGGAGCTGCAGTACGTAACCGGTATGCCGATGTCACGGCTGTATATCCCACAAGAAGCCAGTTCACAAGTGAGATGTCCGCGCACGAAATATTTGACGACGCGTCCGAGATTAAAGCTGCTGGCCTTTCGTTGAATACCATCTGTCAGCAATATCCGACCGAACGTCTGGTCGATCTGATTGAAAATGGAACCAGTGTTGAGTTGCTTTTTCTAAATCCCACCGGGACATCGATAAACGAACGCGAAGAAGAGGAAGGGTTCCAGGCTGGATACCTCTCAGCACTGACCCAATTGAACATCGACACTGTGAGCCGAGTTCTGACATCGCTTAGCGACGACGCGCTCGGTCGGTTCGAAATACGCCTATATGATGAACCAATTCGGTTCAACCTGCTATTCGTAAACGACGAAGTTGGTGTTGCTCAACCGTACCTACCGGCTTCTCGTGGAGTCGACTCTCCAACCTTCGTATTGGAAAAGACCCGGCAGCGCGGTCTTTATCAAACATTCCGATCAATCTATCTTGAACTATGGGATAGGGGAACAATAAGTGGATACTAACTACTACTTGAGGCTTGCCCGTTATGCCGTTCAGCAGGCTGAAGAGATCATCTCCGAAAGTACTGACCGCTCAGAACTGACCTATAAAGGTGATCGCGATTTCGCTTCAGCAGTAGATATGCGCGTCGAGGAATCAATCAGAGCTCGCCTCACAACAGAATCGCCTGAATGTTCGTTCTTGGGAGAAGAATATGGGCTACAAAAGGGGCATAGCGACGAGTTGATATGGGTCCTCGACCCAATTGACGGCACTTCAAACTTCGTTCATGGTAACCCTCTGTACAGCATATCTCTATCACTCCTAAGCGAGGGAGAGCCTGCTGTTGGTGTTGTATCTATCCCGCAATTGCATCACCAATTCACAGCTGCCGTAGGGCAAGGAGCTGCCATAAATGAAACGACGACCCACTGCTCCTCAACTAAAGAATTGAGAAGTTCAATAATCTCAACTGGTGATTTCGCCGTAGGGAAGGGAGCCATCGAAAAGAACCACGAGCGGTTCGAATTGCATCATCAGCTGGTTCCCACGGTCGAACGAGTCCGTATGTTCGGTTCTGCCGCAATCGACCTGTGCTGGGTTGCGGCTGGCTGGACAGATGGGTGTGTTGTAATGTCTGGAAAAATTTGGGATGTTGCAGCAGGTATCGTGATTGCCCGAGAAGCTGGCGCGGACGTACTTAACGGTGACGGTGAACAGTATGACTCAAATTCGGAGACGATGATTGCGAGCACGCCTGCCATCACAGATGAACTGGTTCAAGTCGTCAAAACTGCTGCAAACTGGCAGAACCACAGCTCAGTACCCTAGAAATTCATCCCAGACCATCTTAATGTTACTCAACGTTGCGCCAGACAGCACTTCGTCACGTCCTGGAGGTTCTAGAGTTTCGGACGGCACCAACATGGTTTCAGCTACTCGTACGAAGCCGGAAACGGAATCGTTTTCGTTGAGATTCACGGTGTACGGCACAACCACACCGTCAGAATTTGTCTCTTGCCGAACAATTGGCGCTGCCAAGACTGCGCCGTGGTAAGGATTGAGGTTATGGTCGTCTGCTGATAGCACGACTACTCGAAGACCAGTTGTAGCGTCGCGGTAAATGTGGCCACGATTTGCCGATGACGTCACTATCGACCGGTCACCTCGGTTGCAGCCGTCTGGCTCCAGATATTACGTCGAACCACTTCAGAAGCGGACATCCAGCGAACTGTATCGGCGTCCGGCTCGGTGAAGTTCTCGATCTGTCTCCGACGAAGTGACCGCTGAAGCTCCCGGTCAATCCATTCATCCATAGCCAAACCGTCAGCCAGGGCCGCTGCGCGTATTTGCTGAGCACGTTCTTTACTGAGTTCAAATTGATTCGCCATCCATGCCTCCGCTTCCCAACCCAATAGGGGCGATTGTGTATCAATCACGGCACCCTTGTGTCCTGCCCTCTCCGATCGAGTTCGTACTAGTAATCGTAGGCGAACACTCTTCAATGCGGCAACCCGGAGTGTTCCAGCTTTTGATTTCTTTTCCATTGACGCGTCGACGACGCCAAGCATTTGGCGGGTGTAAGGTTTCCTTACACCCTTCGGTGCAACCAGGTGAAACATCCATTAGCGGGTGTCACTTCCCTAGTCTCTCAATAATCCCTGTGTTTCAGCTTCACCAATGAACCTGCGACTTTTCAACTCTTGGCGGGTGTCAAGGCGGGTGTGGCGGGTCAGAGGCGGGTGTAAATTTTTCCTGACACCCGCCGGTACAACCAGGTGAAACATCCACTGGCGGGTGTGGCGGGTGTAGTTTTCCTATTCTCTCGTGAAGAGTGAAGAGCCCCCTTGTTTCAGCCTATGACCTATTGCTAAAACAGGAGGGTAGTGCAGCTGGAAAGTGCAGCCAGAACTATCGTTCAATTCCGCACTTCATAAACCGATATTCCGTCCTGACCTCGATAAAGACTATTATGACCCAAGCGGCCTTCACCTTACAAAGCAGTGGTCACTGGTTCGATCCCAGTAGCACCCACCAGGTAAAACACCCCCGAGAGTGCTTATTCTCGGGGGTGTGGCAGCCAGAATTGGCAGCCAGAACTAATTCTGAAACAGTTTTGCGAGCTGATCCACAGCTTTTCTCACTTTTTCTTCTCAACTCCTGACTGAATTCAAGATTGCCGGTTCGTTTGGTGCCAGAAACCGCGCTAAGGAGGCTCTTCGGAGTTTAGCGGGGTGTGGTTGGTGGAAAAGAACGAAGGTGCCTCATTGTTGATGTGTGAAAAAACGACAAAAAAGCACCTTCGTTACGTCTGATTCTAGCAAGATCGTCCAGGCGCTTGTAGGGTTCAAGGATGTTCGTGTTGTACAGTACGAACGTCATGGCCCGCACGTCGACTTGGTTATCGAGCAGGTGGTGGATCATCCGTTGTGTTCCGACTGTGGCGGTCGGGCACGAGTTAAGGAACGTCCCCTAGCGCGCTATATCGATCTTCCGGTGTACGGGCAAGCGATGCGGTTGGTGTGGCGTAAACATCGGATGTGGTGTCCCAGCACGGCATGCCCTAGACGTTCCTGGGTGCTTACGGATCCGCGTATCGCTGGGGCCTCGAGTCGTGTGACGACCCGAGCCGCGAAATGGGCCACCGTCCAGGTGGGGAAGGGCCGTACCGTCAGTGAGGTCGCCACCGAGCTCGGCTGCGACTGGCACACGATCAACGATGCCGTCACCACCTACGGTGGAGCACTACTCGACGCCGACCGCAAACGGTTGAACAAGACCACTGCGATTGGTTTGGATGAAACCAGTTTCATGCGCCTGACCAATCGACACACCAGCTACGTCACGACCGTCTGCGATGTCGACCACCACCAGATCATTGACCTGCTTCCCAGTCGTGATTTCGTTGATGTGGCAGCGTATATCAATGAGCGATCGGTCGCATGGAAGCGGCGCCTCCGCTATGGCGCGTTGGATATGTCGGCCGCCTACGCTGCTGTGTATAACGTGATGCTTCCCAACGTTGTCCAAGTGGTCGATGCGTTCCACGTGGTGGCGTTGACCAACCGGGCGTTGGACGCGGTACGCCGTCGGGTACAACACGAACAGACAGGTCATCGTGGACGCAAACATGACCCGCTCTACCGGGCCCGACGGGTACTGTTGGTGGGCGAAGAACGCCTGACCGACACAGCCGCCCAGCGACTGTCGTCGCTTCTGGCACTGGGCGACCCTCATGCTGAGGTAGCAATTGCCTACCGGGTCAAAGAGCGAATACGTGATTTCTACCGGGAGGCAAACCCTGACACGGCACGGGTGATGATGACCGATCTAGTGGCCCACTGCCGTCACCACGCGATGCCGCCCGAACTACAGAGACTGGGCCGGACCCTCCAGCGTTGGCGCGACAAGATCTGCAACTACCATCACGCTCGGGTTAGTAACGGCCCTACCGAGGCTTTGAACAACCTGATTAAACGCATCAAACGGATCGGGTTTGGATTCACCAACTTCCACAACTACCGCATCCGGGCTCTGCTGTATGCCGGCAAACCCAACTGGCGAGTCCTCGGCTCCATCACCATTAAATAAACCACACCCCGCTAAACTCCGAAGAGCCGCTAAGGATGGCCAATGGCGTTTGGCGATCGTACAATGCCTATCACCTGTGACTATTCCGTGCCCACGACAGGTAGGATGCGCCGCATCCACGTCAAATGATTTAGTCTCTCGCACGCCTCTTATACCCATAGTGGTGAGCACTCATACGGTTCGTCTACATGGCAAAGCAACTCTCGCTTCGTATACAAGTCTTCCAATGCCAAGAAGTAATAATGCGCTGATATCGGAAACCGACGATCACGCATCGCAGTGGAGACGTGCGGCACTGACTGAGCGGTGAAATACCTAAACCGATAATCGCGGCAAATAATAACATGGGGCGTGCTTCCGACGGCTTCCACCGTATAGCGATCATCACAACGTCTCCTGTTGTTCCCGTTTCGATTAAATTCGGAAGCATTGGTGGTTGCCATAGAAGAACGGCCGTGTGATCAATTCCCTCACCAAGCCACATATCGGGGCGTCTCAGGCAAGGTTGCCGCTGAGATGGCCTGGCGCTCTGCGTCAATGATATTACCGGTCCTGTACATGGCCCACGCCGATTCATCGAACCGTGCCTTGGCTTGCGAGATCCGGCCCAATCCTGCCAGCGCCTTCCCGAGTCCCCACAGCGCTTTGACCTCGTAGGATACGTCCATCACATCTGATCGAGAGTTGCGCAGCACTTCCTCGAAGATTTCCAGAGCCTCGTTGAATCGCCCCGCTCCGATATAGCGGAATCCCAGAACATTTCGGCCGTAGACCTGGTTGTCCGCATCCAACTCGCCCTTTTTCGCCACTACCTCCTCAGCAAGGCGGCAGGCCTCGTCATGCTCACCAAGCTCTTCCGCTGCCTGCGAGCCACGGACGAGAGCCCAGAATTCGGTGCGTATATTCGAAATCTTCCGCGAATCAATGAGAGAATCCATCGCCAATCGATACGCCTCTCCGGAATGACCTGCACAGCGAAGGGCATGGGACATCCAGGTTCGATACACAATCGACCATTCTGGTAGTTGAGAACCCAATGCCTCCTCGTAGCCCTCTTCCAGTAGGGGTATGCATTGCTCAGCATCGCCCCGGTGAAGCAATGCCATATATTTGGAGAATCGCGCTATGTGCCGGTGATAAGGTGAAAGCCTATCCAGCCGACCAAGCGCTCGGTCAATGATTGCCTCTCTCCAATGCGGCGAGGTTTGATGGGTCATATCCAGCGCAACGGCGATTCTGCCGATTACCGCCCAAGACATGGCGAGCGAACCGTTGTCACCCGTGTAATCGAGCAGCAAACCGGCATTGGGAAGTTCCATGCGGTACCAGGCACCCGCCGCCTCCTGATCGGCAAACGAGAAGGAGATATCGTTGGCGGGATACTCCTCACTTGTCCGCAGGTACTCCGCTTCCACCGGTACGAGGGTCGCGGCTGCCTCTACCATCGCGACCGCATAGAACTTCACTGCTCTCTCAAACGCAGCGTTACGAACCTCGTCGTCCCACCTACTCGGCCATTGGCTCCACGCAAACCCACGAATGAGGTCGTGGAACCGGTATCGGTCAGGCTCGACCATCGAGATGAGCTGGTTTTCTTCCAAGATGTCGAGCAGATCCAGAGCCATGCTTGCATCGACTCCCAGAATGGCTGCGGCCAGATGCACGGTAAACGACGTACCGGGAAACTGGCCAAGCAACAGAAACAGCCGCACAACCTCCGAATCCTCACCGTGCCTGCGGCACACGTCCGCAAAACTCATCGCGACGCTCGCCTTGACCGCAAGGTCGTCGAACGCCAGTGCCTCGAGTCTCGCGTTCTCATTTTTAAGTCGATCAGCGAAAGCACTGATCTTCTTGGCACCACCGACACGGCACTTCGCCGCGGCTATGATCAACGCCAACGGCATTCCTCCACAGACGCTTATAATCCTTTCAATCCCACGAGGTGATTCCCTCACGATCGCTTCACCAAGGTACGCCTGCAAGACCTTTCCCGATTCAGCATCGTCCAGCGGCTCCAAATGCAGATTCCTCCCGGCTTCTGGCAGGACCAGAGGTCTCCTGGAGGTGACGATGACTGTGCACATTCCACCACCTGGAATCAGCGAACGCACTTGCGAGACGTCGCGAGCATTATCCAGAAACACGATCGCGCGTTTTCGGTTCAGTTCCGTCCTGAGGCGGGCTTCCAGGCCGTTCAGGCTCTCATTGTCCGCTACGGCAACTCCAAAGGAACGGAGCACCAAGTTCACCGCTTCCTTCGCCTCGAGAGGTTCGAGCCCGGGTGTATGGCCCCGCAAATCAACGTAGGCTTGACCGTCGGGAAATCTGCCGGATTCTTCATGAGCAACATGCAGGGCGAGGGCCGATTTGCCCATACCCCCTGCTCCACTTACAGCGACGACGGACGACTTGTCCCGAGGGCCGCTCAGCGCTTCCGACAATATCCGAACCTCGTCCCCTCTTCCCAAGAAGACGTGCGGCCTCGGGGGAAGCTCACGCGGGACGTCGTTGTCCACTTCGTTTCCTCCCTCGTCGTCTCTGAGAATCTCAGTGTGCAGCCCCCTGGTGTCAGCGTCGGGGTCGATCCCCAATTCGTCACCTATTAGCTGCCGATGTTCTTCGAAGACGTGTAGAGCTTCACTCCGATCTCCACTGACATGCAATGCCTTTATCAGCAGACGTGCAGCCTTCCCAGACACAGGATTGTCGTCGACGACCTCTCGTGCTTCGCGAACCGCCCTTTCAAGTTGCCGCCTTTCAATCAAACAATCGACGACGTCATGCCTTAGCGACTCGCGAACTCGCAGAAGCCTAGTCGCTTCCGGCGTGAACGGTTCCGCGTCCAACTCGGCAAACGGTTTGTTCGGAATGGATTCCACAACTCGTTCCAGAGTCGTCAGTGCCGCTTCATAGTCGCACTCCGCGAAGGATTTTCTACCGGACTCGATGTCCGCGTCGATCATGCGAATATCCGTGTCGGCATCCTCCAATCTGGCGAACCGGTTCCGAGAGGAGAGCCCGTCGAAACCGTGCCCCAAGAGGTGTCGGCGCAGGTTTGACAGGACGTTGGAGATCTGCCGGTAAGCGGTCGGCGGCGGCTGATCGGACCACAATAGTTGTGCGATCCGATCATGATGCACCGGAGTACCGTCCTGTAGAGCGAGGAATGCGAGCACCGAAGGAGCATGCCGCCCTGGAATCCGAATCTCCATGCCTGCTATATAAACCTTGAAAGCGCCGACCAGACGGACGTGCAGCAACAGAATGCCTTTCCCGTTGGGAGACAGTGTCCCTAACAACGGTAAGTGAGACTTGCCAGAGCTTCCCATTTTTTGGGAATGGTGCCCTGCTGCCTGACGACCCGCCTAGTGCCGATCGGGATGGTTGTCGCGCATGCTTTTTTCATGTCGCTTTTGTGCGCGGTCGATCGTGACCGTCAGGATCCGCCCAAGCGCCTCTCTCTTGCGGAATCCGTCCGGCGAGATATCCAGAGCCGTGATGACGTTGCCATCACCAATAGTAACGAAAACCGTTCCCTCTTCATCGCTCTCGGTTGTTTCCAGTTCGCGCAACGACTCGCGGAATTCCTCCAGAGCTTCAACCTGGCCGCGCAGATTCTGCTGCGTCTGCTCCAGATCTCGGATGAGCGACCTCCCATCGGCCGCCGTGCTCGTATGATTATACATCGCAATGCCTATATCCCTTCGTTCTCGAATACAGCGGCAGCGGTTTCCGCTAGCTCTCGATCGGCCAGCGAACGCGCCTCACGAACCAGGCCCATAATTCGTTCACTCAGGTCATGACCGTCCGTGCGGAACGCCCGCGCGGTGAAGGCTATATCTGAAACCACACCGCCCGGTTTGCACCGCACAACGATCGATCGCGCGTCATCGGAGGCTTCCGCTTCGATCGAACTTGCGACACTTGCGAGCTTCTCACGGGTGCTGGCGAGAGCTTCCGGCGCGGGTAGGCGTCTCTTGTCGTCCACTTCGTCACTCCTTCCCGTCTTGTGAGGCGAGCGTGTCGTATGTAGCCGGGACGTTCTCCAGGAAGTCCAATAGATCCGACGCAGCTTCGTATTTTTCGGCAACCTGATTCGTCAGTTCGGCGCCGGCGAGGAAGATCGTCGCCGCACGTAGAACGAGAGAAGTGAGTTCAAGGCCGGTTTTGGCGAGAATGATCTCCACGTCGACTGAGACCGTGATCGCCGCATACGGCCCTTTAGTGAGGCCGTCTTTAAGCGCATCGACCAGGGTCGCAATCAGGTCCACGATGACATTGTTGATAAAGCTGATGAGCCGGTTAGAGAAATCCGCGAAAAGATCGACGACCATACCTAGGAGGGTGGCTATACCGGCCGTGGCTTCAATGGCCTCAACGAAGTCCTTGGTCCGCGTTTGTGCACCTGTATTGCTATAGCCCATCCATGCCGCGTCTACCGTATTCGTAGCCGTCTCGGCGTATTCGCCGGCCAATGTCTTTAGCGATTCAGAAGCACTGTCCCACATATCTTTTGCGGTTTTCAGTCGTCGAGGGTTACCGACGACGTATCCCCAGGCGTCTTCGATCGGCTGAACCCATTTGGTTAGGCCTTCAAGCCCTGCCGCCACGAGCCATCCGACGATGTCGCCTATGTCCGCATTAGCCAACGCTTTGACGTCGTTGACAAGGGCAAACATCTCCTTTCCAAGGTCAGTGAACATGATTTGGAGTTCGATGAGGTTCTGTATAACGTCCTCACCGTCAAACAGCTCCTGGAAAACCTCGTTCGCTTTTCCGTCGTGGACGTTGGTCTTATAGAACTTGACCAGGCCTCCGACGGCCGGCAATTGTCCGGCGCCGAACCATGCGCCGTCTTCCCAGCTCTCGACGCTGAGTGGGTTCTCGCCCCATTCCCACTCGTCAGCTTGTTTCGGAGCGTCTGAAAGGTCGACCGCTTCACCTTCCCACTCGCCCATCAGACCAGGTCCTCCAAGAGCTTGTTCATCGTAGCCGCCGAACTCTTGTCAGACTCCTCGATCCTGTCGCAGCAGTGGGAGATGAGTCTCCCGAGCCCTTCACCACCGACTCCGAGCCGGGTGAGCATGTCCTCGGTCTTCTCCGCAGCATCGAAATAGCAATCCATGAAGGGTTCTCCGACGGCACCGAAAAACGACGAGTCTCCGTCGGTATTCCCAATATAGCTTTCAACGATGCTGAAGTCACTGCTCAGTTGCTGATATTTGTCGGCACCGGTGCGGACCCGTTCCGTGTCGACATAAACGCTGAAGGGTCCGTCAACCCCGTACTCTCCGTCCATAACGCTTCTGTTCCTTGTCCTTGTTTAACGGTGCTGAACACCGTATCCTCAGCTGACAGAAACAGACTGGCATTCGGAATCACGAATCGATCATGAGTCGGTCATCATCACGGAACCTCACTGCATCGCCACACTACTGGACGGGATGTAACCTCACAGATCAGCGGTAACCGGAAGCGTCGAGCGTTTTTCCCGATTCCTGGATGTCCGCGATGTACGCCCATGCGTCCGGCTGTGAACCGTCCAAGTCGGTAAATCCGTACTCCTTGGCAAGTCCGCCACTCGACATCGACTGCCCATTCCATCGTGAACGCTCGGGGTCGGCGGCCAAAGCCGCGACAGCGCGCCCCACGAATCGTGGGGTTTCCGAAATGGCGAAATCCGGCACCCGGGTAATGGCATCGCGCCAGTTCTCCTCGCTGACTCCAAAGCCTTCAAGCATCATCTCGGAGCGCATCCAGCCTGGGGTGATGGATACGGAGGTCGCTTCGTATGATTCTAGGTCCTTCGCATGCAACCAGCCCATCCGATTGATCGCTACCTTCGCCACGTCGTAGAAAGGGCTGTTGCGATAGTTCCGGTTGTTGTATTCCGTTGTGCCATCAGTAACTTCGACGAGCAATCCACCAGGGTTTTCAATGAGTAGCGGAAGCGCGAAGTGCGCGGTGATGAGGTGGGTGTCGACTCCCAAACGCAGCAGGTGGAGCCCGTTTTCCAGATCGTGTTCCCACACCGGACTGTCGAACTCGAAGAGGTTCTCCCCTCCCCATACATTGTTGACGAGTATGTCCAACCGCCCCTGTTCATCGCGGATACGGTCTACCAGCGCGCGTACTTGTTCGGGTACGAGGTGATCGACGGGAACGGCGATACCGACGCCACCCGCTTGTTCCACGGCTTCCGCGGTTTGCTTGATCGTCTCGGGCCGATTGTATTCGGAGGAGTGCGGGGAGGTCGTGCGACCGGTGACGTATACCGTGGCTCCCGCCGCACCGAGTTCGGTCGCGATACCTTTCCCGCCTCCGCGAGTGGCACCCGCAACCAGCGCGATTTTTCCATTCAAATTCATTTCGGATCCCTCCGGTCAAGTTTATAAACGAACGTTCGTTTATACTACATGAATGGTACGACCTAAAACATTGACTGATGAACAGGTACTGGATACCGCCCTTGACCTGGTACATAAACACGGAGTCAGCGGATTGACCTTCTCAGCGCTCGGGAGTCACTGCGGCCTCTCCGCCGCAACGCTTGTTCAGCGCTTTACCAATAAAGCCACGCTCACCCAGCGCACCTTGCTACACGCATGGGACGAGTTGGAGGCACTGACCCGAAAACTCGCTTCCTCCACTCCCCTCACTCCGCATGGAGCTGTCGACCTGCTGATCGGGCTGTCCGGGGACTATGGTGGTATCGACGCCTACGGAGACGGCCTGCTTCTCCTCCGTGAGGATGTCCGCGACCCGGTCCTCCGCGCGCGTGGTGTCACGTGGGAATCCAATTTGACGGCGGCACTCGAATCACGTTTCGCCTCGATTCCCAATGCTCCGAGCGGCATCGGATACGCGATGGCGGCGTACTGGCAGGGATCATTGACATGGTGGGCTTTTCGCGCCGATCAATCACTGCACGACTATCTGGTCGATAAGCTGACGGCCTTCATCGACATGTTGGGTGTATCCAATTGAGGCGTACAGTGGCCGCTCACGATCCTTACATCGGAAGCCCTACCCTCACCGAGGGAACGCGCGGGTGCAATGAGCAGAGTCTGAACTTCATGACACAACACGTATATCTGGTTATGCCCCACGGCAACAGACACGATTTCGCCATAGCGGCTGGAAACGCTCCGCAGGTCGTCGGATTCTGTTGGTCATCAGGCTGACACTGGATCAGCGCCGAAAGGGAAAATCACTGGAATATCGATCAGGGTAAACATATTCTGAACCGTGATGTCTGACAAGCCAACGCAGTATGCGCACCTCACATTCAATTCGCCGCTCGCCCCCTGGCGTGCCGAGCGGCTCGTCCGTTCACTTTCCAAAGACAACCCGCCCCGGATCATCGACTTCGGTTGCGGCTGGGGAGAACTGCTCCTCAGCCTTCTCGAAGCGTCCCCTAGCTCCACAGGTATAGGACTCGACAATGACAACCGGTTGCTGGACCGGGCCCGTTCAAACGCACGGAAACGCGGCCTTAGCGACCAAGTTGAATTCATCGACCGAGATGCCTCCACTTGGACGGAACCGGCCGATCTTGTCATATGCATAGGCGCCTCACACATCTGGAGCGACCCTCAAACGGCCTTGAGAAAGTTGCATCCACTGGTTAAACCAGGTGGTCGTCTACTTTTCGGGGACATGATCTGGGAACGACGCCCCACACCCGAGGAACTTGCCCGCTTGTGGGAGGAAGCGAGCGGAGACGAGATGTGTGATCTCCCGGAACTCACCGATGCCGTCATTGATGCTGGATTTCGGCCTCTGCGACTAGAAGCGGTCGAGCGAGGCGAAATGGATGATTTCGAATCTGGATTCCTTGCAGATTGGGAGCACTATCTGATCAATTGTCCGAACGCCGCAGAGGCGGATACGTATCGTCGGTTTGCCGATGAACATCGTCGAATGTGGCTCGAGGGGTACCGGGACCTGGCGGGATTCGCGTACGTTACCGCTGGTCGACCGTATAGTCGACGGTGATCGCAAAAAATTTGAAAGCAGTCGGTACAAAACGTCGAGAACCGAGGTCCGGCGTCGTCTCCGGGGTCGGCGGCAAGAGGTGCCGCCCGGAACAGGACCGATCACGGTGGAACACCGCGATCATCGCCGAAGGAGTCGATATTCTGCAATATGCTCTAGCAAGCGATCAGCTGGGCGAATACCAGGCGCAGGCGGCAATTGCCGCCCTACACGACGATGCGGCGTCGGCCGACGAAACCGACTGGCCGCAAATTCTGAAATGGTACGACGAACTCGTGCGGCTGGTCCCGAACAATCCCGTCATCACCTTGAATCGGGCGGTTGCCGTCGGCCACGTTGACGGCCCCCTGGTGGCACTGCGTTTGGTGGACAAACTCGGCTCCGCCGTACCGCGTCGCAACGCGGTGTCCGCTTATCTCCACGAACACGCCGGGAACCCGGCGGAAGCGGCACGGCTGTATGTTGCTGCGGCCGAAAACACCGCCAGCTCAGTAGAGCGAACCCACCTGTTGAAACAGGCCGCTCGCCTCCACCGAGATCAGAGGTCCGTCGGCTCATGACGAAGCTCCGCCATATATACGGTAGGTATCTATATGCGAAACGGTCCGGGTCCGCATCGCGCCCGGGAACGTGTCGCGCTCGCTTCGATCTGGTTCCGGCATTTCCGTCATGTCACCGAATCAGGCCTCGCCATGGCTCTTATACGGCAATTATCTTGCGCCACAATAGAGAAAACGTTTAATTACGTAAAATTGCCTTGGGACGCCGGTTCTATGCCAAAGCAATTGTTAATTGCCTTTCTGAATCGACCGAGCAGCCTTAATGTCTGAATTACATCCCCATCTCTGAAATCCCCGAGGACACCGCTTTACAGTTTCCGAAACCGTACACATTCCCCTGTAGATAACCCGAATATGGTTCCCACCACAGGAAACACGCGCATTCATAAGCTCGTGTGCTCACACTTTTGTCATTTTAGAGACCCATACTACGGCGTAAAGGTAATGTGTCCATTACTCGCAGTAGCTCGGTAGAGTGGCGAGCATTGCCCAGAGGAGGCCAGACCAGAAATTTGCGATGGTTTTGGTATTTCCGCCATTAACTCAACCAAAGTTTAGACACTAGGGACTATGCCTGACCTATTTATAAACGGGAAGTGGGTCGACGCGATCAACGACGCCACCCGAACCGTCCTTGACCCAGCCAACGACCAACCACTGGCCACAGTGGCCGAAGCCGACTCCGACGACGTCAACGCCGCGGTCAAAGCCGCCCGCGAGGCCTTTGATTCCGGCCCGTGGCGACAGACTCCCGCTTCCGAGCGCGGGGACTGTCTGCGCGCCGTCGCCTCCGAATTGCAGAACCGGAAGAGTGAGCTGACCCGCATCGAATCACTCGATACCGGTAAGACGCTCTTGGAAGCGGAAACGGACGTCGACGACATCACCAACGTCTTCCGTTACTACGCCGACATGGCCGATAAGGACTCCGGACGCGTCACCGACACCGGTGTCCCGAACACCGTCAGCCGCATCGTCTACGAGCCGATCGGTGTCTGTTCCCTCATCGCGCCGTGGAACTACCCCCTCCTACAGATGTCGTGGAAGCTCGCTCCGGCACTCGCGGCGGGAAACACGTGTGTCATTAAACCCTCCGAAGTCACCCCACTGGCGACGATCGAATTGGTCAAGATCATCGAGGCCTCCGGAGTTCCTGCCGGAGTGGTCAACCTGGTGCTCGGTGGTGGAGCCACCACCGGCGCTCCCATGACCGAACACCCCGACGTGGACATGGTGTCGTTCACGGGCGGGCTCCACACGGGTAAACGCATCATGGCCGCGGCCGCCGCCGACGTCAAGAACATCGCTCTGGAGCTGGGCGGTAAAAACCCGAACGTGGTCTTCGCCGACGCCGACTTCGAAACGGCGGTCGATTACGCCCTGAACGCTTCCTTCTTCCACTCCGGACAGGTCTGCTCGGCTGGAGCACGACTGATCATCGAAGAATCGATCAAGGACGACTTCATTTCCGCCGTGGCCGACAGGGCTCGGAAGGTCAAGCTTGGACGCGGGCAGGACGAAGGCGTCGAGGTAGGTCCCATGGTCTCGCGGGAGCACCGCGAGAAGGTGGAGAACTACATTCAAACCGCGATCGACGAGGGCGCCACACTGGTCTGTGGCGGTAAACGCCCCGACGACCCGGCGTTGACCGACGGATACTTCCTGGAACCGACCATCTTCGACGACTGCAATCGCGACATGACGATCGTCCGCGAAGAGGTATTCGGGCCCGTTCTATCGGTGGAGACGTTCACGACCGAAGACGAAGCCATCGCGCTGGCCAACGACACCGAATACGGTCTGGCCGGAGGCGTATGGACGTCCGACGCCTCCAAAGCTCAGCGCGTCTCCTCCGCCATGCGCCACGGAACGATCTGGATCAACGACTTCCACCCCTACGTTCCACAGGCTGAATGGGGCGGATTCGGTAAATCGGGTGTCGGCCGCGAGCTGGGGCATCACGGTCTCGACGAATACCGCGAAACCAAGCACATCTGGCAGAACATCAGTCCCGAGCCCATGCGTTGGTTTGAAGGAAAGGACGACTAATGGCGGTCAAGAAATACGATTACATCATCGTCGGAGGCGGTTCCGCAGGCTGCGTGCTCGCCAATCGATTGTCGGAGGACCCCACCAACAAGGTCCTCATGATCGAGGCGGGCCGTACAGACTGGATTTGGGACATCTTCATCCACATGCCGGCCGCCCTGACCCAGATCATCGGTAATCCGCTCTACGACTGGCGCTACGAATCAGAGCCGGAGCCGTACATGGGGGGCCGTCGCGTCTACCACGGACGCGGAAAGGTTCTCGGAGGGTCGTCGTCCATCAACGGTATGATCTTCCAACGCGGTAACCCCATGGACCTGGAACGCTGGGCCGCCGACCCCGGCATGGAGACGTGGGACTATGCGCACTGCCTGCCATACTTCAAGCGGATGGAGAACCTGACCGTCGGTCCCGACGACTGGCGCAGCGACGAAGGTCCTCTGTGGCTGGAACGCGGCCCCGCCGCCAATCCGCTGTTCAAGGCCTTCTTGAAGTCCGCCGAACAGGCCGGCTACCCGATCACTCGGGACGTCAACGGCTACCAGCAAGAAGGTTTCCAGCACTTCGACCGCAACATCAAAAACGGTCGTCGCTGGTCGAGCGCCCGAGCCTACTATCACCCGATTAAAGACCGCCCGAACCTGGAGCTCACCACGCTCTCACGAGTCACCAAGGTCCTTATGAAGGGGAAGCGGGCCGTCGGCGTTCAATATCGCCGAGCCGGTATCAACCACACCGTCTTGGCCGGTGAAGTCGTCCTGTCGGGCGGCTCCATCAACACACCGCAGCTACTACAGCTGTCGGGTATCGGCGACCCCGAACACCTGCAATCGGTCGGCATCAAACCGCGCCATGAATTGCCAGGTGTGGGCGAGAACCTCCAGGACCACCTGGAGGCCTATATTCAACACGCCTCGTCCCAGCCCGTCAGCTACAACCCCATCTACAACCCGCTGTACTACCCGATCATCGGTATGCAGTGGCTGTGGGGTCAACGTGGCCCGGCGGCCACCAACCACTTCGAGGCAGGCGGGTTCGTTCGCGGCAACGACGTCGTGGACTACCCCAACCTGATGTTCCACTTCCTGCCCATCGCGGTCCGTTACGACGGAACCAAGGTGGACGCCAAGCACGGCTATCAAATCCATATCGGACCTATGTACTCCGACGTGCGTGGGGACGTGAAGATCAAGTCCGACAACCCGAAGGAGAAGCCGAGGCTGCGGTTCAACTACCTTTCCACCCCCAACGACAGAAAGGAATGGATCGAGGCCATCCGGGTGGGCCGGGAAATCATGGCTCAGGACGCGTTCAAGGAATACGACGCGGGCGAGCTGAGCCCGGGGCCGGGTGTCCAGAGCGACAAGGAAATCCTGGATTGGGTCGCCAAGGACGCCGAGACGGCCTACCACCCGTCGTGTACGGCAAAGATGGGCGTCGGCGACGACGCGGTCGTCGATCCACTGTCGATGAAGGTTCACGGTCTCGAGGGCCTTCGGGTCGTCGACGCCTCCGCAATGCCGTATCTGACCAACGGCAATATCTATGCCCCGGTCATGATGCTGGCGGAGAAGGCGGCGGACCTCGTTCTCGGCAATACGCCCTTGCCCGCTTCCGACGTGCCGTACTACCAACACGATAAGAGTGCTTCTCAAGGCTAAGTGCCCACGCCCGTGGCCGACCGTCACCGACCGTCGACCACGGGCGGTTCGCTTCTGCGGGGCAACAACTATATAAGGAGCAAAAAGTGCCCGATAATGAGACCGATACCTTGGCCACACCGGCCAATGGAACGGATAAGAAAGACAGAATCAAGCCGGCCGTTTTTTACGGTTCGGCCATCGCCCTAGTACTCTTCAGCCTCTGGAGCATCATTGCCCCCGACGCCGCCAACAACGTGATCGGAACCGCCGTCGGCTGGGTCTCCGAGTACTTCGGCTGGTATTACTTCCTAACCGGAACTCTCGTCGTCATCTTCGTCCTCGTTCTGGCCTTCTCCCGCTACGGCAGGGTCAAGCTGGGACCGGATCACGCCACGCCCGATTTCAGCGTCTTCGCCTGGGCGGCCATGTTGTTCGCCGCCGGTATCGGTATCGACCTGATGTTCTTCTCCGTCGCCGAACCGGTCACGCAATACATGGCGCCACCACAGATCGAAGGGCAGACCGTGGAGGCCGCCCGTGAGGCGATCGTCTGGACATTGTTCCACTACGGGCTCACCGGTTGGGCAATGTACACGCTCATGGGTATCGCCCTGGCGTACTTCGCCTTCCGGCACCAGCTGCCCTTGACCATCCGCTCGGCCCTCTTTCCCATCTTTGGAAAACGCGTTCAAGGCCGTGTCGGAGACGCGGTGGACATTGCCGCCGTCCTGGGAACCACCTTCGGGGTAGCCGTCAGCCTGGGAATCGGTGTCGTCCAGCTGAATTACGGTCTCAATTTCCTCTTCGACCTGCCGCAGAACACGCTGATGCAGGTAGCGATCATTTTGGTGGCGGTCCTCATGGCCACCGCCTCGGCGGTCGCCGGTATCGATAAGGGAATTCGTCGCCTGTCCGAGCTCAACGTCATCCTCGCCATCGGTCTGATGGTCTACATCATGATCGTTGAAGGACCGATCGATCTACTCAACAAACTGGTGCTGAACGTCGGCGACTACGTCTCCATGTTCCCCGGTATGACGCTGGACACTATGGCCTATGATCCCAATCCCGAATGGATGGGACTGTGGACCCTCTTCTTCTGGGCCTGGTGGATCGCCTGGGCACCCTTCGTCGGGCTCTTTTTGGCCAAGATCTCCCGTGGACGCACCATCCGTCAATTCGTGGGTGCGGCCATGATCATTCCGTTCCTCTTCACTTTGATGTTCCTGGCGATCTTCGGTAACGCCGCGATCAACCAGGTACGCGGCGGTGACGAGGAGTTCGGAGAAACCACCATGGCGGTACCCGAGGAGGGCTTCTACAATCTCCTGGCGCAGTATCCGGGAGTCACCTTCATTGCCGGACTGGCGACCTTCGTGGGGCTGCTGTTCTACGTCACCTCGGCGGACTCCGGCGCCATCGTGCTGGGGAACTTCACTACCAAACTGAGCGATCCACGCAAGGATGCCAAGCCTTGGATGCGCATCTTCTGGTCGGTGGTTCTCGGTCTGCTCACCATCGCCATGCTGTTGGTCGACGGAATCACAGCACTGCAAAACGCCACGGTGATCATGGGGCTACCGTTCTCGTTTGTGCTGTACCTGATCGGCTTCGGACTTTGGAAGGCCCTACGAGTGGAATCCCTACGTACCGAAGCCAAGCGGGCCTCCTATCACGCTTCGGTGGCCGAACGTTCCACTGTGGACCGTGGCAGTAGTCGTACGTGGCGGCAACGTGTCAGCCGCACCATGAGCTATCCGGGTAAACGACAGGTCATTCGGTACCTGGAGACCACAGCCCGCCCCGCCTTCGAGTCCGTCGCCAATGAATTGGAGCAGCAGGGCGTGGAAACCCTGGTCACCCAAACCACCTTGGAGTCGACCGGACTGCCCTACCTCGAACTACAGGTGGGCATGGGCACCGAACAGCACTTCGAATACGCCATTCAGCCCGAATCGGCCGAAGTGCCCGGCTTTGCCATGGGTATGGTCTCGGAAACACAGGAATACTGGCGGCTGGAAGTACACCTCACCGAGGGTAACCAGGGCTACGACGTCATGGGGTATACGTCCAACCAGCTGATCAGCGATATGTTGGACCACTACGAACATCACTTGGAGTTCCTGCGTCTCAGCCGAGAGGCACCTGGATCCAATCCGCTTCCCGACGACGTCACCTTCGGTGATCCGGACCTACCGGAAAACAGTAACCACTAGCGAATAGAGGCGAGGGCCGGGCATAGCCCGGCCCTCTTCTACATACGCCGCGACAATTCCTGACGAGCGTTTCTAGTAGCCAACGGTCATAAGGCGTCCCTCCGATTGAGGGCTTTCCACCTCATCCACCATGGCTACGGCATAGTCCTCCATCGTGATGAAGCCACGTCCCTCGGCATCGGTCACCATGTAATCGGTTCCCAATCGGTAGCGTCCCGTACGTTCTCCGGGACGGAACTCCGCAGGCGGACTCATATAGGTCAGCGATTCCACGTCAGAAGCCGCGCAGATTCTCCATTGACGCAGGCTGGCCTCCGGTATGGGGCGAAACTCCGGTTTGACGTAGCGCTCATCCTCCACCACCAGCAGTCCCGAATCCGGCACCCTGAGGCAAGCGGCACCTCCCACCACCAACAGGCGAGTTGCACTCCCCCGCACACCTTCCAGGATGTTCACCATCATCGAATCGTAGGCGTCCTCTTGCCCCAGCGGCGGACGAACCGCATGGACCACAATGTCGTGCATCGCGGCCAAGTCCGCGACCTGATCCGCCGAGGTCGCGTCCCCGATTCGATAATCCACCTTCGCGAGCGCCTCTCTTGGTGATGATCGAACGACTCCGGTGACGTCATGTCCGCGCGTGGTGGCCTCTGCGGCGATACGTGCGCCGGTTTTTCCGTTTGCTCCGAGTACGGCGATTTTCATTGTTCGTTCTCCTTATGCGCTGGCGGGTTCGAGGGTTTTGGTGTCGAGAGCGGGGCGTTGACGTTGTGGGGTGGTTTGGGCGGCCACTGTCGCGGTGATGGCGATGAGGAAGCCGAGTGCCTGCGGGAGGGTGAAGGTTTCTCCTAGGGCGATCCAGCCGACCAGTGCTGCGGTGAGTGGGGATCCTATTCCGAGGAAGGTGAGGGATACGGGGTTGAGGCGGCTGATTCCTCGGAACCAGAGCCAGTAGCCGAGGGCGGTGTTGACGAGTCCGAGGTAGAGGTATCCGAGGAGGTTGACGCTGGTTGGTTCTGGTGGGCTTCCTTCGATGAGGAGGGCGAAGGGTAGGAGCACCAACCCGCCCCAGGTGAGTTGCCAGCCGGCAAGCGCGGCGGGTCCGGTGTTGTGGGGTTGTCCCCAGCGTTTGGTGAGCACGGTGGAGACGGCCATTCCGGCGGCTCCCGATATTCCGGCCAGGACGCCGAGGAGGTCGAGCCGTGCTTCGGCGGTGAGCGATACGAGTGCCACCCCGAATATTCCGGTGATGCCCAGTATCCAGGTTCGGGGGCGGATGTGGCTGCGCAGAATGATGATGCTCGCTCCGGCGGCGGCGAGTGGGCCGACCGCGCTCGCGACGGCGGCGACTCCGCCGGGTAGCCGGTAGGCGGCGATGAAGAGCAAAGCGAAGAACGCGGCGATGTTGAGGGTGCCGATGACCGCTGATTTCCACCACCAGCTTCCTTGAGGGAGTCGGCGGGCGATGAGGACTAGGAGGAGTCCGGCGGGGAGCGCCCGTATGAGGGCGGTGGTGAGGGGGTGGTCGGCGGGAAGGAATTCGGTGGTGACGGCGTAGGTGGTGCCCCACATGACGGGGGCGAGAGCGGTGATGATCAGGTCGATGGGTCGGTTGAGCATGCGGTTTCCTTTCGGTGGCACCGTTTGCCGTGGCGCTGATTTAGCTTCGATTAAACTATCTTAGTACTAAATTAGTTTTATACAAGATACTTAGGGATGAGTCAGCTAACACCGAATGGACCTGGAATCATGGGGGTGTGAATCATTCAGACGCCGTTGACGACATCGTTGCCCAGTGGAATCGTGAACTACCCGATCTGACGACCGACGCCATGGGAACCATCGGACGGCTCCACCGGGTCTCACGGCTGGTGGTCAGTGCCCACCTGGAGGAGATCTTCCGCCTTCACGGTCTGGGGCGTACCGAATTCGACGTGGCCGCTTCGCTGTATCGCAGTGGGGAACCTTATACCTTGTCACCCAAACAAATCGGCTCCACTCTCATGCTCACTTCGGGCGGCCTCACCGGTCGCCTGGACAAGCTGGAACGTTCCGGACTGATCGAACGGCTCCCCGATCCGGACGATCGTCGTGCCCTGCGGGTTCGTCTTACCGAAAAGGGGCGGCAGGCCGTGGAAGGAGCCGTTCGCGACGAGGTGGAATACCTGGACGAGGTCCTGTCTCCGCTGGACGATGCGGAGCGTCGGGAGCTCGATCGTCTCCTGCGTAAACTCCACCGCAGCGACAGGCCGAGTTCCATCTGAAGTGACAGGCCGTCCACACAAAAGAGGCATCGTTGAGATTCGCGTCCAGCGACGCTCAACGATGCCCTACATACGTCTATTCCGTTTTAAGACGACAGCTCTTCCAGAGCCTTCTGCCATCCGCTCTGGTCACGAGCGTCACCGGGCATGTTCATTTCACTGAAACGAACCACGCCCTCCTTGTCGATGACGAAGGTCCCGCGATTGGCCATTCCCTTCTCGTCGTTGAAGACGCCAAAGGCTTGAGCGACCTCGCCGTGCGGCCAGAAATCCGACAGCAACGGGAAGGTGAAGTCTTCACGCTCGGCCCACACCTTGTGAGCGAACGGGGAATCGATGGACACGGTCAGAACCGCGGTGTCGTCGTTGTCGTAATTGGACAGGTTGTCGCGGATTCCGCACAGTTCCCCTTCACAGACACCGGTGAAGGCGAAGGGGTAAAACACCAGCAAGACGTTCTTCTCGCCTTTGAAATCAGAAAGCGACACTTCCTGGTTGTTCTGGTCTTTGAGAGTGAAGGCGGGTGCCGTCTGACCTACTTCGAGTGGCATGCTCGTGCCTCTCCTTCCATTGTCCGGTCATTGCGCATGATTGTCTCTCCCGCCGCCTACGGGTGATCGTCCCTGGCGCACAGAACGTTCATGGGAGAAACAGTCATTTGTTCACCGTATCGCTTCAACGTCGCGGGACCTGTTGTGCATATCGCGAATGACGGGTGCGGCACCGTTGTGAGCTGGATCGAGTTATTCCGGCCGAATTGCTGTGGCCCAGGTCCCATGAACACTGCGATAACGTGGGAGTGCGCGGTAGATTCGACTGAGGATGTAAGAATCTACAGACACCTTGCCTTTATCGAAGACACAGAACCGTCGTTACCTGCAGAGGTGCGCAGGCTCGCCGACGGTCCAGTGGCTTCACGACTCTTAATGAACGAGGTAAAGCCCGTGACAACGGATAACAACCGCTCTGACGTCAGCGATGTGACACCCAACGGTGTACCCGACGCCGACCCGGAAGAGACCAACGAATGGTTGGCCTCACTTGACGGCTTGATCAGCACCGCCGGGTCCGATCGGGCCCGCTACATCATGCAACGATTGATCGATCACGCCGAAGACAAGAAGGTGGATCTCCCGTCGTCTCCGACGGTCACCGATTTTGTCAACACGATCCCGGCCGCGGACGAGCCACACTACCCCGGTGACGAAGCGATCGAACAGCGTATTCAGAACTTCGTCCGATGGAATGCCGCCATGACCGTCCACCGCGCGCAGCGCCCGGGTGTCGGAGTGGGCGGCCATATCTCCACTTATGCTTCGGCGGCCAACCTGTACGAGGTCGGATACAACCACTTCTTCCGTGGACGTCGCCATCCGGGCGGCGGCGACCAGATCTACTTCCAGGGTCACGGCTCGCCGGGGATGTACGCCCGCTCCTATATCGAAGGGCGTCTCACCGAAGACGACTTGGACGGTTTCCGCCAAGAACTGTCGCGTCCTCAGGGCGGACTTCCCTCCTATCCGCACCCGCGCCTGATGTCGAACTATTGGCAGTTCCCCACCGTTTCCATGGGCCTGGGGCCGATCAGCGCGATCAATCAAGCGTGGTTCAACCGGTACTTGCAAGACCGTGGCGTCCGGGACACCTCGGATCAGCGCGTCTGGGCCTTCCTCGGTGACGGTGAGATGGACGAACCGGAGTCGCGTGGAGCCCTGCAATACGCGGCCAACAACAACCTCGACAACCTGACGTTCGTCATCAACTGCAACCTGCAGCGTTTGGACGGACCGGTTCGCGGTAACAGCAAAATCGTTCAGGAATTGGAAGCCACTTTCAAGGGCGCCGGCTGGAACGTCCTCAAAGTCATCTGGGGCCGGGACTGGGACCCGATTCTGGAAGCCGATACGACCGGTGCGCTGCTCAACCTCATGAACACCCTGCCTGACGGTGACTTCCAGACCCTGCGCGCCGAATCCGGCGGCTTCATCCGCGATGAATTCTTCTCGCGCGATCCACGTGCTCTACAACTCGTCGAACACCTGTCCGATGAACAGATCTGGAGCATGAAACGAGGCGGCAATGACGACCGGAAGGTTTACGCCGCCTACCGCGCCGCAGTGGAGCATAAGGGACAACCGACCGTTATCCTGGCCCACACGGTGAAGGGCATGACTCTGGGACCGTCGTTCCAGGGTCGCAACGCCACTCACCAGATGAAGAAGATGGCCATTGACGACATCAAGGGATTCCGCGACACCCTCGGCATGGACATCAGCGACAACGTCATCGAGGAAAACCCCTACACCGTGCCGTACCTGAAACCGGCCGAAGGCAGTGAGGAAGCGGAGTACATTCAGCAACGCCTCGCTGATCAAGGTGGACATATTCCCGAGCGGCGGACCACGCACATTCCGCTGTCGCTACCCGGAGATTCCGCGTATAAGGCGGCCAAACGCGGATCGGGTAAGCAGAAGGCGGCCACGACCATGGCGCTGGTTCGCGTTCTCAAGGACCTCATGAAGGACAAGGAAACCGGCAAGCGCTGGGTTCCCATCATTCCCGATGAGGCACGTACCTTCGGTATGGACGCCATGTTCTCCACCAACAAGATCTACTCCAGCGTCGGGCAGAACTACACGCCGGTGGACCGTGACCTGTTCCTGTCGTACAAGGAGTCCAAGCAGGGTCAGTTGTGGCACCAGGGCATCAACGAAGCCGGATCGATGGCGGCCTTCACCGCCGCCGGTACGTCCTATGAGACGCACGGCGAACCGATGATTCCCTTCTACATCTTCTACTCTATGTTCGGATTCCAGCGGACCGCCGACTCGATCTGGGCCGCCACCGACCAGATGACCCGTGGTTTCCTCGTCGGAGCCACCGCCGGTCGGACCACGCTGAACGGTGAGGGTCTACAGCACGAGGACGGCCATTCCCTATTGTTGGCGCACACCAACCCGGCTGTGCGGTCCTATGATCCGTCGTATGGCTACGAAATCGGCCACATTATGCGCGACGGCTTGGAGCGAATGTACGGTGAGACGCAAGAAAACGTCATCTACTATCTGACCGTCTACAATGAGCCGATCGAACAGCCCGCTGAGCCCGAGGACGCTGATCTCCAGGGAATCCTCAAAGGTATACACCGCGTCCGCGCCAACGACGCGGACGGCCCCAAGGCTCAGATCCTCACGTCCGGTTCGGCCATGCCGGCGGCGCAGAGGGCCGCCGACCTCCTGGCGGCAGAATGGGGCGTCTCGGCCGACGTCTGGTCGGTCACGTCCTGGGGTGAATTGAACCGTGACGCCATGGACGCCGAGAACGAGGCCCTGCGCCACCCGGACCGCGAGCGCCGCACGCCGTTCGTGACACAGCAGCTGTCGCAGGCATCGGGACCGTTCGTCGCCGTCACGGACTATCAAATCGCCGTGCCGGACTTGATCAGCCGGTGGGTGCCGGGAGACTATACGTCTTTGGGTACCGACGGTTTCGGACATTCCGATACGCGCGGTGCTTTGCGTCGGCACTTCAACATCGACGCGGAGTCGACCGTGGTCGCGGTATTGCAGCGTTTGGCGGCCGCCGGTGAAGTGAAGCCGGAGCTGGCCGTTCAGGCGGCAGAGCAATACAAGATCACCGACCCGACAGCGGCGGATGCCGGTGAAGCCGGGGGCGATTCCTAGCGACTACTTTCGCCGTTGAAAAGGGGGTCACGACAATGATCGTGACCCCCTTTTCAACGGCGAGACACGTTAAACGTCCAACACTATCGTTCCGTCCGCCCGACTTACACACGGGTAGAACGCCCGGTTCTCACTTGGTCCGTCGATGCCGTCGGGATGAAGCGGGTCGCCTTCGATGACCGGCACCTTGCAGGTTCCACAGATTCCTGTGCCGCAGGAGCTTTCTATGGCGACTCCTGTCTCGTTCAGAGCGTCGAGAGCAGTGGATTGGGCCGGAACGTTGATGATCGTGTTCTGCTTATCGGTCTGGATATTGAATTCGTGGCGTTCTCGGTTCGTGGTGGAGCCGTTGAATTGCTCGGTGTGGAGCTCAAGGTCGGGGCGCAGGGTCGTGGCAAAGTCTCGTAGGTTATGCAGCAACGCAGCCGGACCGCAGCTGTAGATCCCGGTACGGGACGGTTGTCGGGACAGCAGTTCGATGAGGTTCGGTCGGGGCCCCGCGCTCGTGCAGTACAGGCTGACCCGGCCCGGCCATCGGCCATAGAGTTCGTGAGCGTAGGCAAGCGACGTCGGTTGTCGGGCGGTATACACCAGTTCCCAGTCAAGACCCAGCTCGTCTACTTGCTCCACCATGGTCAACAGCGGCGTTATACCGATTCCACCGGCCACGAACACGTATTTGGGATGAAGTCGCAGTGGAAAGGCATTGCGGGGCGGGTCGATGGTCAACTCGCTTCCTTCCGGCAGGTGGTGCACCTCCTGAGATCCTCCTCGGCCGCCTTCGTCCCGCAGGACCGCTATGCGGTAATACGTCCGATCGCGAGGTGACGAGCAGAGGGAATAGTGACGAGTTCGCCCCGACGGGAGGTGGACGGCAATGTGGGCGCCGGGCGTGAACCGTGGAAGCAACCGGCGGTCAAGACCGACGAGTTCAAGTGACTGAATTGTGGACGTCAAACCGTACTTCCGACGAACACGGACGGGAATCCGATTGCCGACACCTCGATCGACTGGTGCAGAGGGGGTGCGGACGGTTCCCCACGGCTTCAGGTAGGAAACCGTGGCCGCACATAGCAGGAGGGCGAATACCCCCGTCGAGCCCCACAGCAGTGAGTCCAGCGCCTGGGTCGCATGCGGCGAGGACTCGCCCGATGTGGTGGCAAGATAGCGGATGGAGGTACGAAGGACGAACAACCCGAACACGATGACCGAACCGGTTATCGCGAGCTTCAGAAGTATCCACCAGTATTTCACCAGTCCCCATGGAGTGCATACGCTCAAGGCAACGCCTGTCAGGAGGGTCAATACCGAGATTGCTCCGGTTCCTACCCCACCAAGCGTATTGAAGTAATACAGGACTTCATATACTCCAGCCGCCGTGGAGGTGTTACTGGACAGTTTGGCATGGAGGGCCAGGAGCGCGACGAATAGTACATATGTCAGCCAGACCATGGCACTGACGACGTGCAACAAAGTGAGCAGGCGTTTTATTCGGGGAGACAAGGTGATACGTACATTCACGGCAATCTCCTACTGCGGCATGGACAAAAACTAACACTAATGTTAATTAAATAATAAATGAAAGCAATACCCTATAGGGGTATATAATAAGTCCACTTAGTCCAGAAGTAATGTACATAATACCTTGTCACAGTAGATAATAACTATTAGTTAATATAGTTTCTATATTTAGAATCGATCTATTCAACGACCCTCATATCAATGATGTGCTGCGAATTTGACACAAAAAAATCCGGATACCCCTGTCATTAGACGAATCCTTCACAGAGATATCCGGAGTGCGGCCGGCAGAAGCAAACGGTCAACACGGCTCAGTCAAACCCAAAGCAATTGTGGCGATTCGCCGGTACGGCACACTCTCAGACCTGACCGTACGTGCTACGGCATGGCCAAAGAGTAATACTGCCCGTGTTACCAGCAAAAACCTTCATACCAAACATTCCAGCCTGAAGCCGCGAGCGCATTACCGTGATGCGGCAGTAGAGCTGCCTGAAGGTTCAGGAAGAAAAAGACTACTACACAAACCACATGGCAAGTGGCGAGTTTCGACCGAAGCGAAGAAGCGGTAGAGGCGCCTCTGCCGTTCAACGAGCTCAACCACCGCACATTTCCCACAGATATGCCAACTGGCGAGCCGCTAGCAGCGCGCGCAGCGCGTGCGCAGCGGCGGTAGAGCTGGAGAGGAGCTCAGGTTGTTCCAGGTACTGCAGATTTGCGCGAGGAGGATTCGTCGCGACCTTCAGGTCGTGAGAATCCCCCACAGCGCAAATATGGAGTACCTGGGGCAACCTGAGCGGTCACTTCCTACTCCTCTTCTTCTTGGTCGGCAATCTGCTTGCGAACGTCGTCCATGTCGAGTGCCTTCATCTGCCCAATCAGATCTTCCAAAGCTTCAGAGGGAATCGCGCCCGGGTTGGAATACAGCAGGATGCCTTCCCGGAACGCCATCAAGGTCGGGATGGACTGAATGTCGGCGGCGGAGGCGAGCTCCTGCTGCGCTTCGGTGTCGATTTTCCCGAAGACAATATCCTCGTGGTCCTCACTCGATTTCTCATAAACCGGTGCGAACTGTTTGCACGGACCACACCATTCGGCCCACCAGTCAACCAACACCATGTCCTTGGTCGTGATGATCTCTTCAAAGTTCTCTTTGGTCAATTCAACGGTTGCCATTTAGTGACTCACTTTCGTTTAATTCGATAAAACAGCATTCAAGTAGTACCACCCGCGAAACGAAACTGACGGCGCTTTCATTCCATCCAAGAGCGGTCGGCAAGAACGACGGGGATTCTCACGTGCTTCGGAGCGGATCGTTCGCGAATGGTATCGACAGCTTGACTTACTGTCAAACACCACCGCCAGGATCGCTCGCGCCACTCAATGTGGCGTTACATCGACCTGAAAAGGCGAGCACACCGCGTTTTCGGGCGTTTAACCGGGACGGCCCGCACGGTCGTCAACGGCGTCTGGCACGCTATAGGGTATGGACTTGGCGGCAACAATTCACAATATTGAGCGCTCTTCCTCGGCACTCTCCACTCAATCGGTCGCGCAGATGCACGAACGTCTGTCGTGGTTCCGCGATCTTCCCGAACAACAACGCACCATGGTGACGGTGGTGGCCGAGGCAGGGGTCAACCAGTTTTTGCAGTGGTTGCGCTCTGAGGGCCAAGACCTCGGCTCGTCTGACGAAGTCTTCGAAGCGGCTCCGGTACGGCTGGCGCGGGCCATTAGTCTGCAGCAGACCGTGGCGCTCATCCAGATTGTCATCGACGTCGTCGAAGAGCAGGTACCTCAATTGGCCGCCGAGGGCGAGGAGGCCGCTCTACAGGACGCCGTTCTGCGCTTCTCCCGAGAAATCGCCTTTGCCGCCGCCCGTGTCTACGCGCGCGCCGCCGAAACACGCGGTGCGTGGGACGCTCGACTGCAGGCGATGTTGGTCGACGCCCTCCTGCGCGGCGATGCCGGGGACGACCTCATGGGTCGCGCCGCCGCCTTGGGATGGTCGGAGACGAAGTCGGTCACCGTCGTCGTCGGTAATTCGCCTGGAGGCGAGGCTTCGCTCGTACTACACTCGGTGCAGCGTGCCGCTCGTCGGCACGGGCTCGACGTACTCGCCGGTGTACACGGCCGTCGCCTCATCGTTCTCCTCGGTAACGCCGACAACCCGACCGTCGTCGTCGACGAGGTCCTGGGGCTGTTCGGTGACGGACCGGTGGTCATCGGACCCACCGCCAACGGTTTGAGCGAGGCCACCGAGTCCGCTTCCGCAGCGGTAACCGGACATCGGGCCGCCGTGGCGTGGCCGGAGGCGCCGCGTCCGGTGCACGCCAACGAGCTGCTCCCCGAGCGAGCCATCGCGAGTGACGACAATGCGCGACGTCAGCTGCGCGACGGGGTGTATCTCAAACTGAAGCGCTCCGGGGGCGAACTGTTGGAAACCATGGACGCCTTCGTGTCGAGCGGAGGTGTGCTCGAGGGGGCGTCCCGGGAGTTGTACGTCCACCCCAATACCGTCCGGTACCGTCTGAAGCGCATCGAAGAGGTCACCGGATTCAACCCTTCCAAGCCGCACGATAACTTTGCCCTGCGTGTGGGATTGGCCATAGGGCGTCTGGGAACGAACCAGACACCCGGTGCTAGCAGCAGTTAAACCCGGCACTTAGAGGATGCCTACAAACTTCTTCGTAGGTTTCAGTAGATCAGGAGTTTCGGTTTTCACGCGATTGTGGGCGACAATCGAAACGTGTTTGCCATACTCGCGCCCGGGCAGGGAAGCCAGAAGCCCGGATTCCTCAAGCCATGGATAGAAGCCGATGCCGAAGTCGAACAGCGTCTACGCCGTTGGTCGGAACAGATTGGAATCGACCTGATTCATCTGGGTACCGAGGCCGACAACGCTGAGATCACCGACACGGCCAATACCCAACCACTGTTGACCGCCGCCGGTCTGATCACCTCCGAGGGACTCCCCATCCCCGACATCGGGGCACTCGCCGGTCACTCGGTCGGTGAAATCACCGCCGCCGCGCTCGCCGGCGTCCTCACCGCCGATGAAGCCGTGCAGTTCGCCGCGGTTCGAGGCCGAGAAATGGCCCGAGCCTGCGGGAACGAACCGACGACGATGGCAGCGGTCATCGGCGGGCGAGAGGCCGACGTCCTCGCCGCGATCGAAAAAGCGGACGCCTATCCGGCGAACCGTAATGGAGCCGGTCAGATCGTGGCGGCCGGTTCCACCGCCGCCATCGAAACGCTCACCGCCAACCCGCCGGAGAAGGCCCGCGTCATCGGGATCAAGGTCGCCGGAGCGTTCCACACCCCGTACATGAAGCCCGCGCAGGCCGCCTTGGAACAGTTCGCCGGGCAATTGGCGCCACAGGATCCGAAACGTCCGCTATTGTCCAACCGCGACGGTACAGTCGTCACGTCCGGCTCTGAAATGCTGGAACGGCTCGTGGCTCAAGTGACCGCGCCAGTGCGCTGGGACGCGTGCATGGATACACTGGTAGGTATGGGGGTCGACGCCGTCGCCGAACTCGCTCCGGCCGGTACGCTCACCGGGCTGGCGAAACGGGGCATGAAGGGCGTAGAGCGATTCAACGTCAACACCCCCGCCGATTCCGCAACGGTCAACGCCCACCTCCAGGGCATCAAAGGAGAATAGTGGCTACACAGTTCGCACGTGTCGTTGGCATCGGCCATTACCAGCCGGAGAGAGTCCTCACCAATGCGGACCTCGCGGACCTGGTCGATACCTCCGACGAGTGGATCACCTCCCGGGTTGGGATCAAGGAGCGCCGGATCGCGGCCAAGGACGAAATGGTCGCCGATATGGCCATCCGCGCGTCGCAGGACGTGCTGGACAAGTACGGCTACAGCGCGGAGGACATCGACTCGGTGTACGTCGCCACCACTTCGGCCATCGACCGCTCCCCCAATACCGCATGTCGTGTGGCGCACGCGCTGGACATTCCGTCCGGACCGGCCGCCATCGACATCAATACGGCATGTTCGGGTTTCGAATACGCCGTCGGCCTGGCCAATGACGGTATCCGTGCCGGTTCCGCCAAGCGCGCCTTGGTGGTCGGTGTTGAAAAACTCACCGACTTCACCGACTGGGACGACCGGTCCACCTGTGTCCTGTTCGGTGACGCCGCCGGAGCCGTGATCATGGAGGGCACCGACGATCCCAGTACGGCCGTCGGTGACACCGTATGGGGTTCACGTCCGGAAATGAGCGATGTGATTCGCATCGAACACGACGTCCCGTTCATCAAACAAGCGGGTCAAACCGTTTTCCGGTGGGCTACCACTTCCTTGGCTCCCTTGATCGAGGAGACCGCAAAACGTGCTGGAGTCGAAATCAAGGACCTGGCCGCGTTCGTGCCTCATCAAGCGAACCTTAGGATAATTCAGGGCATTGCCCGCCGATTGGACTTCAATGACAACTGCATTGTCGCTGAAGACATCATCTACTCCGGCAACACGTCATCAGCCTCCGTGCCCATGGCGTTGTCGAAGATCGTAGAGTCAGGATCGCTCAAAACCGGCGACCCGATCCTGTTGTTCGGGTTCGGTGGAGGGCTTACCTACGCCGGGCAAGTCATCTACTGCCCCTAAATATACAAGTGAGAGGAAACCCAATACATGTCGAAAAACAGCCCAGAAGAACTTCGCGAAGGTCTCTCCGACATTCTCGAAGAGGTCGCCGGTGTCAACCCGGATGACGTCTCCGAGGACAAGTCTTTCACCGACGACCTGGACGTGGACAGCCTGGCCATGGTCGAAGTCGTAGTGGCGGCCGAAGAGAAGTTCGGCGTCAAGATTCCCGACGACGAGGTTCAGAACCTGAAAACCGTCGGTGACGCCGTCAAGTACATCACCGAGCACCAGGAGTAATTCACTCCGTGCGATTGCGAGGCTTGTTCTCGCCGTCGAAACACGAGAACAAGCCTCCGCGATGGCCTCGCAATGCATTGATTGCAACTACAGCGTAAAGGGTTAATCTTGTCAGAAATAGTCGTCACAGGTCTCGGAGCCACCACTCCTTTGGGAGGGAACGCCACCGAGACGTGGGAATCACTCACCTCCGGTCGATCCGGGGTTCGGGCGCTCGAATTCGACTGGGTGGAGGACATGCCCAGCAAGATCGGTGCGACCCTGGCAGTAGAGCCGTCCGAAGTACTTCCACGGATTCGGCTACGTCGGTTGGACCGCTCCGAACAACTCGCGCTCATCGCCTCCGGTGAGGCATGGGAAGACGCCGGGCTTGGCGACGATCTGAATCGCGAACGACTCAGCGTGGTATACGGTTCCGGCATCGGCGGCGTGCAGACCACCCTGGAACAGGACGACATCCTGGAGCAGAAGGGCCCCCGCCGGGTTTCCCCGTTCACCGTGCCGATGTTGATGCCCAACGGTCCCGCCGCCTGGGTCGGTCTCGAATACAAGGCCCTCGCCGGGGTACACGCCCCCACGAGCGCCTGCGCCACCTCCGCTGAGGCCATTGCCTGGGCCGCCGACATCATCCGCTCCGGTCGCGCTGACGTGGCGATCGCGGGTGGCACGGAAGCGGTCATCGCTCCCCTGCCGTATGCGGGCTTCACCACCATGAAGGCCATGTCGACGCGCAACGACGAGCCCACCAAGGCCTCGCGCCCCTGGGATCGCGACCGTGACGGCTTTGTCATGGGTGAAGGCGCCGGTGCGCTCATTCTTGAGACGAGGGAGCACGCCGAAGCCCGTGGTGCGCGTATTTACGCTGTACTCGGTGGTAGTGGAATGACCTCTGACGGCTATGACATCGTCGCCCCGGATCCCGAAGGCACCGGGGGCGGGCGCGCCATGCGCATGGCCATTGAGCAGGCCGGAATCGAGGCGTCGCAAGTCGGCCACGTCAACGCTCACGCGACCTCGACGCCGATCGGCGATATGGCCGAAGTCAAGGCCGTCAACTCAATCATCGGCGACCACGTGCTACTAAGCAGCACGAAATCCATGACCGGTCACCTTCTCGGCGCCGCCGGCGCGGTGGAATCGATCGCTTCGGTCCTGGCCATCTACAACGGCCTTATTCCGCCCACTTTGAACCTCGACCATCCTGACGAGGATCTCAACCTCGAGGTCGTCACCGGCGAGGCGCGTAAGGTCGACCTGGAAGCGGTCATCAACAATTCATTCGGTTTCGGTGGCCACAATGCCACCTTGCTGTTCCGCAAGGCGCAGTAACACGACCGTCGACTTACCTCCGGTGCGGGAATGCCCGCACCGGATTTTTTAGGCCTTAATGGAACGTCGGTTCGCAGTCGACGGGAAAGTTCACCGAATTGGCGATGAAGCACTGCCGGTGAGCCTCCACGTGTAGCGCTCCCGCCTTGGCTCGCAACTGCAGGTCCGCATTGGTCGATTCGGCCAGGGTCACGACGGGGCGTAGCAAGGCTCGGGTGAATCGGCCACCCTCACGACCGGTCTCCATCGTTCCAAGCGCCTCATCGTGATAGGCCGTCACCACGACTCCCTGCTGCGAGCACAACGCCAAATAGGACATCATGTGGCACTCAGAGAGAGACGCCAACAGCAGTTCCTCGGGGTTCCACCGCTCGGCACTACCGCGAAAACTCGGATCCGCACTGCCCCGCAGCGTCGGTTTCCCGGCCGCCGCTATCGTGTGGTCACGCTCGAAGGAACGATAGCTGCGTGTTCCCTCACCGGTGTTTCCGGTCCACGTGACGGTCAAATCGTACTCATGCTTCATGATCGCCCCCTACATCACCGCGGGTTCGTGAGCGTCTTGTCCCGCCGCGCGGGCGTCCAACTGGCTGTACCAAATGCAGAAGATCATGACCGTCCAGACTTTGCGCGCGTGGTCGCCGTTGCCTTCGCGGTGGTCTCGCAGCATCTGACGGGCATAGTCCAAATTGAGCAGATGCCCGGCCTGGCTCTGTGCGAACAGCTGATCGACCCAATCGAACATGGGGCCGGCGAGCCACTGACGGTACGGGGTCGGGAAACCCATCTTGGGACGCTCCACGATCGCGGGCGGAACGATCCGCTTGACCGCTTGGCGCAACGCCACCTTCGTCTGCCCGCCCTGCAGGCGGTGTTCCACCGGTATCCGCTCGGCGATCTCCCAGACGCGTTTGTCCAGGAAGGGAACCCGCACTTCCAGGCTGTGAGCCATGGACATGCGGTCGGCTTTGACAAGGATGTCACCGCGCATCCAGGTGTGCAGGTCGACGTACTGCATGCGGGAAGTCGGATCGAGGTGAGCCGTCTCCTCCCACAGTTCGTCCGTCACCGAACGGTAGTGTTCGGCCGGGGAACGGAGAATGCCCTCCTTTTCGGCACCGGTGAAGATCTTGGCGTTACCGATGAAGCGGTCTTCCAACTCCATGGTGCCGCGTTCCAGGAAGCTCTTTCCCTTCACTCCCGAAGGAAGGGCGTGCGAGGCCCGATTCAAGATGTTCTTCGCACCCGAAGGCAGCTTGCTGATGGACTTCAACGAGTGCGGTTCCCGATAAATCGTATAGCCTCCGAAGAGCTCATCCGCACCTTCGCCACCGAGGGCGACCGTTACGTTCTCGGCGGCGGTCTTGGTCACGAAGTACAGCGGAACAATGGCCGGATCGGCCACCGGATCGTCCAAATGCCACACGATGCGCGGCAACTCCGCCATGACGTTCTGGAACGTCACCGGCGCGGGAATATTGCGGACGCCCAGTTCCGAGGCCGATTGCTGCGCCACGGTCAGTTCATCGGGAAGATTGGGATCGGCGTCGAGGCCGTCGAAGAACGCGGTGAAAGTCAGAATATCGGGATTGATCTCCCGCGACAGGGCCACGATGGCATTCGAGTCGATTCCGCTGGAAAGCAGGGCCCCCACCGGCACGTCGGAGCGCATGTGCATCCGCACCGAATCGCGCAGAGCCTCGGCGATCTCCTCATGCAGGGCCTCGACGTTTCCGACGGGCTTGGGATGGAACATGGGGCGGAAGTAACGTTGTGGTCGCATCTCCGCTCCGGGGCGGAACAGTGCGTAGTGCCCGGCCTCAAGACGCCGAATCGAACTGTGCATCGTTCCCGGCTCCGGTGGATACTGGTAGGTCACGTAGTGGCCGACCTGACGGGGATCGACGTCATCCCGGGAACCGCGTCCGGGCAGCGCCTTCTTCTCCGAGGAGAACCAGATATCGCTGTCTTCATAGGTCCAGTACAGCGGCTTGATTCCAAATTGGTCACGAGCGACGAACATCAGGTTGGCGTCGCGATCGTAAATGACGAAGGCGAACATACCGCGCAGACGTTGCAGAACGTCGGGCCCCCACGCCTCATATCCCGCCAGAATCACCTCGGTGTCGCCCTTGGTTTCAAACTCCAGACCGTGGCGTTCCATGAGCTCTTCACGAAGCTCAACGTAATTGTAGATTTCACCGTTGAAAGTAATGGTGTACTTGCCATCACCTCGGGTCATCGGCTGGTGTGAGGTATCGACGTCGATAATGGAAAGCCTCTGGAATCCCCACAGGACCGTATCCGCCGTTTCCTTGACGTCCGTCTCGTCGGGCCCGCGGTGGTGAATCAGGCCCAGATTCTCCTCAAAGCGGACCCGATCATTGGGCGCGTTCCGACCGATCTTCACCACGAAGCCACACATATTTCCTCCACAAATCGCTGGTTCTTCGCCTGGGGCACATATGGAGCCATGACGCAAGCGCGAACCTCGTCTTCACCCGAACAGCTCGGGGAGGGGCAGAGCTGATTCGCATTCTACAGTCCCACAGCGGCAAACACCGCCATACTACGCCCCAACGCGATCATCCACGCCACGGGAGCCCGGTTATACGCTCATATGCGGCTACATACTTGTCATGTGTCAGAGATACGACATGTGTGGGAATCTCGGGAACCTCATCGCCCGGTTGCCATCCGGTCGACCGAATCCAGTCGCGTACATTCTGTTTGTCGAACGAGGCCTGCCTGTGCCCTTCCTTCCATTCGGCGGCGTCCCAGAAACGCGAGGAGTCCGAAGTGAGCAGTTCATCGGCCAGTACCAGGCGATCATTATCGTCGAGACCGAATTCCAGTTTGGTGTCGGCGATGACGATGCCACGCTCCCATGCCGTCGCGGCACCCCGGCGGTAAATCTCGAGGGTGCGTTCCCGAATTCGTTCCGCCAGGTCAACGCCCACCGTCTCTCGCAAAGACGCGAAATCGATCGGCTGATCGTGTTCCCCGACAGCGGCTTTCGTGGTAGGGGTGAAAATCGGCTCGGCTAGCCGGGACGCTTCCATAAGACCTTGCGGAAGAGCGATTCCGCAGACCGAACCGGTCTTTTGATAATCGGCGAGACCCGAACCCGTGAGATAGCCGCGGACGATCGCCTCCACCGGCAACATTCGCAATCGCCGCACGCGGACGGCACGGCCGCGAAATTCGGGCGGCACGTCCTCGGCGGACACGATGTGGTTGTCGATGACGTCGGCCAACTGTTCGAACCACCACAGGCTCAGCTGCGTCAACAGTTTCCCTTTATCCGGAATCGGCGTCGGCAGCACGACGTCGTAGACGCTGACGCGGTCGGACGCGACCAGGATCAGATCGTCGCCGTCGGCGTAAACGTCTCGTACCTTGCCCTGGTGTACCAGTTCCAATGTGCCCTCCCGGCGATGCTCGTCCCGTTCTCCGTCACTCCATTAGACCAAGGCACCGATACATCCCACCTCAACGGACGAGCGCCGAGGACTCCGCTCACAGCGCAGGCACTGGTCTCCACAACCTGTATCGACACCCCGGCGCCGATCCCCTTTGAGCTGACGTTGCTCGATACCGGCAGGTAACAACGGTTCAAGAGCGATCCTAATCACGGTTAGGGCACAGACCTCCATCACTGTTTCGGGTTACGGTGGAGGGGTGAGTTCTCCAAAACCAGAACGCCGAATGCTACGGATCGAAGCCCGCAACGCCGAGACCCCGATCGAGCGAAAACCGTCCTGGATCAAGGTCAAGGCGAAAACCGGGCCTCAATTCAACGAACTGCGCTCCCTCGTCAAAAGCGAAGGACTGCACACCGTCTGTCAGGAAGCGGGCTGTCCCAACATCTACGAATGTTGGGAAGACCGTGAGGCCACCTTCCTTATCGGTGGCTCACAGTGCACGCGCCGCTGCGACTTCTGTCAGATCGACACCGGTAAACCGTCACCGCTGGACAAAACCGAACCGCTCAAGGTCGCCGAGTCCGTCCGGAAGATGGAGCTGCGGTACGCCACCGTCACCGGCGTGGCGCGAGACGACCTGGACGACGGCGGATCGTGGCTGTACGCCGAAACCGTACGTCAGATCCACTCCGCCATCCCCGGCTGTGGCGTCGAGCTTCTCATCCCCGACTTCAACGCCGAACCCGATCAACTGGCCGAAGTCTTCTCCTCCCGCCCGGAAGTGCTCGCACACAACGTCGAGACGGTTCCCCGGGTCTTCAAACGCATCCGCCCGGCGTTTGACTATGACCGGTCCCTCGGCGTCATCACCAAGGCCCGCGAGGAAGGCCTGGTCACCAAGTCGAACCTGATTCTGGGCATGGGCGAGGAGCGCCACGAGATCGAACAGGCCCTCCGCGACCTCCACAACGCCGGCTGCGAGCTGATCACGATCACGCAGTACCTCCGTCCCACCGAACGCCACCACCCGGTGGACCGCTGGGTCAAACCGGAGGAATTCATCGAGTTGTCGGATTTCGCCAAAGAAGTCGGCTTCTCGGGCGTCATGAGCGGTCCCCTGGTGCGGTCCTCCTATCGCGCCGGGCGTCTCTACAAGGAGGCCATGGAAGCTCGGGAACAGGCGGCCGCGTAAAATACACCTGACCTGTACGAAACTCCGATCCTGCCGCAGCCGGAGCGGAGTCGAGGACAGGGCGCGCCTGATCGGCACGGACTAGGCCGTGCCGATGGCTCCCCTCGCGCGATGAGCGACGATTCACCACCGTACGGGTGGCACGTATCGGGCTCGGCAGGCGATGATGGGAGTCCGTGACGGAACCGGCACATTGCCACAGTGAGGGGCATTGAACGCCAGGTTAAACGCCACGCGGCCGACACGACCACGAGAGACCTGACGTAGACTGGGATTATGGCGAAGCAACAGCAGAAAGAAACCTTTAAAGACAAACTGAAGACCATCGGGATGGCCATCAAGTTCACCGCCAAGCGGGACAAATGGTTCATGCCGGCCGAAGCAATCGCTCTGCTGTTGCCGTTCTTGGCCGTCGCCGCTTTGGTGGTGTTCGCAAGTTGGTCCCCCTTCTGGTTCGCGTCTTCATTCTTCATCGCACTTCTGGCAGCGTTGATCATTCTCAATGTGCGTACCCAGAAGGTCGTGGACAACGAGGCGGTCGATCAACCCGGAGCCGCCTACGCACTGATCCAGAACATGCGGGGATGGCACATCAAGGCGGGAGTCGCCGCAGTGTCGCAGACCCAGTTCGTGCATCGCGCTGTCGGAAAACCCGGGGTGGTCCTCTTGGCGGAGGGCGGCGGCAAAGTCCGCAAGCTTCTTGGGCAAGAGAAAAAGCGGCTGTCACGTGTCGTCGGCTCCACGCCGATCTACACCTTCATGGTCGGTGAATCCGGAAATGACGACATCTCGGTCAAAGAACTACGTAAAGCGATGCGGAAACTGCCACCCAACATTTCCAGCAAAGAGGCCAACCAGGTGGCCCGTCGTCTGGACGCCCTCGGGATGGGCATGAGCATGCCGAAAGGACCCATGCCGAACAGTGCGAACGCCGCCAAGGGCTCCCGTCGGGCCATGTTGCGCGGAAAGTAAATCCGTCGGCCGCACGCAGGACGTTATATGGGGGTGACCAACGCGGTCACCCCCATATTTACATCTTCCGGTGCGCTCGTGAACCCTTGGTAAGAGACCAGCCGACACGAGACTGGTTTGGTTTCCGCACCACAAACGTCTATGACCGATCGACAGAATGCGATCGCGCCTCAAACCTGATCGAGACGGACCCGCACTCCGCAGTACCGCGGTTGACCGGTCACGTGGCCGGATGGCTGATCAACGCCGATCGAGTACGACATCGCCGCCCGGCCATCACCGCTCGGTGCCGATGGGTCGGAATCGACCCCCGCTGCGAGCTCGCGACGGTCGGCCGCTAAAACATCCCACCGTCTTCGCGACGTCTCCGCCACCTTTCTTCCATGCGAGTAGTGAAGCCGTCCGGTTTGGGACCCTTGCTCGGTTTTGGAGCCGGACGACGGTTACCGTCGGTGTCTACCACTGACAGCTTGCCCGTCGAACCCTTGCGTTGTGTCCAGAGGGCGAACACCAGACCGCCGAACATGATGATCGCGCCGGTCAGCGTAATCCACAGTTCGCCGGAACCCGCGATGACTCCGCCGATCACAACGCCCAAACCAAGCAGGCTGATCAACGCCGACGCGATCAGCTTCTTTCGAGTCACCCGTGTCGGGTCATAGGCGCGTACCGCGGACGCGAATTGGGGGTCCTCCGACAGGTTTTGCTCGATTTCGTCGAAGATCCTTTGTTCGTGTTCGGAGAGCGGCATGGCACTCCTCCTGTAGCGTGTCGATCCAACCGGTTCACCAGTCGCTGATTGCCAACCTCGTACCACTGTGGCGGTCTCCGGTCGAAAATCAGTAACGTTCACCAAAAGGTTACCCCTTCAGTGGATATTTCAAGTTTACGAGGCTCAGGCATTAAGTGGAAGACACTTAACAAGCGAAATTTCCGCTCATTTCCTGCCATGACCCGATTTCGGCCTCAACGGCCCTAAATTAACAACACTGATGAAACCACTGCGAACAGGGTCGCCGTCTGCGCGGTTATCGTCATCGGTCACTACACCATCGCTGTTCAGCACCCCCGTGCCCACCTCGGATGTACCCCTCGGGCGGCGGGGTGAACTGCAAGGACATGCGGCAGCTCTTCCCCGCCTATGACCACATTATGCTCGCAACTCCGCCAATTCGGACGAGGTTTCCGACTTCCGGTCCGGACCGGAATGGCTCGGTTCCGTCCGTAGACGCCGTGGCCACCACGTACGCTCCCCCA